>CAYOUR010000190.1:0-7947 GCA_964407145.1 uncultured Lentisphaeraceae bacterium | reverse complement strand
GTGCGCCGCCCTGGGCTGTTATGTCTCGCCCCTTCGGGGCTTTTTCCGCTCCGCGACAGAGACGTTGTGGAGCTGCCGCAGATCGTACAGCTTCATTTGCCGGGCATCGTGCAAGGACGGCGGAACCGTGCCGTTGATTTGTTCTCAATGGGTGACCGGTTACGCTTCTCCGGCAAAAGTGTTGTCCGGCGGTGCGCGCTTGTCCGCGTCGGTATTATGTTAATGAGGAGCATGGATGCAGGCGATGTTTCTGATTGACGGAGGGGCCATGTCAGCGGTACAGTGCACAGCGAAACGGGTGTTGGTCACGGGTGGCGCGGTGCGGATTGGCCAGGCGATTGTCCGGGTCTTTGCGGCGGCCGGCTATCGGGTGGTGATTCATTACCGGCAGTCGGAGTCGGCGGCGCTGGCGCTGCACGCGGAACTCGGCGGCGACGCGGCCGGGCACACCGTGGTCCAGGCCGATCTGCTTGACCAGAGCCAGGTGGACGGGTTGCTGCCGGCAGTAACCGGGGCCGGCGGGCCAATTGATGTCCTGGTCAACAGCGCGGCGGTTTATTCACGGCGTCCGCTGTCGGAGACGGATGCGCAGCGTCTGGCTGACGCCTATGCGGTCAATTTCATCGCGCCTTTTCTGCTGATGCGTTCGTTCGCGACTGTCTGCCGCAAGGGTGCGATCATCAATCTGCTGGACCAGCGTGTCGCGCAAGCGGACTTCCGAGCCGGGGCGTACGGACTGGCCAAGAAGTCACTCCGCGACGCCACCGAGGCCGCGGCTCTCGAATGGGCGCCGCGCATCCGGGTCAACGGCGTCGCACCGGGACTGGTGGCGCCGCCGCCGGGAGTGCCGCCGGAAAAAATGTCGCCGTTGCTGGCCAGGGTGCCGACACAACGCGCCGTGACCATGGAGGAAGTGGCCAGGGCCTGCCTCTTCCTGGCGCAAATGGAAGCCATCACCGGCCAGACGCTTTACCTGGACGGCGGACTGCATCTGCTCGGACCTAATGCCGCCGGCGAAAAATAGCGCCGCCAGAGCTTGACATGGCCGCGAAAATGACTATGACAGGCGGCGCCGGGACTTCCTGAGGGAAGAACGGCGCCGCCTGTGCTTTTCTCAGGGGCGGAACACCATCCTGGCAAAGAGATTAGAAAAATTGTTGAAAAAAAGCAGAATTTTACCACAATTAGTGTTTGCCATCCACGAAAACCCCATATATAGTGTTTGTTGTCCCGGAAAGCGTAGCCTGACGTTTTTCGTTTCGAGTGTTTCAACGATGATAGCGAACGGCGTGTAGCCGGCATGGATCAGGGTGTTAGGGAGTTTCCAGAAGTTGGAAGTCGCGCTCTGGATAGCAATTTCAGGACCATGAAGACGAGGTGAGGCATGATCATGAGCAGCAAGGGCGAGAAGAATCCGTTTCAGTATTTCCGCAAGCGTGACGGTCATTTGGTGCCGTTTCGGCCCGAGAAGATCGCGCAGGCGGTGTTAAAGGCGGGCGAGGCGGCTTCGCGTCAGCACGGCGAAGAGGTCGACGAGGGGGTGGCGACGGCGATAGCCGAGGAGGTGGTGGCGCAGCTGGACAATCCGCTGTGCGAATACTACACGCTTCCTGACCAGGACGGCCAGCGGGTGCCGCGCCTGGAGGATGTTCAGGACATGGTTGAGATCATCATGTCGGAGCACAACCTGTCGGCGACGGTGTCGGCCTTCAAGCGTTACCGGAAGATGCGCGAACGGGCGCGGGCGGCGATTCAGGTTCGCGACCTTCAGGCCGCGAAGGAGAAGAATGACATCACGGACCAGACGCTGCTGCTGGTGCAGTCGACGTCGCAGGGCGATGTCCTGCCCTGGGACCGCAACCGCATCTCCAAGAAGCTGATTGACGTCCTGCACCTGGACGAGGAGTCGGCGGTCAGCGTGGCCAAGGAGGTGGAGAACCAGATCATCGCCAGCAACATGAAGCGGGTGGGCACGAATCTGATTCGGGCGATGGTGAACAACGTGCTGGTCGAGCGCGGCTACAAGAATCGGCTGGAGGACCTGTCGCTGTACCATGTGCCGCGCGAGTTCATTGAGAACCTGATGTACACCAAGCCGACCGAAAACAGCAACATTGTGAGCAATAATCCCGAGGCGGTCAACCTGAGCATCGCCGAGCTGATATTGAAGCAGTGGGGGTTGGAGACGATCTTCAGTCCGGCCGTGAAGGAGGCGCATGATTCCGGCGCCGTGCATCTGCACGACCTGGGCTATCCGCACCGGGTGTATTGTTCGTCGCACTCGATTGAATACATCAAGAAGTACGGGCTGCGCGACTTGTCCAACCTCAACACCGAATCGAATCCGGCGCGTTCGGCGTCGGTGCTGACCGGTCATTTGAACACCTTCCTGGCGTCGATGCAGGCGAACTACGCCGGCGCGTTGGGCATCGCCTACATCAACATCTTCTACGCGCCGTATCTGGTCGGCATGAGCGAAAAGGATGTGCGCCAGGTGGCGCAGGAGCTGGTCTTCAATGGCTCCCAAAACGCGTTTTCCCGCGGCGGGCAGACCTTGTTTCTGGACTTCAACATCCACACCGGGGTGCCCAAATACCTGCAGACGGTGCCGGCGATCGGGCCGGGAGGCAAGTACATGCTGCGCCGGGCCGACGGCCGAATCACGACGCTGGAGGATGAATTGCGTGAGGATGACCGGGACGCGGCGGGCAACAAGCTGATGGACCTGTATGTGGTCGAGGAGGACGGCTCGCGGCGCCTGGTGCTGCGGGAGCTGCATTCGGCCAAAGACGGGCTGCATTATGCGTCCGGGCCGGCGGCCGACCTGGAGGCCCGCGGCGAGCATCTGATGACGTACGGCGACTACATTCCGGAGGCGCGCCGGTTCACGTCCGCCCTGCTGCGGGTGTTTTCGGACGGCGACCGTCATGGCCGCGTGTTTGAGTTTCCCAAGTGCGACTTCCACATCAGCCAGGAGACGTTTGAGGATCCGGAGCAGTACCGCATCTACCAGGAAGCGTGCGACCTGGCCAGCAAGAACGGCTCGACCTATTTCATCTTTGACCGTGACGAGGTCACGCTTTCGGCCTGCTGCCGGTTGCGCACGACGATTGACGACAACCGGATGCTGCGGCATCCCGAGTCGATGCGTTTCTGCGGGTTCCAGAATGTGACGATCAACATTCCGCAGGCGTCGTATCGAGCGGCCCGGCGCGGCCACAAGACGGTCGAGGGAGTTTTGGCGGAGATTGACCGGACCATGGACCTGGCGGTGGATGCGCATCTGCAGAAGAAGGCGAAGATTACGGAGATGATGAGCGGCCCGGGGCGGCCGTTGTGGCAGATTGGCAAGACGGCCTGCGATGGCCGGCCGTATGTCGAGCTGGACAAGGCGACTTACATCATCGGCCTGATCGGCGTCAACGACGCGGTCAAATTCATCACCGGCCAGGAAATGCACGAGTCGCAGGAGTCGTTTGCCATGGCTCTGCGGATCGTATCGCACATGTACCTGCGCGCCAAGGAGTATTCCAAGCTGCACGGGCTGAAGTTCACGCTGGAGGAATCGCCGGCGGAGAGTGCGGCGCGCCGTTTGGCCAAGGCGGATCTGATCTACTATCCGCAGGAGGCGAAGGAGATTGTCAAGGGGCCGGAGGATGCGGTGTACTACACCAATTCGATTCATCTGGCGGCGGAGGCCCCGGTCTGCCTGGTGGAGCGCATCGAGAAGCAGGCGATGTTCCACAGCGTCATCGAGTCCGGGGCGATTACGCACGCGTTCATCGGCGAGGAGCGCCCGTCGTCGGCCGCGATTGCGGAGCTGATGCGTGAAGTGTTCCTGCGCACGCAGTCGGCGCAGGTGACGATTTCACCGGAGTTCACGTACTGCATGAAATGCGGCCACCAGTCGCGCGGTTTGCAGGAAAGCTGCCAGCAATGCGGCTCGGAGGAAGTCGTGGGCGAAACGCGCGTGGTGGGCTATTTCAGCAAGATTCAGAACTGGAACAAGTCGAAGCGCTATGGCGAGCTGATCGCCCGCCAGAAGGGTCGCTACGCCGTGCAGTCTGCCGAATAAGAGCCCCGCCGGGTGGCGGCGGCCATCGCGAAGGCGGGACGCCAGCCACTCGTCAGGCGGATGATTTCCCATTGGCGAGAACGTGAATATCGGCCTGAAAGTTCAGGCCAGCGAGGTGCATGATGGCAGAAGAGTCGGCAAAATATATTGTTCATGTGTTTGGCAAGGAGGGCTGCGCCAAGTGCTCCATGCTCAACCGGCGGCTGGACACGCTGCTGGCGTCGCCGCCCTGGCAGGGGCGGTTTGTGAAAAAATACGAGGATCTGGGCACGGAGGACGGTTTGGTCGCCTTCTGCCAGGCGCAATGCCTGAATCCGAGCCGCGTTCCCGCCATGCTGGTGACGCGGGTGGAAACCGACGGTCGGGAAAGTTATGTGGAGAACCTCAATCCCGGCGCGGCCGACCCGGTATGCCGGCGTTCGCGGCTGTATCAGTATCTCGGGTTGCAGACGGACTACAGCCCGGAGGGCAAGGGCATCATCACGCCGGAGATGCTGGAGGCGATTCTCCAGGAGGCGGCCGGCGCGGCCGGCGCCTGAGCGGCAAGGGCCGTCGGGGATGACGCGCCCAGGCGCGGCGGCCTGGCCTGGGGTGAGCGCAGTTGTTGGCTAACGCAAGGCAGTCGAATGGGCTGCAGGGTGGTTTTGGTTCTGATGTCTTCTTTTTCCGCGATTCATGCGTTTCAGCAGCACGCCACCCTGGTGGATTACCCGGGTCGCCTGGCGGCGCTGATGTTCACCCGCGGGTGCAATTTCCGTTGCGGCTTCTGCCACAATGTCGAGCTGTTGTCGGGCGGCGGCAAGAATTACACCTGGGAGGAGCTGGAGGAGATCATCCAGCGTTTCAAGCGGCAGTGGGTCAAGGCCGTGGTGATCAGCGGCGGCGAGCCGACCATCCAGCCCGCCCTGCCGGAGACGATTGATTGTTTCCGCCGACATGGCTTTGCCGTCAAGCTCGACACCAACGGCGCCTGTCCCGAGGTGCTGGAGGCGGTCATCGACCGGCTGGACTACGTGGCCATGGACATCAAGTGCGCCTTGGATTCCTATGAGCAGCTGACGGGCTTTGGCGACTATGAGAAGATTCGCCGGTCGGTGCGTCTGATCATTGACCGTGCCCGAGACTACGAATTTCGGACGACCGTGATCGAGACATTTCATACAGACCAGGAGCTGCACGACTGCGGCAAGCTGGCGGCCGGAGCCAAGCGGCATATCGTGCAGCCGTTTGTGCCGCATGAGGACCTGCTGGACGTGGCCTTGCGTCAGCAGCCACGCACGCGTCCGTCCCGCCTGCAGGAAGCCGCCGGTATTTTGGCGGCGTATGTGCAGGAGGCGGTGGTCCGCGGCGGGTGAGGGGTCCGAGTCCGGCTCCGAGCGGCCGCCCTGCGGTTAGGACGTCGGCGTCGGCCAGGGATTTGCCGCCAGATGGGTACGGACCTTGATTTGACAGGGCGACGCAGATGACCGTTAAACGGCATGGGCGGCGGGCGGGTAACCGTCATGCCGTCCATGCCGTTTATGTTCAGGCCATGGCTTCGGCGAGGATGGCGACGCCTTCCTCGACCTGTTCGCTAGTGATGGTCAGGGCGGGAAGCAGCCGGATGGTCTGTTCGCCGGCGGTCAGCACCAGCAGGCCGCGTTCGCGGCAGCCGGCCTGGACGGCCTTGACCTTGTCGCCGACATCCAGGCCGATCATCAGGCCAAGGCGGCGGAGGTCCGTGACATAGCTGTGCTTGGCCTTCAGGGCCAGCAGCTCCTGTTCGAACCGTTCGCCCATGGCATTGGCGTTGGCCAGGACATGGTCCTGCTCCAGGGCTTCAAACACGGCGATGCCGGCGGCGCAGGCGAGCGGCGTGCCGCCGAAGGTGCTCGCGTGGGTGCCGGGCGTCAGGACATTGGCCAGTCGCTGCTGGACTTCGAAGGCCGCGAGCGGGAGGCCATTGCCCAAGGCCTTGGCCATGCTCATGGCATCCGGCACGATGCCGAAATGCTGGTGTGCGAAATACTTGCCTGTTCGGCCCATGCCGGTCTGGACTTCATCGAAGAGCAGCAGGAGGTTGTGCTGGTCGCAGAGTTGGCGCAGTCCGGCCAGGAAGGCCTGGGTCGCCGGAATGACGCCGCCTTCGCCGAGCACGGGTTCAACCAGGATGGCGGCCGTGCGGGCGGTGATTTTGGCTTTGACGGATTCGAGGTCGTTATAGGTCGCGAAGCTGAATCCGGGCATATCGGGCTGGAAGCCGTCGCGGTATTTGCTGCGGCCGGTGGCGGCGAGGGTGGCGAGAGTGCGTCCGTGGAAGGAGTTTTCCATGGCGATGATGTCGGAGCGTCCGCCCTGGCTGTTTCCCCAGCGGCGGGCGAGTTTGATCAGACCCTCGTTGGCTTCGGCGCCGCTGTTGGCGAAGAAGACCTTGCCGCCGAAGCTGTGGTCCGCGATGAGCTTGGCCAGCTGCGGCTGTTTGTCATTGTAGAACAGGTTGGAGACGTGCACGAGCGTGCCGGCCTGTTGGCAGATGGCGGCGGTGACGCGCGGATGGCAATGGCCGAGATTGCAGACGCTGATGCCCATGGCGAAATCCAGGTAGCGGCGACCGTCCAGGTCCCAAAGATACGACCCTTGGCCGCGGACCATCATGGTGTCGCGGGTGTAGGTGTTCAGCACATGGTCGTTCTGCATGGCTAGGAGGCGCTGGAGCTCGGAGTTCATGGCTCGTTTCCTGGGTGGGTTGGCGGTTGCAGAAACCGAAGCCGGTCACGGCTTCGCGGGAATATGGAATATTGTTGTTGCCGGTGCGCGACAGGTGACGGAAGGGTGGAAAGAAAACACGGCCGGGTCTGGTTGCCAGACCCGGCCGTGATGGCAGGCGGTTGGGACGCCTGGTCAATCGCGGCTGGCGGCTGGCGAGGTGACGCATCGGACCACGTCGTGGTCAAAGTAGTTGATGCTCATGCCGGCGTCGACGGTGATGGTCTGGGCATTGATGCCGCTGGAGCGGGGGCTGAGCAGGAAAGCGACCACCTGGGCCGGCTCGTCCGTGGACAGTGCCTGGTGCCGAGGGATGATTTTTTCGGCATACAGATAGGCGTCGATATAGCCGGGGATGCCGGCGGAGGCCGAGGTCTTAAGCAAACCGGCGCCGACGGCGTTGACCCGGATGAACGGCGAGACCGCCTGGCTCAGGGACTTGGCCAGAAAGGCGACGCTGGAGTCGAGCGCGGCCTTGATCGGGCCCATGTAGCCGTAGTTCTCTGAGGCCATTCTGGTGGTCGAGATGCTCATGGTGACAATCGCGGCGTCCGGCGCGAACAGGCCTTTCAAGCGGTCGCAGGTTTGAATCAGCGAGAAGCAGGAAATGTCCACCGCCTGCAAAAAGTCTTTTTTGACGGTGGCGTGGAAGGGCTTCAGGCCTTCGCTGAAGTTGGCGTAGGCGATGGAGTGGACCAGGCCGTGCACGATGTCGGCGTGCTGGCTGACCCGTTCGGGCAGGGCGGCGATGTCATGGTCGGACTCCACGTCACAGACGACACAGGACGCCGCGGCGCCGACCAGGCTGCGGTTCTTGGCGAGCAGCTCCTGGTCCTTGAACACGTAGATGACATGGGCGCCAAGCTCGCGCAGGACTTGGGCGACGGCCCAGGCCACGCTGCGGCGATTGGCAACGCCCATCAGCACGATGTTCTTGTTTTGCAGACGCAGGAAATCCATGTTCCAAGCCCGGATGAAGCACAAGGAAATAAAAAAGGCGCGAAAAAAAATATAATATAACCATGTTCCGGGTTTCCGCCAGTTCTGGAGTGGGCAGTGAAATAACCGGTCAGTAACCGGTCACCCATTGAGAATTGCGCCATGGTATGGTGCCGTCGTCCTGGCAT
>CAYOUR010000189.1:0-8017 GCA_964407145.1 uncultured Lentisphaeraceae bacterium | reverse complement strand
AGACAAACTGAACCAGAATCAGTTGTGCTACCATTACACCATCGGGCAAAATTGATGAATTTCCGGTTGAATGAGGATATACTTTATCGCCGAAATGGCCCTTGTCAACCTGGCTGGCCCTGAAAAATCGGTTGGTGAGTCGCCGCGGTCAGTTTTTTTGCTCCGGTTTGGCCCGGGCTTCGACCTGGACACGGAAATCGCCTTTTTCCTTGTAGACTTTGAATGTCCCGATGAGAAATTTTTCCTGGGCGAAGTCGGTTTTTTTCCGTTGGACCATCATCATGAGGAAATCCCGTATCGGCGGTTCGGCGTTGCGGATGAGCTGTTTCATCTCTTTGATGAGGTGATTTTTGGGGTTATGCTCATCCAGGATGACGGAATTCCAGGTGATGAAGGCCAGTTTCAGGAAATTCTCCAGTTCAGTCTTGGTGACATCGGGGCCGGCGAAATCCAGCAGCGGCGAAGCGTAGTCGAGGAAGATTTCGGACACTTTTCGTGTCGAATTGAACAGGGGCCTGTCTTTGGCTGTCATGGTGTTTCTCTGGTTTTGTGGTGGCGGCAATGTCGACCGGGGCCGATTCAGGCCGGTTATGCTTAGGGCAGCTGGCTGTTGCCGGTGGCGGCTTTCAGGCGGACCTGGAGGAGGGCCAGCTCGGCCGGAGTGACCCCGTCGATGCGGGCGGCCTGTCCCAGGGTGGCGGGCTGGCGTTTGCTCAATTTGGCGATGGCTTCGGCGCTCAGGCCAGGGAGGTCGAAACGGAAGTCCGGGGGGATGGGGCAGGCGTCCAGCCGGCGCATGGCCGCGGCTTGGCGTTCCTGGTGAGCGATGTAGCCGCCGTAGCGGGCGGCGATCACGACTTGTTCCAGGACCCGGGGCGGGAAGACGGGCAGGTTGGCCTGGCGTTCGTAGGAGAAGTCCGGCTGGTGCAACAGCTCCCAGGCGGAATGTCCGTCGAGCCGGATGGTGCGCAACAGGCGGATGGCGTCGTCGATGTCGCGTTCCAGCTGGTCAAGGCGGGCGACTTCGGCGGCCGGGACCAGGCCGATGGCGTGGCCGAGGCGGGTAAGTCGCCGGTCGGCGTTGTCCTGGCGCAGTGACAGGCGGTATTCGGCCCGGCTGGTGAACAGCCGGTAGGGTTCGACGATGTCCTTGGTGACCAGGTCGTCGATCATGACGCCGATGTAGGCCTGGTCGCGGCTGACCGTCAGGGGCGGTGTGAGACCGGCGGCTTGACGGGCGGCGTTGACGCCGGCGACCAGGCCCTGCGCCGCGGCTTCCTCGTAGCCGCTGGTGCCGTTGATCTGGCCGGCCAGGAAGAGGTTGGGCCAGCGGCGCACGGCCAGGCTGGCGTCAAGCTGGTGCGGGAAGACGAAGTCGTACTCGATGGCGTAGGCATAGCGGCTGATGTGTGCCTTGGCCAGGCCGGGCAGCGACCGGAGCAGCTGCCACTGGACGGCGGGCGGGAGGCTGGTGGAGATGCCGTTCAAGTAGTATTCGTCCGTGGTGTCGCCTTCCGGTTCGAGGTAGACGTGGTGTCGCGGGCGGTCAGGGAAGCGGACGACTTTGTCCTCGAAGGACGGGCAGTAGCGCGCGCCGGTGGCGTGGATGCGTCCGGCATACATGGGGGACTGGTCGAGGTTGTCGCGGGCGATGCGTGCGGTTTCCTCGGTGGTGTAGGTCAGGAAGCAGGGGCGTTGGGCAAGTCTGAGGCGGCTGAACACAGGCAGGTCGCCGGGCAGCGGTCGGAAGGAGAATCGCTTCCCGTCGTCGTCAGGCACTTGCGAGTCCAGGCCGGCGAAATCGATGGTTTTGCCGAGGATGCGCACGGGTGTGCCGGTTTTGAGTCGCGCGGTTTCGAGGCCGAGGTCTTGGCGGATGGCCTTGGCAAAGGCGTCGGCGGCGGCGTCGCCGGCCCGTCCCCCGGGGCAGGACTGCATGCCGAAGTGGAGTTTTCCGGCCAGGAAGGTCCCGGTGCAGAGCACGGCGGTCCGGCATGGCCAGTGGTCGCCGAAGGCGGTGGTGATGCCGGTGATTCGGCCTTGGGCGGTGGTGAAGCCGGTGGCCTCGGCCTGCTGGATCATCAGGTTGGGCTGGCGTTCCAGCACCAGCTTCATGCGTTTCTGGTAGAGGGTGCGGTCGCACTGCGCCCGCGGGGAGAGGGCCGCGGCGCCGCGGGAGTCGTTGAGCATGCGGAACTGGATGGTCGTAGCGTCGGTGTTCTGGGCCATTTCGCCGCCCAGGGCGTCGATTTCGCGCACCAGCTGCCCCTTGGCCACGCCGCCGATGGCCGGGTTGCAGGACATCTGGGCAATGTGGTCGTTGTTGAGCGTGAGCAGGAGTGTGCTGGCTCCAAGACGGGCCGCGGCCAGGGCGGCTTCGCAGCCAGCGTGGCCTCCGCCAATGACGATGACATCAAAATTCATGGGTGTTCTTGGCTGTGCCTTGCGGTGATGGCCGCAAGAGCCGGGATGAGATATAGTGGGCGGTGGGCAGTGGCCTTGAGTGGACGTCAGTGGACGTCAGTGGACGTCAGTGGGCAGTGGACTTGAGTGGGCAGTGGGCGAAGGCGGAGTTTGTGGTCAGAGGGGCGTCACGGCAGTTTCAGGAAGCGCTGGTAGGCGTTTTCCCAGGCGTTTGCGTCGGCTTTTGGCAGGTAGGTCACGGTTTCGGTGCTGGCGGCAATGATGGCGCGGGCGGCCTGCAGGTTCTTGATTTCGCCGGTGGCGATGGCTTGTCCGGCGATGTTGCCGAGGGCGGTGGCTTCGGTCGGGCCGGTGATCACCGGGCGCCGGACAGCGTCGGCGGTGAACTGGTTGAGGACTTCGTTCTTGCAGCCGCCGCCGACCAGGTGCAGGACTTGGATTGGCTGGCGGGTGATGGTTTCCAGTTCATCGATGGTCTGCCGGTAGCGGAGGGCCAGGGATTCCAGGGCGGTGCGCATGATTTGGCCTGGCGTTTCGGGCACCGGCTGGCCGGTTTTCCGGCAGTAGTCGGCCAGGCGTGCCGGCATGTCGCCGGGTGCGGTGAAGGACGGGTCATTGGGGTTGACGAAGGAGCGCAGCGGTTCGGCTCCGGCGGCCATGGCGTCCATCTCGTCGAAGGTGTAGGTGATGCCCTGGCGTTTCCATTCGGTCCGGCATTCCTGGATCAGCCAGAGCCCCATGATGTTTTTCAGGAAGCGGATTTTGCCGCCGACGCCGCCTTCATTGGTATAATTGGCGGTCATGGCTTCCGTGGAAATCAGCGGCTGGTCGAGTTCGACGCCGAGCAGGCTCCAGGTGCCGCTGGACAGGTAGGCCCAGGGCTGGCCGCCGATGGCGGGGACCGCGGCGACGGCCGAGGCCGTGTCATGGCTGCCGGTCAGGATTACCGGCAAGGCCGGGCACTTCAGCTCGTGTTGAAGGGTCGGCAGGAGGTGTCCGACGATGGTTCCGGGCGGGGTCACATCGGGGAACAGCGACCGTTTCAGGCCCAGCGCGTCGATCAGGGGCCAGGCCCAGTCGTTGGCGACGGGATTGAACAGCTGCGACGTGGTGGCGATGCTGTATTCGGCTCCGACGTGGCCGCAGAACAAGTTGGTGAGGAGATTGGGCATGAACAGCAGCTTATCCGCAATCTGCAGGGCCGGGTCGCCGGCGCGGACCGAGGCGGCCAGTTGGAAGATGGTGTTCAGGCTCATGAACTGGATGCCGGTCGCCTGGTAGATGTCTTGCCGGGAGACCCGCTCGAAGGTCCAGGGCATGACGTCGTCAGTTCTGGAATCGCGGTAGTGTCGCGGGAAGCCGATTGGCCAGCCGCCGCGGTCGAGCAGGGCGTAGTCGACCCCCCAGGTATCAATGGCCAGGCCGGCCAGTTCGACGCCGGACTGGACGGCGTTGCGCAGGCCGGTTTTCAGTTCTTCGAAGAGTCCGAGGAGGTTCCAGAACAGGCCGTCTTTGAGGGCGATGCCGCCGTTGCTGAAGCGGTGCAGTTCGCGCAGGGTGATTTTTTGGTTGTCGACGGTTCCGAGGATGGCTCGGCCACTGGAAGCACCGAGGTCAAAGGCGAGGTAGTGTTTCATGTGCTGTCCTGGGGTATCGGGGGTGGGTTGGGGCGAAGCGGCTTGTGATGACGTTGCCAGGTGGGGTGGCGTCAGGCGTTACTGCAGGACAATGTGCTGGCAGCGCGGGATGGGTGAGTCGGTGTGCACGTCGATCAGGGCGAAGGCGCCGTTCAGGGTCAGGGAGCCGGCGCATACCTGCAGGGCCTGGCTGGGGCAGGTGAAGACAAAAGGGTGATGGATATGGCCGCAGAGCAGGGCGTCAAGGCGGTTATGCAGCAAGTGCCAGCGGATGCCTTCGCCGCCCTGGAGGCCGCGGCGCCATCCTGGCGTGCCGCCGGTTCGGGTGAAGACGGGGAAGTGGCAGATGGCCAGGCGGGTTTCGGCGTGGCGCCGCGGTTCCTGCAGCAGGGCGTCAAGGCGTGCCAGGCTGTTTTCGCTGAGGCTCCCGCATGACAGCCAAAAGGGCACGGGCCGGGCGGCATGGATGAGGATGAGCCGGACGTGGTCATGGAAAAGGACGGCTGGCAGCTGGTCAAGCTGCCAGCGGCCGCGGTTGAGCGCCTGGAAGGTCTCGGCCAGGGCCTCCTGGCAAAGGCGGTCGCGGACATAGGCGTCGTGATTGCCGGGGACAAAGACAAAGCGTTCTCCGGCCCAGTCGAGGATGGGCTGGAGCTGCTTTCGGGCCAGGGTGAATTCCTCGGGGATGCCGACCGTAGCGAGGTCGCCGGTGCAGACGACCAGGTCTGGGGCCAGGGCGGGCAGCTGTTTTGCCAGGCGCGCGGCCATGTCCGCCTGGAAATGCCGTCGGCGGCGCAGCCAGTAGTTGGCGGCGCCCAGGAGGCACTTGCCGGGCCGGCTCAAGATGTCGGGCGGAAAAACGCCGAAGTGTGGGTCTGAGAAGTGGACGATGCGCATGAGGAAGGGAGCAGCCCGGCGCCGCGGCGGCGTCATCTTTATGGTGTGGCCGACCCGGTTTCCGGCTGGGCGGGAATCGGGTCGGTGAAGGTGTTCGATAAAAAATGACTTACCCTTGGGGAATCCCCTGAGGCGCCGGCTGGCGCCGGCGCTGGCTTGGCATCGGGGCGGGGTGAGGCTGAGACGGCTCCCCCGATGACGTTGCTGCCGGGCGGGCCGTGGGGTAGGGTGTCGGGCGTCCGCCCTGATGTCGTCGCCGTTATTTTTGGAATGTCTGCCGCAGTTCGTCGGGGATGTTTTCGAGCTGGTCGGGGGCAGTGGCGCGCAGGTAATTGAAGATCAGCAGGCCCTGTTTTTTGTCCTGTCCGGACAGGCCTTCGGCCAGCATCGTGGCATACGCGTTGCTGTTCAAGGTTTCGAGGTCGGCGAGAACCAGGTCGGTGTTGTCAATCTGCTCCAGCGGTCTTCGGACGGTGTTGACGGCGGCGCCTCGTACCATCAGGTAGGCCGCGACGCTGGCGTCGGTTTCGCCGCCTTCGTAGCCGGCCTTGCGGGCGGCTTCGCGGGCCAGGGTGACGATCTGCGGGGGGAGCAGATAGCGGAGGTCCAGGGTCAGGTTCTGGATGTCCTTGCGGTCTTTGCCGCGGGAGTCAATGGCAATCACCATGGAGGTGATCTTGATTTTGTCAAAGGTGATGTCGGCGACTTTCCATTTGCGTTTGTCGCCCATGTTGACGTCGACTTCGGCGAAGGTCGTGCCGGAGTTGCGGATGGCGGCGTGGACTTTTTCGGCGCGTTCGATGATACCGAGCCATTGCCTGGCCCAGTTGGCGGGTTGCTCATCCTGGCTGGCCGCCATGCTGGCGAAGAGGCGCTGGGCGGCATCATAGTCGTGGTTGCTGGCATGGTTCAGCATGTCGGCCAGGATGTTTTGCTTCCTGGCGGCCAGCTCCTGCTGCCGTTCCTGTTCGGCTTTCTCCGCGGCCAGCCGCGCTTTTTCGGCTTCGGCCTGTTGGCGTTCTTCTTCGGCCTTGGCGGCTTCTTCCTGGGCCTTGCGTTCGGCGGCCACCTTGGCGGCGGCGACTTGCCGGTCCCAGAGCTGCTGTTTTTCCAGGAGGGCCGGCTCGCGGGCGGTGGCCAGTGCCTGTTCCACGTAGGGTGCGGCCAGGGCGAGGAAATCACCGTGGGCGGGAGTACCCGGACTTAGGGCGGGCGCCAGCCGGGCCAGTTCGGCCGTGATGGCGGCATCACTCTGTTTTTCCGCGATCATGGCCTTGACTTTGGCCAGCTGGCCGGCCGCGTCGTCACCGCGTTTGGCATCGCCGGCAACGGCAGTGTCGTTGGCGGCGTCATCATCCTGGGGTCGCAGGAGGAAGAACCAGGCGGCGGCGCCGCCGGCCGCGAGCACGACCAGGAGCAGTATCACGGCGGCGGCCAGGCGCGGGAGGCGTTTGGGGGGCGCGGCGTCCCCGGTGGCGGCCGGTTCGCCCTCAGGCGCGGCCGCGGCGGAGCCGGTCGCGCTGGCGCTGGCGTTGCCGGTTCCCGCGGCGCTGCCGGTTCCCGCGGCGTTGCCGGTTCCCGCGGTGCTGCCGGTTCCCGCGGCGTTGCCGGCGGTGGCGGCCGACGTGGTTGAGAATTTCTTTTTCCCGCTGCTGATTTTCAGGCGTGGCGGCCCGGCTGCGGCAGGTTCGGCTGTCCCCGTTTCGGTTTCCGGCGGCAGTTCGAGTGGGTCTGGCAAGTCGGGGTTAAGTGGCGCCTGGGCATTGGCGGCGGGCAGGCGCGACGGCATTTCATTGTTTTTGACCCGCTGGAAGTCCTGGAGCAGTTCGGTGTATTCGGCGTAACGTTGCGCGGGTCTTTTGGCCAGCATGGTTTCGATCATGGCGGCCAGGGCGGGGGGCACATCCGGCTTGACGCTGGCCAGGGGTGGCAGCTCCGCGAAGATGTGCAGGTTGACGATGTCCTCCGGCTGGTCGGCTGTATAGGGGCATTGGCCGGTGAGGATGTGGTACAGGGTCGCGCCGAGGCTGTAGATGTCGCTGGCCTGGGAGGCCTGATGGCCGAACAGCAGTTCCGGGGCGATGTACTGCGGCGTGCCGTAGAGCTCCGAGCTGCCGTCCGGGTTCAGTTCCGTGATTTTCCGGGCCAGGCCCAGGTCGGCCAGTTTGGCCTGCCCGGTGCTGGTGATCATGATGTTGTCCGGCTTGATGTCCCGGTGGATGATTTTCTTGCCTCGCCAGGCGTAGTCGAGGGCGGAGATGATGTCGCCGGCCAGGTCGATGACCTTGGCCACCGGCAGCGGGCCGTCCTGTTCCAGCAGCTGCTTCAGGGTCGGTCCGTCGACGAATTCCATGGCGAAATAATACAGGCCCTGGTCGGAGTTGACGGCGTAGGCCTGGACGATGTGCGGGTGGTTGACGCTGGCGGCGGCCCGGGCTTCGTTGATGAAGTCCTGGATGAAGGCGATGTCCTCCGCGAAGTTTGGCAGGAGGACCTTGAGGGCGACGTCGCGGTCCAGGCTGATTTGGTGCGCGAGGTAGACGGTGCCCATGCCGCCGACGCCGATTTCGCGGATGATGGCGAAGTCGCCGAGGATGGCGCCGGGGGACGTCGGCGTGGGCGGGACCGTGACGGCGCTGCTGCATTGGCCGCAGGCGACCAGCTCGCCGGGCTGGCAGTCGTCGATGTCAAGCACACATTGGCATTGGCTGCATTGGAAGCGCACGGTGGTGTCCTCAGGAAAGATCGGCGGAACCCATTGATCATGGCGGGTTTGGGGCAAAAAAGGCGGTTTTTTTGCCCGAGCCGGGTTTAATCCCCGGTTGATGTATTATATTATAGCCGATTTTAGAATCTGGCAACTGGGCCGGGCGGTTTTCTCTTGGCCATTTGCCGTGCAGGCGTGTTTTTTTGCTCCGCAACAGTAAGGACTACAGCAATGATTGTGACCACGAAAGAGCTGTTCAAGGCCGCCTATGGCAAGTATGCGATTGGCGCGTACAACATCAACAACCTGGAGCAGTGCATGGGCCTGTTCCGGGGCTGCCTGGCCAGCCAGG
>CAYOUR010000188.1:4191-8104 GCA_964407145.1 uncultured Lentisphaeraceae bacterium | reverse complement strand
TGTTGTTGCAAGTCGGCAATCCGCCCTTAAATTTCATTTTTTCCCATTTTGGCATCAGGAGCAGGCATTCGGGACAGGCATTTGGCTATGCAATATGATTATGATGACAATGGCGTCCGGGCCGAGGTTTTGTCTCAGGTTCGGCGGGTGGTGGTCAAGGTCGGCACTCGTTTGCTGATGGACGTCAAGGGCGAAGGGGCGTCGGAGCGCATCCGGCAGCTGGTCGGGGTCGTGGCGCAGCTGCGGCAGAGCGGTCTGGACATCGTGGTGGTGACATCCGGAGCGATCGGCGCCGGCATGGAACTGCTTGCCACGCGTCGCCGGCCCAAGAGTCTGGCGGCCCTGCAGGCGCTGGCCGCCGTCGGCCAATGCCAGCTGATGACGCTGTATGAAGAGGCCAGTGCACAACATGGCTTCCATTGCGGACAGCTGCTGCTGACCGCCGCCGACCTCCACGACCACAGCCGGCACCTGCGGGTCACCCAATGCCTGAACGAGCTGCTGGCCCGTAATGTCCTCCCTGTCATCAACGAAAATGACTCGGTGTGCGTGGACGAAATCAAGGTCGGTGACAATGACACCCTGGCGGCTCTGGTGGCCGGCATGGCCCGGGCCGACCTGACTATCCTCCTGACCACGATTGACGGTATGCGTGAGCGTGACGAGGCGACCGGTGCGCTCGGCCGGCGCATGAGCGTCGTGCACGAGCTCGGCAGTGAAGTCTACAGCATGGCCCAGGGCACGGACGGCAACCGTTTCTCCGTCGGCGGCATGATTACCAAGCTGCGCGCCGCCGCCATGGTCACCCGCAGCGGCGAACCGCTGATCATTGCCGATGGATACGACTTTGCCATTTTGCCGCGAATCATGGCCGCCGCCGATGTCGGCACCGTCTTTTTGCCGTCGCGCCAGCAGCGCATGCACGCCCGGCAGCGCTTTTTGGCCTTTTTTTCGGAACCGAAAGGCGAGCTGATTGTCGACGAAGGGGCGGCCAAGGCCATTTGCGGCCAGGGCCGCAGCCTGCTGTCCGGGGGTGTCGTCGGACTGCGCGGCACCTTCAAAGTCGGCGACACGGTCCGGATTGTGAATCTGGCCCGTCAGGAAATCGGCCGCGGGACGGTCAATTTCAGTCATGAGGACGTTTCCCGGATTTGCGGCGCGAAGAGTGGCGACTTGGAGCGGCTGTTGAACCGGCCGGTGACCATCCACGAAGTCGTACACCGGGACGCTATGGTGCTGATGTGAGCGCGTCCTTGGCCCGGGTGTCGTCGCCAGCCGCCGTTGGAAAGCCCCGTTGACAGGCCAGAGGCTACTGGCGCGTTCGGGGACCCGGGGGGGCGTTGGGCTGTGCCGTGGGCTGGATGGGCCAACGCCCGGCCGGGCGCGGGGAACGGCCAGGACATGTTTTCAAGTTGGGGGAGATTGCGCGCGTGACCATGCAACCGGAGGGGCCTCTGCGTGATCGGGACGGTCGGCGGCTGACGCCGGCTGTGCTCCAGCGTGGCATGATTGTGAATATTGCGGCCGGCGCTCTGGGGCAGGCGTGGTTTGCGCTGGCTTTGTCGATGCCGTTGACGATGTTTTTCGAACGGGTCGGCGCGTCGGGCTTGGTCATCGGTCTGGCCGCCATGGTCCAGAATCTGGCCATGGTCATGCAGGTGCCGTCCGCGGTCTTGGCCGAGCGGGTCAGCAGCCGCAAGCGGTTCTGGTTCGCGATGGCCTTTCCGCATCGGCTGCTTTGGTTCATTCCGGTGTTTCTGGCTTTTTTCGCGGCTCCCGAACCATCAGTCGGCTGGGCGGTGCTTTGGGTGGTGTCGATCAGTTCGCTGCTGGCCTCGACCTGCACCGCGTCCTGGTACAGCTGGATCATGGACTTGGTTCCGGAACGGGTTCGCGGGCGGTTTTGGGCTTTTCGACAGAGCGTGACCATGGCCGCCAACCTGTTCAGCATGCTGGTCGCCGGTTGGCTGCTGGACGCGACCTGGGGCGGGAAGGCCTCGAGCCAGACCATGGTGGGCTTCGGGCTGGTCTTCACCCTGGCGGCGGTGGTGGGCTGTGCCGACATCGTCCTGCATATGGCGGTTCCGGACCCCGAGGTCCCGAGGCGGAAAAGCCCGGGTCGGCTTTGGCAGAGGTTGTCGGAGCCCTTTCACAACCGCGATTTCCTCTGGGTCACCCTGGCGTTCGGCGTCTGGAATTTCAGCCTTGGTTTTGTGCGTTTTGCGGATGTTTATTTGAAGCGCGAGTGCGCGGCCAACTACAGCCATTTGTCGGCCGTGGCGATCAGCACGGCTTTGGGCTGCGTGGTTGCCAGCTTCATCTGGAGCAAGATCATGGACCGGATCGGCAATCGCACGGTGTGCATGCTGATGTTCGTGGCCGCGCCGGTTTTTGGCCTGGCCTGGCTGCTGGCGCCGTCCGTCTCCTACCGGCTGTTGTTCTGGCCGGGGCAGCCGGTGGTACCGGGCATTGTCCTGGTGATGTGCGTGGTGAACTTCTTCGCGGCGGCGTTTTACAGCTGTACCGGCTTGGTGCAGATCACCTTATGCAGCGCCTCGACGGTCAAGGAGAACCGGACCATGGCGATGGCGTTGCATTGGACGGCGGTGGGCGTCATGAGCGCGGCCGGCCCCGTGGTGGGCGGCCTGGTGATGGATGCCCTGGAAGGGGCGCAGTTTCCTTTCCGTTGCCCCTTTGGATTGCCGTTCACGTATCAGCAGCTGCTGGTCATCCTGCATATGCTGGTGGGATGGCTGGTGGCGTTGCCTCTGTTGCGCCAGGTTCGCCGGAATCAGCACGAACTGCCGGTCAGCACCTTCCTGGGCAATCCCCTGCGGGTGTTTGGCCTGGTCCAGAACATCATGCTGTTCAGCGGCGCGGTGAGCGAGAAGGACCGCGCCCGCGCCATCAGCCAGGCCGGCAGTCGGCGCCTGGCGTATGTCGTCAACGACCTCCAGGACAAGCTGGAAGACCCGTCCATGCTGGTGCGGGAGGAAACGGTGGCGGCGCTGGGCCGTATCGGCACGACAGAGGCCGTCCAGGCTCTGCTGCAAAAGCTGGCCGACCCCGATTCAGACCTGGACTCGCGCATCGTCCGTGCCCTGCGCACCTGCCGTCAGCCCGGCGTGGTCGAGGCGTTGTTGGACAAGCTGCCCGGGGCGGACAACGAGACCAGGCGTGAGATCGCCTTGGCTCTGGGGTGTCTGGGCGATCGCCGGGCGGCTGAGCCCTTGCGGGAGCTGCTGCGTCAATCCGGCAGTGCGCCGGTTTTGGCCAGTGCCGGGGAGGCTCTGGCCAGCTTGGGCGAGCTGCAGGCGGTGTATGACCTGGTCGCCAGGATGCGGGACACCGGCAATCCGATGTTGCGTCGGTCGCTGGCGGTTGCCGCCGGTGATCTCCTGGGTCGGCGTGGCGCCTACTATGCGTTGCTGACCCGCGAAGAGCATGACCGCGGCGGGGAGGCTTTTTCGCAATGCCTGAAGGTGTTGCGCAATGCCGTCCAGAAGCATGTCGGCAGTCGTTATCGGGTTCCGGCCCAGGCGGCCATGCGGCAGTTTGAGCAGCTGGAGGAGGCGTACGTGTCCGAGGATTTGGCGGCGTGTGCCGCGTTGCTGTATGACCTGGCCTTTGTGCTGGGGGGGATGCGTCATGGTCTTGACCTGGACCTGGAACGCGAAGTGCTTCTTGATCTGCTGGTCAGCCGTGACGCGCGTTTCGGCGTCGGCGTATGGTATTTGCATACGCTGGCCAATGTCGGAAAGGCCGACTTGGAGCTGGCGTCTGTGCTGCTCGGCGTGCATTTTCTGCGCCACTGGGTGGAGAAGAATCCCGTTGTCAAGGCTTCGGCGCCAAGCCGGGCGGGGACCGGGTCTGCGCCACTGAGGAGGTCATGACAGTCGGCCTCGGCGTCGGC
>CAYOUR010000188.1:0-4091 GCA_964407145.1 uncultured Lentisphaeraceae bacterium | reverse complement strand
GTCGGCCTCGGCGTCGGCATTTGTGTTTGGGGGGCCGCAGATCGCCCCTGAAGCCGCCGTGGGGGCGCCGTGGCGGCCGGGGTGTAGTTTTTGGCAAGCGATTGTCAGGCGCGTCTGGCGTGGGTGGTGACCATCACGACTGGTTGGCGGCCTGCCGGAGGCCGCGTGGCGTGGCGCATGCAGTCGGGTCTCAGGGGAAATATCCATCGGGAACCGGGCAGGCGCCGGCCATTCGGAGCAGGTAGTAGGCCAGGTAGGCGGCCAGCAGAATCAGCCAGCCCTGGCGGGGCAGCAGCCATGCCGGCAGTTTGGAGAAGGATTTTGGCGCGGCCATTCGCAGCACTCGCCAGGCCCAGAGCCCGCCGGCCAGAATCACGAGAAGCGGAGCGAAAGCATGCCATCTCAAGGCGGAAAGAAAATTTCCCTGCAACAGGTCCAACAAGGCGCGGGTCATGCCGCAGGAAGGGCAGGGCCGGGACACACAGTACAGGAAGGGGCAGAAAGACGGCAGTGACAGAATGCCCTGAAGGAACGGTCTGGCCGCCAGCAGAGCGACCGGACCGGCCAGGCCGGCAATCAGCAACGCTGCAATCTTCCTCGGAGCGGCTGCGTGATGATTCATGCTGGAACCGGATACTCCCTGTTGGGTGGCGCCTGCGGTTGTTTTTCGGGATATAACAGAAAATAACCGACGGGATCAGCGTCCTTCATGCCGGCAAAGTGAACCATCAATGCGAGCATCCATCCCAAAGGGGAGGCAGGCATCCCAATCCATCCCCTCCCGCTGCGTGAAATTGAGAGGGTGTGGATGGAATGCCTGGACCAGTAAGGCCGATGGGCGCCAAGGACAGCACGGTGAGGTGATGGCCTCACGTTTGTATGGCGCCGGCCGGGCATGCCCGGCCGGCTTGGGAGTCATCGTTGGTTTTTTCTTTTTGCCTGCCGGTGGGCGGCCTTGAAGTTGGCCTTGCCGCCGAACATGTCGTCGATCTTCATGGTTTCAATCTGTCTGGAGGTCAAGCCGTCATACCGTGCTTCCAGGGCGAGTTTTCGGTAGCTATGGAGGCGTTCGGCTTCCAGACGCCCTTCCGTGATTGCCAGCTGCACGGCGCAGCCGGGTTCGCGGTCGTGGGCGCAGTCGTGGAACCGGCAGCCGCGCGCCAGCGTCTCGATGTCGGCGAAGGTCCGGCCCAAGTCGGTGTATTCGAGGCCGAGTTCACGCATGCCGGGTGTGTCAATGACCATGGCGCCGGAGGCCAGCAGGAGCAATTCGCGTCGCGTCGTCGTATGCCGGCCCTTGTCGTCATGGCTCAGGTCGCTGGTAGGCAGCAGCGTCTTGCCGGCCAGGTGGTTGATCAGGGTGGATTTGCCGACGCCGGAAGAGCCGATGAAGGCGACGGTTTTGCCTTTGGTCAGGAAGCGTCCGAGGGTCTCGCCGCCGTTCTCCTGTCGGGCGGAAGTGATCAGGACTTCGGCGCCCGGGCAGACGGCATGGACCTGGGCCAGGCGTTTCTCCCAGTCGCTGGCGAGGTCGGCCTTGGTCAGGACGGCCACGGGCACGGCGCCGCTTTCCCAGCCGATGGCGAAATACCTCTCCAGGCGACGCAGGTTGAAATCGTGGTTCAGGGACATGCAGATGAAGACGGTGTCGATGTTGGCGGCCACGACTTGTTCGACGCCTTTGGCGCCGGCTGCCTGGCGGATGAAGGCGCTGTGCCGGGGCAGCACCCGCTGGATGACGGCGTGGGCGCCGGAAGCATCCGGCTGGTCGGTCAGAACGAAGTCGCCGACGGCCGGAAAATCGGCGTTGGTTTGGGCGTGGTGCCGAAAGTGGCCGGACACTTCGGCCGTGAGTTCGCCGTTGGCGCAGACAATTTGGTAGCGATCCCTGGATTGGGACAAGACCCGGGCGGGATAACAGTCATCATGCAACGCGGCTTCGGCAACGAAATCGCCGGTGAAGCCGAGTTGGCTAAGGTCGATAGTGGACATGGGACATCCTCCTGAAAGTTTGTGTTGAGGGCAAACTGACGGGAGGCCTGAACCGGAAGCTAGGCGGCGCAAACCTCCCGGTTTGCCGCCAGCTCCAGAGTAATGTGTTTACACATAAGACGATGACTCCTTTGCTGAAATGAGGCTGCAGGTGCGGAGCGCACCTGCAGCCGGGAGCGCGCTCACCCAACAGTGCGCGCCAGGATCGCCGTATCAGCAAGTCTTCCCATGAAAATCAATAGCGGAAGACCTTGCCCTTGTCAAAGCAGGCCGCGCGAGCCAGGGATTGATTCTGGGACGAAAATACGGTCATGGCGGCGGCGCGGAATTCGCCGAAGCCCTTGAGGGACGTGGCATGGCCGTCGATGAAGCCGAAGTTGCCGCTGTTGCCGTGGGCGCCGACGTAGAAGCAGGACGAACCGTCATTGGTCGTGCCGATGGAGGTTCGGTCATAGGCGTAGTACATGTACTGTTCGCCATTGCCGGCGGCCTCCATGGTCGGGCAGTAGGTGTCGCCGAGCATAATCAACGTGGACGGCGTGTTGACCTTCTGGATGACGACCGCCGGGCAGAAGTAGGGCGTGCCGTCGGACGGGCGCGGGAATTTCTCCTGGATCATGGCGCTGGACGGCGCGGTGGCGCCGCTGTAGCTGACCCCGCCGTAGACGCGGTAGGCGTGGGTGAACTTGAACGGCGGCCGGCCCGGGCAAATGACTTCCGGCGGGGTGGTGCTGGACAGGTATCCGCCGATGTTGAGGCAGTCATACCAGACCGTGCTGCTGTAGCGGCAGGTGCCCAGGAAGCCGTCATAGTCGTTCAGGTACATGGCCTGATACAGGGTCACCTGCTTGATGTTGTTGATGCAGCTGATGGAGCGGGCCTTCTCGCGCGCCTGGGACAGCGCCGGCAGCAGCATGGCGGCCAGAATGGCGATGATGGCGATGACGACCAGAAGTTCGATCAGGGTGAAATCGCGGCGTTGCATGAGGCACCTCCCGGTTGTGGTACTGTGTGTTTCCGCAGGGCAGAAAGACAAACCGTGCAGGGAAGGAGTGGCAAGGCCGCATGCAGTCGGGCCGGTCTCGTATCGCTCCTGGCCTGGTGGTTAGTAGCAGAGGACTTTGGCGTTGTTGTAGCAGGACGTGTAGGTCGTGGTCTTTTCCTGTGAGGAGTACATGGCGCGGACGATGTCGCGGAAGGCGCCGACGCCCTGGATGGCGCCGGCGTGGCCGTCGGCAAAGCCGAAATTGCCCTGGTTGCCATGCGCTCCGACCGAATAGTAGGACGAGGCATCGTTGCTGGTGCCGACGCTGTTGCGGTCAAACGTGTAATACATGTATTGCTCGCCGTTGCCGGACGCCTCCATGGTGGGGCAGTAGGTGTCCCCCACCATGATGAAGCCGCCGGGCTGGACGATTTTGAACGTGAGGATGGCCGGGCAGGTTTTCAGGACGCCGTCGCCGGGGCGGGGGAAGCTTTCTTCGATGAGCATGCTGGACGGCACGGTCCTGGCATAGGTGATGCTGCCGTAGACGCGGTAGTTGTGCGTCCATTTGAACGGGGCGCGGCCGGGGCAGACGATTTCATTGGGTGCGGTCGTGCTTGAGAGGTAGCCTTCGGTGCGCAGGCAGTCATGCCAGACCGTGCTGTTGTAGCGGTGTGTGCCGATGCGTCCCTCATAGTCGTTGGCATACATCGCCTGCGACAGAGTGACTTGTTTGAGGTTGTTGATGCAGCTGATCGCCCGGGCTTTTTCCCGGGCCTTGCTCAAGGCCGGCAGCAGCATGGCGGCCAGAATGGCGATGATGGCGATGACAACCAAAAGTTCAATGAGGGTGAAGTGGCGTTTCATGATGCCTGGTGAGTTCCGTGGGGCTTAGGTGAGTGGTTAACCGCGAAGTTTTTGGGAAGAGCCCATACCCCAGTCGGGAAAAAGTCCTGCTTCCGGAGAAAAAACGACCAAGGCTGATCAATGTCCATAATTTATTCCCAGATCAAGGTAAAGTCAAAAAGGGAAACAAATTTCTTCTTGTGGCCTGGCAACCGGTCACCCATTGATCATGACGGTCAACGTGCGAACGGTGGTGACAGGCGCTTGA
>CAYOUR010000187.1:0-8219 GCA_964407145.1 uncultured Lentisphaeraceae bacterium | reverse complement strand
GCCATCGGCTTTCCATGGCATTCGCCTCACCAGCGGGGAAAGCATAACGCCTTTTTCAATGGGTGACCGGTTACCCTTCATTTTGACGAACAGGAGACCCGAACCATGAAGTCAGTCCGATTTGTTGGCCAAGGCGTGGCTACTGTTGAAGAAGTTCCGGAACCGACGCCCCAGCCGCATGAAGTCATCGTGAAGACGGCCGTTTCCGCCCTCTGCGGCAGCGAACTGCATGGCTATCGCGGCCAGGGCTCCGCCAAGGGCAACTCCGGCCACGAGGCCGCCGGCACCGTGCTCCGGGTGGGCGGCGCCGTCACGACCCTGCAGCCTGGGCAGCGCGTCGGCGCCAGCGCCATTGCCGGCTGCGGCGCCTGCGGCTATTGCGCCCGCGGCCAGTTCACCTGGTGCGCCGGCCGCCGCTTCTACGGCAGCATGCACGCCGAACAGTTCGCGGTCGCCGCCAACGCCTGCCATCCCCTGCCGGATGACGTCGACTGGAAAACCGGCGTGCTCATCACCGGCGACGGTATGGGCGTCCCCTTCCACACCAGCACGAAAATCCTCCGCGCCGACACCGCCACGGTCGCCGTGTTCGGGGCCGGCCCCATCGGTCTGGGCAGTGTCCTGCTGCAGGCGTTTCTCGGACGAAAGGTGGTCGCCGTCGATGTCTCCCCGAAACGCCTGGCCCTGGCGCGCCGCCTCGGCGCGACAACGGCCTGGAACCCCAGGGAAACAGATGTCGTGGCCGCCATCCGGGAGCACACCGGCGGATTCGGCGCCGACCTCTGCATCGAGGCGGCCGGGCTTCCCGAAACAGCCTTGAACTGCTTTGCCGCCGTCAAAACCGGCGGCCAGGTCCTCTTCAACGGCGAACAGAACGCCGTCACCTTCTCCATCAGCGAGCATTTCATCCGACGCGACATCACCGCGACCGGCTCGTGGTTCTACCATTTCGCCGAATTCCATGACATGCTGAGGCTGTTCCGTTCCGGCCTGGACGTCGCCTCGCTGATTTCCGACACGTATCCACTCGAAGCCGCCGCAGACGCCTTC
Source organism: uncultured Lentisphaeraceae bacterium (assembly GCA_964407145.1). GTDB lineage: Bacteria > Verrucomicrobiota > Lentisphaeria > Oligosphaerales > Oligosphaeraceae > JAAZKI01. The sequence goes on along the minus strand of CAYOUR010000187.1, from coordinate 7,169 downwards.
GCCGACTTCGCCGCCGGCAAGACGGCCAAGGCCATCCTCGCCTATGAATAGGCGGCACCGGGAAAACCGGCCGACTCGCACTGGCCAGCCGCAACCGACAGCCGCGCGACGACCTCGCCGGAGCCTGGCCGCCCCGCCCCCGCCCCGGACGCAATTCGCCCCGCCCGGCGGCATTTTCCCGCCCCGGGGCTGGAAAACCAGGCCGGACGGCATTATTTTGATGGCAATGTCGGCTCCCAACCGGTTGAGAAGACGACAGCTGCAACGTCACCGGCCAAAGCCCGGACACCGCCCGCCCCGGCCGCCGCGCCGGGAGTTGGTTCCCATCCTCCCTTGTGCTTCCGCACATTCCGCTGCCAAGGACGCCCCATGCGCAAACGTCTTCTTGCTGTTCTGTTCAGCTTTGCCTGCCTGTCGTTGCCGGCCCAGACTTCCGGCCTCCCCGATGTGCCGTGGTTTGACCACGTCACCGCCCCAAGCTCCATCGCCACGTCACGGCTGAAACAATTCTGCCTTGATGTCCACCGACAGCTCACGGCCAAAGCCCCGGCCGCAACGCTGAACCAGCTCGCCCCGGAAGACCAGACCGCGCGCGTACTTTTTCTCAGCCTCGGCGGCCAGGAGTGGCCGGCCAGGACCTATTTCGGCACGGGCTATTCCTTCCGGGCCGCCTGGGAAAACGTCGTCGACATCATGCTGGCCAACGAGCCCCTGCATGGCGAAAAGGCGGCCGCGCTCGCCAAAGGCATGCTTGAAGACGCCAACCGGGAAAAGCGCCCGGCGCCCCCAGCCCTGCTCGAACGCCAGAAAAACCCGCTGGCCTGGAACTGGATCCGCCTCGATGTCGTGCAGGCGTCGTTGCCAATCCCGGATTTTTCAGTGGAACATTCGCGCCTGGCCCTGACCAGCCTCGTCGGCCTGGCCTTTGGCCCACAACTCGGTTTCGCCTTCACGCCGGAACAGCTGACGGGCCGTTGTCTGCTCGAACCGACCCGCCATCTATCCAGACAACAGGTCGGCAACCTGATTTCCGAGGCCTTCAACTGGAACGCCCTGAAAGCCTGGCAGCAGGTCAGCGGCGTCGACACCGGCCATCGGGTCTGCCTGTTCGAGACGGACAGCTTCTACTGCGACGGCCAGGAAGCCGTGCGACTGTTCCGGGGGCATCCTGTCGCCAAGGCCATCACGGCCGCGGAATGCCTGGACGCCGCGGTCAAAGGCGCCGCCAAAGTCGCCGCCGCCCTGCACCCCCGAACCGGCGTTTTGCAGCCGCCCTTTCCCGAATGGGTGGGCAGCGCCACGCCCGTGACCGAGGCGCTTGACGTCCAGGCGGAGCTGGCTTGCGCCCTGGCGCGGCTGGCCGCGGCCACTGGCGACCGCCGAACCGCCGACGCCGCCGAACTGGCCATGCGGCCGGTCCTGGCCGCCGGCAAACGCTTCGGTCCCAGACGGAACCTGGGCGCCATCCTGGAAAGCGAGGAGGTGCCGCCGGAAAGCTCCCTGGCGCCGCGGGCGGTCGCCAACCTCCGCACCAACGCCCTGGCCTGCCTGGCTCTGGTCGAGCTGGAGCAGGCCACCGGCAAACAGCAGCACCGCGACGTCCTCGTCGCCCTGGCCGACCAGCTCAAACGCCAAGCCCTGCCCGGCGGAGGCTTCCTGTTCACGGTCCTGCATCCGTCCGGCCAGCTGCTCGACAACAGCAGCCTCAGCCTGTATGGCAAAGCCGAAGCCGAGGCCTTGGCCACCCTGGCCCTGCTGCGGACCGGGACGCTCGCCACCCGCAGCGACCTGCTGACCCTCGCCGACCAGAACCTGGACTACCTGCTGCTGGCCCGCGTCAGCAAAATCCCCCTGGAAAACCTGCCCAACACCCCGTGGCTGGTCGAAGCCCTGAGCCGGCATGTGCTGCGCAACGTGGAGTTCACCAGCCAGATGGCCAGGCTGGGTTTCGCGGCCAGCGTCGAGGTCGACAGTACGCCGCTGTACCCCGACCTGTATGGCGCGGTCCGGAACTGGCCCAGCGCAACCGTCGCCGCCGAACGCTCCTGGCTGCTGGCCAGACTTTCACAATGGTTTCGCGAAGGCGGGGAGGACAAGAAGGCGGCCGAATTCATGGCCGCGGCAGCGCCGTTGCTGATCTTCCAGATGCAGGCCCGGATGGCGCCGGCCGGCAGTTCCGCCCTGCCGCGCCCCGGACGGTATGTCGATTTCTTCCGCGATCATCTTGAGGACTACGGCTTCGACCTTTCCGGGCAGGCCACCCAAATTCTCAGTCTGACAGCCCTGCATCAGGAACTGACCAGGGGATACCAGGGCGACTTCCCCGGCCTTGACAAGACGACCGGGCAGCTGTCCCAGGCCCAGGCGGCCATTGGCCGGCACCCGCTGGTGCTTTCCCCGGAACTGGTCAGGACACAGACCGACGCAGCCCGGGATACCCGCGACCTGACCGGCGGGATCACCAGCGGCAGCAAAACCATCCGCAAAGGCAAAAACGCGGGTGCACCGCCAAAGCCCAACCGCGCCGCACCCGGCATCATGCAGAAAAAACGCCGGCAGTGACCAAGGCCGGCATCCGGAAAAGGACACCGCCGCCGGCGCCAGGCCACCATCCACGCCACCCTGCGCCCGCCGGTCGCAAAACGGCCTCTTGCCAGCACGGCCCCGGCCGCCTCACCACTTCAGCCGGGGCAGCAGGTCCAGCGCCTCACGGGGACCAAGTTCAAACAGGATGAACCCCGGTGCGCCGGCCTGCCGTGCCGCCGCGATCTGCCGCGCCAGCTCTTCCGGCGACAGCCGCTGCGAAGACACACCGATGCCGGGCAGCAACCGGTCGGCGCCGCCAAGCTGCTGGCACTGACGTTGCAGGTCACCGGCAAACAACGCGCTGGTCGGACGATAATTCATCGGGCAGACAAAGTCAATCGTCCCGCCCCGGCGCCAGGGAACCCAGTCCTGCCCGACCGCCACCCGGGCATTCTGCCAGTCCGGATAAACGGCGGCCGACACCGTCACGCCGGACCTTGCGGCCCGCGCCGCCGAGGCGATCTCAGCCACCAGCGAGGTGATCAGCTGACGCCGGAACTGCTCCCAGCGCAACCGGTCCGGACCCGACCGCAGCACCGACTCCGGCCACGCCCCCGCCAGCGGTCCAGCCGCCGCAAAGCCCTTCCGGCAGTTCGCACAGAAGCACGACTCGGACTGCGGAAAGCGAATCAGGTCGAGATGCACGCCATCCAGGGCGTGCCTCCGAACCAGTTCCGCGGTCATTCTCGCCAACAGCGCGCGGTTCTCCGGATGGCTTGGGCACAGCCAGTCGAGTCCGCCCTGCCGGGCGTCAACCTGCAGCCGTCCCTGCTGACGCCAACTTCTGAGCGTCTCAGCCGGCGCATCCTCCACCCCCAGGCATGACACCCAGGCATGCATCTGCACGCCATAACGACGGCAGGCATTCAGACAAGCCCCCACCGAATCCTCTCCGCCAACGGCTGGGACCAGGCGACTGGGATACGCAGCGGCATGGGGTGACAGGACATTCGGGAACACAGCGTTGAAACCGGACTGCGCCAGAATCCCGACCGTCTCCTCCCAGGACTTGCCCGGCAGCCCCTGCGCCCGCCGCACCCACACCGCCCGGAATTCGCCGGCCCGGGCCGGCGCCGCCGGCGTTTCGGCGCCGAGCAGGGCCTCCCGGCAGTTCTGCACCAGCTCGCCGACCAGGTTGAAATCGCCAGCGGCGAACGCCTGTCTGGCGCCGGCCAGGGCCATGGCCGCGGCCTGGGGCCGCAGCCGGGCCGGGGCAAAAGCATAGGCAATCTCCCCCTGGCGCAGCAATGTGGCGGCCGCCTGCCGGCCGGCTTCCGGCAAATGGCGTTCGGCCAGGGCGGCCATGACCCGGCTTCCGGCTTCCGGGTCCTGGTGCAGATACACATGGGTCATCCAAAAGCCCTGGGAGGATTCCAGCAGGGCCGGCCAGCCGGTTGACGCGCCAGAGCCGTTTCCCCACCAGGCAGCCGTTGCCAGCGACGAGGGAATGGATGACGGGTTGACGGCGACAAAGGCGGTCGAATGCTGACGGAACGAAGGCGCCCCCGGCAACCGGCGCTGCTCCGGAAGCACGGCGCCAAGACCTCCGGGAACCTGAGACGCACGCGCGAACTTGCCGCTCGGAAAGCCCATCTGCCCGGCCAGGGGCGGCGGCAAAGTATGAAACACCGCGGCGTGGCCGCCACGGCGAAGATAGCTGACCAGCGTACTGACCTGCGACGGCCCGCCTGATTCCACCATCGGGACATAGACAAAACGGTACGGAAGCAACAGGGACAGCGCACTGTCGGCCTCCTCAAACACGGCCGGATACATGCCCCGGGAGAACAACGCGTCGCCAAGATGCCGGGCATGAACGTACGCCGCGGAAGCGGCCGCCGCGGTGCCGCCGCTACGCAGAAGCGCCACACTCAGGTTAGGCCGCAGAAATTCAATTTCGGCGGCATAGATGGCCAGGTTGCCGCTGCCGCCCTTCCAGGCCGCCAGGCGCAGCATCGTGCACAACTGCCAGGAACCGGGGGCGTCTTCCGGGGCAAAACGCGTCTTCGGAATGATGATTTCCTCCCAGCGGGCCGTCGACGCGGGGGCAAATTCGGCGGCATACCAGGTACTGCCGGCCCGGATGTAGACATTATACTGGCTGGCCAGCCCGGGATTGATGAAATAGAGCCGCAGCCGGACTGCCGACGCCTGCGAAAGGTCAAGGTGGAGCGGGATGTCCCAAAAGGCGCGCGGCGAACCGTCCGGCGCAAACGAAACCGGGAATTCGAGACCGGCGGCGCGCATGACGGCCATTCCGGCCGCGCCGCTGGGACGAGAGCTGGCAGCGGCCCGCGGCAAGTCCAGCATCTGCCCCCGACCAGCCCGGACAAGGGCCATCAGCGCCAGGACCAGGCAAAACCTCAACACAGGGGAAGCGGAAAACGACTTGGGCAGTTGTCTGGACACGGGCAAATCCTGTATGGACGGTGTTGATGATCTCGGCCGGGCCGCCGGGAAAACGGGGACGACGCGCAAAAGGACAAAACGGCATGGCGGAGAAGTGCGCCTTCAACCGCCGCGGTCGGCGAGCTTCCGGAGAAGCGGCAGGGCGGTTTCGGCCCAACGCCGCCAGGTGCATTGCCGGGCATGCGCCTGCCCCCGGGCGCGCAGTTCGCGCTGCCTGGCCGCGGAGGACGTCACCTCAAGCATGGCTGCCGCCAGGGCTTCGGGGTCGCCGACGGGTGTTGACACGCCAGCGGCGCCGGCCGCCTCGACCAGGGCGGGATGATCACTGTGAATGACTGGCGCCCCCGCCGCCATCGCCTCCAGCACGGGCATGCCAAAACCCTCGCACCGCGACGGAAACACCAAGGCGGCCGCGTGTTGATACAAGGCTGGCAGGTCGTCATCCGAAACCGCCCCCAGCCAGACAACCCGACCGGGTGGCGACCATGCGGCGAGCCGGCGGAGAACGGCACGGCATTTCCAGGCCGCGCGACCAGCCAAAACCAGACAAGGCCAAGCCGGGGACGAAAACGATGACGACAAAAGTGACAGCCGGGAAAACGCCTCCAGGAGAATGTCAATGCCTTTTTTCGGCTCCAGATTGCCGACAAACAGCAAATAGGGCTCACCCTCCGGCAACGGCAAGCCGGACGGCCACGGGCGGGGCGTCGCGAAACGCGCCCTGTCCACGCCCAGCGGCGCCACCGCGATCCGGGCCGCCGGGATGCCCCACAGCGCCGACAGGCGTTCAGCCGCATGGCGGGTGGAGACCAGATTGACCGCGGCGTTGCGGATGCTGTGCGGCAGCAGCAGCCGCATGTGCGCGGCATTACGCCAGGAGCAGAGCCGCGGATGGTCAATCGCGATGACATCGTGGACGTTGAGCAGGTAAGGCACCGGACAGCGCCATGGCGCGGTGTACGCACAGGCATGCAGAACGCCAATGCCGTGCTGACGCAGCAACCGGGGCAGGCAGGCCTGCTGCCAGGCGATGCGGCAGGCCGGACGAATCGTAGCCGGAGGACAGGCGATCACCGGCGCCCGCCGGGCCGAAGCCAGGCCGGCCAGGGCATCGTCGCCCGTGATCACGGCCGCCTCGCCGGGATGCATCAGCTCCAGCAACGCCGTCACCTGCTGGCGCACGGCGTTCTGGACCCCGGTGAACGGCGGCCGTACCGCCGAGGCATCAAGGGCTATGGCTGGTGACAAGCTGGACATGAAGCGTGCTCGGTTCAAACATGACAGGAAAGGTATTGCTGAGGTGACGTATGGCTGCGGGCCGTTATTGGCCATCCGGCGCCGGCCGCGTTCACGGCAGGGGCGGATTGATGGCCCAGTATTCATAGGCCGGTTCTTCATAGGGATGCGCCCGTCGCAGAGCCTGCAGGGCTGCCGCCAGGCAATGGTCGTCACAGACCATTTCCACCTTCACTTCGTCCAAACTCTCCAGCCGCCCATGGACGCCGATGGCCGGACAGCTGCCGGCCAGAGGCCGGAACTGGCCCCGTCCCGCGACCTGCCAGCAACAATGGTCATAGCGTCCCAGCCGGCCGGCGCCGGCCGCAAACATGGCCGTCTTGACCGCTTCCGCGCTGCCCAGAGGAACAAAAAAGGCAATCTTGTACATCCGCGTGCTTCTTTATCCTAACGACCTGCAGGCTGACTGGCCGCCGTCACCATTGACGCCGCCCCGGGAACCAGCCAGAAACATCATCAAAAGCTCTTTGGCGGCAAAGGTGATTCAGGGCGCCAACCGGCGTCCTGGCCGCTTCTGCAGAACGGCTTCCGAGGACATTCCGCCTTGCCCGCCCCCGGGTCCACCTGCCACCGGCCGTTCATGGCGGGCGGGCACAGATGCCCTGTGGTGACCTCTGCCTTCCTTTGACCGGAGACCCCGCCGCCAGCTCCCGGCCGTTCACGGCCCCCGCCCCATTCACGTCCCTGGTCCGCTCAAGTCCACCAACGTCCATAATCACGTCCATTTTCCATGGCCCGCTTGGCACGATCCATAAACAGCCTTCCGGCCAGTTTTTTCCCGGGGTCGCGGGTTGTTAATAGCGTCATCGGGAATTATTTTATTAAGTTTATGAAAAAATACCAGCCGGGAGGGCGAAATATCCTCTTGGGGGAGATGC
>CAYOUR010000186.1:4265-8233 GCA_964407145.1 uncultured Lentisphaeraceae bacterium | reverse complement strand
AGCGGCTGTATTGGCAGTGCTGGACATATTCCAGGTCTCGGACGGGTGTGTCGGGCACGGGGCGGTATTCCTGGTAGGCGATGCCGCCGAAGGACATTTCGGGCAGCTGCTGGCGGATTTTGGTAATCAGTTCGGCATAGTAGTTGAACCAGCGGGATGACTTGTCGGGATTGGCGGTGCACTGGTCGCATTCGCAGCGGGGGATGATGTCGGCGGGGAAGACATTGAGGTGTTCGAGGTTGTTGTCGCGGGCGTATTGGATGATTTTATCGACGACGAAGTTGGTGAAGTCGGGGTTGGCCCAGCATCCGGCCATGCCGGCCTGGTCGTGTTTGCCGTTGATGATGGAGAACAGTTCCGGTTGTGTTTCAAAGAGTTTCTGTGAAACGGCGACGCGGTGTCCGCCGCCTCCGCGGACGAGTCCCATTCGGTCGCGGATGTCGGTGGTTCGTGAGCCGCGGTTAAGGAAGTTGCGTGCCATCCAGATTTCGGTGGGGACGTGGTAATGCAGGTGGCAGGGCGTCATTTCGCGGTAGCGGAAGACGGCGGTGAAGTCGCGGTCAAGATTGGCGGGGACGGACCAGGTGGTCATTGCCGGCAGGAATTCGCCGTCGTCACCGGGCCAGAACCAGCGGCAGGCGAGTTCTTCGCGGAGGAAGGAGTAGACGGCATAGAGGGCGGCACGGGGCTGGTTGCCGGCCAGGACGAGCTTGTCGTCCATGATTTTGACGGCGATGGCCTCGCTGGCGCTGGCGTCGAGTCTGAGGGTTACGGCGTGTTGGGCGATTTCGCGTGAGGATTGCGGCGTGCCGATGACGATGGCCGGTCCTGGGGCGATGGCGTCGGTAAGGGCGATTGGCAGTTCGGCGCCGGAGATTTTGCGCAGAGTTGTCTGCAGTTCTTCGGCGGCGTACTGTTCCGGTGCGGTCGGTTGCGCGGGGAGGCGGATTTCCCAGGCGGTTTTGCCGTTGTCAAAGAGGGGTGGGAGGTCGGCGGCTTTGGCGGTGGCGGCGGCGGCGGCCAGGAGGGCGGTCATGAGAACAGGGACTTTGATCATGTTCGAATTACCTTGTTGAGGTTGGACAATGAATGCCGGCAGTACGGGGAGGCAAGGCCGGCATTTGTCAGATTGGAAGAAGGCCTGGTCACCGGCATGGCGGCGCCTGGCGTCGGCGTGATCAGGGGTTTTCCAGCAACTTTTTTTCCAGGAACTGGCGTCTGAGTTCGGCGATTTTGAAGTCGATTTCGTTCCAGGCGGGAACGGCTTCGGTGAAGAGCCGGTTGACGTCGGCGTCGGTCATGTCGGTTTTGGCGTCGGCGAGGAAGCCATCGAGGCGTTTGACCAGCGGTTGTACGGCTTTCTGGTAGAAGTCCAGGTCTCCGAGTTGTGGGTCCTGCCAGAAGTCGATGACGCCATGTTTGCTGTGGACGGTGTTTTTTTCCGCGAGGTATTTTTCGCGGGCGAGGAAGACGATTCGGCGTTTGATGGCGGTTTGTTGTTGTGGGGTGATGGCGAAGGCCAGGTGTCCCCAGGTTGAGCGGCCGTGGATGGAGCGGGTGCCGTTCCAGCCGAAGCCGCCGTCTCGGGACCAATGGACGTTTTCGAATTCCCAGATGTCGCCGTTGTCGGGCAGTTTGTCATGGAACAGGTTCCAGTCGAAGAAGAGATAAGTCACGATGCCGTCAGGGGTGAAGCGGTGTTCGCTCTTGAAGCCGCGTTCGGCTGTCAGGCGTCGGTGTGATTCGTTGTCATAGGTCGTGTTCCAGGGGTTGAACTGTCCGGAGTGGAGTCGGCCGATGACGCAGAAGTACGGCTGGTTGATGCCTGGCGCCAGGTAGAGTTCGTAGCTGCCGCCGGAGATCAGCCTGGCTTCGACTTCGGCGGCGCGGGGGTCGCGGCAGGTGAAGAGGAAGTGGACGCCATAGCGGTCGGCCAGGGCGGAGAATTCGGTGGGGCGGCGTTGTTCGGCGCCGTCTTCGTCTTCGCCGATGCCGGCGCCGCGGTCGCCGGTCGAGACGTCGGTGACCAGGAAATCAAGTTTGCCGCCGAATTTCCGGTCAAGGAGCTGGACTTCCGGTTTGTTGGCAAGTTTTTCCCAGTCGGTGATGCCATGGACCGTCGTTTCGGAAAACTGGACGGTCATGGTTTTGCGGGGGGCCGGTTCAAAGAGGCTGTTCCAGGCCTTTTCGATATCGGCGGCCAGGGTGAATTTCTTGGCCAGCAGTGCGGCCTGGCCGATGCTGACCATGGTGTCGCCTCGGGTTTGGCTGTCGATGTCGGCCAGGAGCGGGAACTGCTGTTCGACTTGTTTCCAGGCGTTTTGGAAGGCGTTTTCCTGGTCGGGGGTGCGGTACATGGCGGCGAGCAGGGCGAGCCGATAGCGCTGGGCGGGGGTATAGGGCTGGTGACTGGCGTATTCGGCGGCCAGGGCGGCGGCCTCGTCGAGGCGGCCGAGGGCGCCGGCGGCGTGGATGCGGATGATGATGACGTCGAAGTCGTGTTTGCCGGTTTGGTGTTGGCGGGCGAGGTCGGCCAGTTCCAGGGCGTTCTGGTAGTCGCCGAGGTACATGGATTTGACGATTCCGGCGCGGGAGCGGACGCGGCCCTTGAGGGCCTGGAAGTCGAAGTCTCCGCCATCGGCGAAGTCAGCGCCGTATTGGGCGCGGATTTTCCGGTCGAGGTCGTCGCGGTCGAGGAAGAAGAGGAACGCGTTGCGGCGGGCGTCCCGCGGTTGGGCCGGGTCGGCCAGGAGTTTGGCGGCGATGGCCTTGGCTTTGGGGAAGTCTTCGCCTTCCAGGAAGGCCTGGGCGGCGGCGAGGAGGTCGCCTGACTTCAATTTGAGATTGGCGGCGTCCTGGAAGCGTTTGAAGTAGAGCAGTTCCTGGTAGGCCAGGTCTTCGGCGCGTTTTTGGGCGGCTTCGGATTTGTCATGTCGGGCGATGTCGCGATAGCATTTGATGGCGCGGTCGCAGTCACCCTGGGCGGCGGCGCATTTGCCGATCATTTCGAGTGCGGTCCATCGGTCTTGGTCCTGCAGGTCGAGGTTTTTCAGGGGCCAGCGGACCATTTTTTCGGCTTCGTCATTTTGTTGTTGAAGGAGTCTGACCCATACCCGGTCCCAGTTGGCGTCGAGTTTTTGCCGGGTCGTGGCGGTTTCTTCGGCCAGGATTTCGAGGGCGATATGTTCGAGGGTTTCGGGTGAGAGGGCGCTGATGCGGGCGGCGTCGGCCAGGGTTTTGCGGATGTCCTGGTGGATTTTGGCCGGGAAGCCGGCTTCGAGGAGTTTGCGGCCTTCGGTGATGATGGGAGTTCGGTCATTGCGCAGGTTGGCGTTGAGTCGTCTGGCAAAGGCCGTGAAGCCTTTGGCCCGGCTGGCCGGTGGGAGGTTAATGTCCTCGAAGACGGCTCGTTCGAGGGCTTCGGCTTCGGCGGGTTGGCGGAGGCGGTTGCAGACCCAGGCCAGGTCGAGCTTCAGGTCGGCGCGTTGTTCGGGTGAGGCGGGCAGTTGTTCCAGTTGGCGGAGCAGGTCGCGTTGCTCGGTGTACTGTTGCTTTCGCCGCCAGGCGTCGGCCAGGGTTTTGCCGGTTTGCAGCTTCAGGTCGACGGTGGCGTCCGGGTGGTTGAGGATTTGGGTGACCCATTCGGCCAGGGCGGTCAGGTCATTGGCTCGGGCGAGGGTCTTGAGCTGATGCTGGGCTTCGGCTGGGGACGGCAGGGCGGCCGGCATCGCGGGCTGGGCCAGGAGCGGTGGAAGGGCCAGGCCGGCCAGGGCAATGGCGAGGGCAAAGGCAAGGGTGGGAGTGGAGGTTCGTGTTGATTTCATGGTATTCTCGTGGCGCTATGGGTGGTGTGCCGGAGTGGGGTTGACGGCTCGGATAACGGCGGAGTCATTTGCGCGGGCGGGCTTCAGCCCTCGGCGCCGAGGAGCCGGCGCAGCTTCAGGATATGGCCGATGATTTCCAGGCGG
>CAYOUR010000186.1:0-4255 GCA_964407145.1 uncultured Lentisphaeraceae bacterium | reverse complement strand
CATGGTCTTCTCGTGGCGCTATGGGTGGTGTGCCGGAGTGGGGTTGGCGGCTCGGTGGAGGGGGGGCCGCGGTCGGGGTTCAGCCTTCGACTCCGAGGAGCCGGCGCAGCTTCAGGATATGGCCGATGATTTCCAGGCGGGCGGCATTGAGGTTGGCGCGGGCCAGGTCGAATTCCGCCAGGAACTGCCTGGCCTGACGGCCGGCATAGACGACTGCCAGGTTTTTGCTGGCGACGGCTTGTCGGGCGAGGCTGGTGAGGAGGGTTGCGTAGCGGATGTCGTCGACGCCTTCGCGGTATCCTTCCCATTGCAGGGTGTCGATGACGCCGTCGTAGCAGCCATAGGCGAAGACCATGGGTCGGTAGGTCAGGCGTCGGTCGTTGTAGGGGCCGAAATGATGGGCGTAGTTGCAGGTCGCGCTGTAGTTGGCCAGGTAGGGGGCCAGGCCGTATTGGCGGCGGTTGTAGGCGGGGTTTTCCGGGCCGACGTGGTGTCGGGCGTACCAGGCGACCCAGGCATTGCCGACGTCGTTCCATTTGCGGGTGGCTTCGCGGTCTTCGGGGTCGGTGGCGTTGTTGAAGAAGTCATAGATGTACCCGGCTTTGAAGAAGACCTGGTCGCCGCCGGCGATGAAGAATTTGAAGCCTTGTTCCTGGTAGGCGGCGAAGCGGTCACGTTGGGCGATGACCCAGGCGGCGGGCGGTTCGTCGCCATGCTGGATGAAGACCTGGTGGTGTCCGAGGTTCTGGTCATACCATTGGCGGAGCATTTTGGCATTGTGTCTCCATTCCAGGAAGTTGTCGCCGGGGGCGCCGCGGGTGAGGACGCGGTCGGTTTTGATGCCGGCCTGGCGCATCAGTTCGAGCTGGCGGTTGTGTTCATAGGTGTAGGCCGGGAAGCGGATTTTGTGGTACTGCTGATTGTGCTGGCGGTGGTTGAGCATGACTTTGAAGAATTGCTCTTCGGCCAGTTTGAGGTCGCCGCCGTTTTCCTCGGCGATCATTTCCAGGCAGATGTAGCTGTAGGAGGCGGTGATGTAGTCCTTGTAGGGGTCATGGTAGGTTTTGGGCTGGGGGAGTTGGAAGGGCAGGACGCGGATGGCGACGGGGACGGTGGCGAGGCGGGTGTCGCCCTGGCTGACGGCGATGGCGCCGGTGTAGAGCCCTGGCCTGGTGTTGGCGGCCACGTGGGCGGTCAGGAAGAACTGTTTGAACTGGCCGTCGTCAAGGGTGACCGGCTGCAGGGTGGCGGCGTCGCGGAAATTCGGTTTCATTGGTTGGAAGACGGTGGTTTTCCGGTAGTGTTCCGGGTAGCGCCGGTCGAATTCCAGGGGCGGGGTGATCCATTCGTAGCTGACGGTGCCGTCGGCTTCGGTGAGTCGGGCGAAGTTTTGGACGCGTTCGGTGTCGACGCGGATCAGGTCTTCGTCGTTGAGGAGCAATTCCGGGGTCAGTTTGAGTCCGGTGTCGCCGAAATAGCTGTACCATGCATTGGCGTTTTGGTACCAGACTTTGATGACTTTCAGGTCGAGGTTTTCGGTTGGGAAGACATCACCCTGGGCAGAGGTAAACGGTTCGAGGGCGAGTGTGACCTTGCCGAGCGAGCGCAGCGGATAGAGCAGGAACGACCCGGGTTCATATTCGTCTCGGGCGGCGATGATGGTGACCGTGGCCAAAGCCTGGCCGTCCGGCGGGAACAGGTCGGGCAGGCGTTGGTAGTCGCTCATGGCAGGGATTGCGAAATGGACGAGAGGGCCGGTGTGCTCCTTGCCTTGGACGGCTTCGGCCACGCGCACGGCATTGGCGACGGTGGTCGGTGTGGCGGTGGGGGCGGCAGCCGCTTCGAGATGGGCGCGGAGGTCGGATGAGGTCGTGGCAGCCAGGAGGGCCGGCAGTTTCTGGCGATAAGCGTCGTGGGCGCCGGCCGAGAGTTTTTCCACCTGGGCGGTGGCGGCCAGTGCGAGGAGGAGGGTGGCGGCGGCGAGCAAGGGCAGCCGATGTTGACGGGCGGAGTGGGCGGGCATGGTGATGTTCCTTGGCAGAGAGGCAGGCTGTTCGGCGGGTGGTGGTTATTTTCCGTTCCAGTCGGAGTCCCAGGGCAGTGCGGAGTTGGCGGCTCCGCGGAGGATTCGGTTGTCGATGGTTTCGACATGGCCGTCGCAGAAGGCGGCGTTGCATTTGCCGACGGTGCAGTCGATGGTGTTGCCGCCGTGGCGGGCGCCGTTGACATAGGAGCTGTAGACGGCGTTGTGGCGAATTTGCGCCGCCATTGTGTTTTCAGGCCGGTTTGCCCGCCCTCGGCGTTGGTGACGGTGGTGCCGCGGCCTTCAGTATAATATAATGTGCCAGAAGGCGCGACGACCTCACTGATCATGAATTGACGGTAGTTGTTGCGGCCCGAGGCGGAGGAATAGAACCAGTTATAGCGGTCATAGAAGACCATGGACATGCCGTAGGAGATGTCGTTGGCCCAGCCGAATCCGGCCCACTTGTTTTCCTGGTAGCGTTGGAGAGCGAACTGCATGTGCACCGGGCACCACCAGGCCGGGTCGGTGAAGTTGCGGCCGCCGTGGGCGAGGGTCTGGCCGACCAGGTAGGGGCTGACGCTGGTGGGATAGAAGGAATGGCCGGGGCGGGTGGCGGGGTCGGGGGTGCCGTTGGACGGCATCCAGTCTTCGTTGTCGAAGAAGTACATCTGGGTGGCGAGCATGAGCTGCTTCTGGTTGCTGACGCAGCTCAGAGTCCTGGCCTTGTCGCGGGCCTTGCTCAGGGCGGGCAGCAGCATGGAGGCCAGGATGGCGATGATGGCGATGACGACGAGCAGTTCGATGAGGGTGAACGACCGGTGACGGGGCAAGCGGGTTTCCATGATCTTTTTCCTTGATAGAGAACAGATGAGAAGTACCGAGCCGTGGCGTCTGGGAGGGGCAGCGACAGCGTGCCGATGGTCAGGAAGCCGAGGCTGAGGTCAATTTCGACAGGGTTGGTGGCGGGGCGGTGGATTGTCGGACGATGAAGGTGGCATCCAGGCGGATGTGGGTTTTGGGGCGGTCTGGTTCCTTGATTCTGGCGAAAAGCGTTTCAATCAGAGTGGCGGTGATGGTTTTCATATGGATGTCGAAGGTGGTCAGAGGCGGGTTCATCCAGGCTGCTTCTGGCAGATTATCGAAGCCGATGATGGACAGGTCGCGTGGCAAGGCCAGGCCATGGGCCTGGGCCAGACTGGCCAGGGCGTGGGCCATGGAGTCATTGGGGCAGAAGATGCAGGTTGGGCGCGGGTCTGACGCGAAGAACTGCTCCAGGTCAGTTGCCGGATGGCTGACGCTGGTGCTGGAGGTGTGGCAGAGGAACCATTCCGGGCGGACTGGCAGTCCGTCTGACTGCAGCAGGGCCTGGAGGATTTTCCGGCGCGGGTCACCGGCGGTGGCGAAGAAGCCGAAATCGCGGTGGCCGAGCTGGCGCAGGTGGTCATAGGCGGTGCGCACAATCGGGGCAAAGTCGTAATGAACGCAATCGTAGCCTGGCAGGTGGCAGCCGAACAGGACCGTCGGGGTGGAGCGGGCTTCTTCGGGATGGCGGTTTTCCCAGGCGACAATTCCGTCTACGCCTTGGTGATGCAGGGCGGCATAGGCGGCGGAGGTGCTGGCATAGCTGTTCCAAAAGGCAAAGATGACCGAGTAGCCGCGTTCCACGCAGTGGCTGTGCAGGTGGTCCGCCATCATGCCGTAATAGGGCGTCATCGGACTCGGCATGGCCACGCCGATCAGGTGATGCGATTTGCCGCGCAGGCTGCGGGCGGAAAGATTCAGCTGGAATTCGCCGTCTGCGGCCACTCGCAGAATCGCCTCCCGCTTCGCGGTTGAGACCCGGCCCTCAGCCTTGCCATTCAGGACGAGCGATACCGCCGAGGGCGATACGCCGGTCTTGCGGGCAATGTCTTTAATCGTCATGGAAGCACCGCCGGGTGAGGAGGGCAGGGGTGGCGTCAAACGTTTGACGTGCTTGCTGGTTTACTGTAGTTTGCCAGAAGGTAGTGTCAAGGGCCGGCGGGAGTTTTTTTGTCAATGCGGTAATTGATCAGCCATTGACAATGACGTTCAGAGTGCGAACCGTGGTGATAGGTGCTTGATGTCAACCTGCCGTATGTAGTCCCGCCCTCCGGGCGGCCAAAGCAGAGGTGTCTCTTCCCCCCGGTGAAATGGGACGTATGGGACGTATGGGACGTATGGGACGTATGGGACGTATGGGACGTATGG
>CAYOUR010000185.1:0-8299 GCA_964407145.1 uncultured Lentisphaeraceae bacterium | reverse complement strand
GGAACCCGGGGGAAGAGACACCTCTGCTTTGGCCGCCCGGAGGGCGGGACGACATGCGGCAGCCTGAAACCAAGCGCTTATCACCGCATTTCGCACGTTGACCGTCATTATCAATCGGTGACCGATTACTAAAATTCATTTCACCGGTCATTGGTCTTGTTGCAATTGTTGCTTGACGCGATACGTTAATATGGGTCAATTTTGCGCAACTCTCCGGCCAGGAAACGGTTGCCGGTCTTGCCAGGAACGAGTCCAAAAGCCGCGGCGGCTGCACTACGGCAGTCATGCAGTACCCTGTCCGCGTGCCAGTACAGGTTCGAACTTGCTGCCAGGAGGGTGACACCATGACAAGCAAATGGATGATTCGCCTCGGTCTCGGCCTGCTCTGCAGTTTGGTTCCGATGGCTCGAAGCGGCCTGCTGGAGGAGCTCGGCATTGACAGCGAAGCCAGCCGGCTGGTGCGCGAGCAGGACTATAAGCCGCGCGGCGTCGAGCGCGCTCCGGCGCAGCACTCCAGTGCGGAAGGCATTCCGCCGCTGCCTTTGCCGGCCGTGCCGTTGCGCCGGACCGAGAAGAAGAATCCGCCGCGGCCGCCGGTGCTGATTGCCAAGCTGGCGACGCAGGAGCAGATCGACTGGGCGACCAGCCCGCGGGACGCGGACAAGCTGCTGCAGTACCTGGCCAAGTCGATGAACGTCCATTTCAGCACGATCAACCTTCCGGCGGGCCAGATTCCCGCCGATGTCAGCAAGGCGCCGGTCCTGTACCGCAGCGGCATCAGGTCGTTCAAGTTCACCGACGCCCAGCGCGAACAGCTGCGCAAATATCTCTTTGACGGCGGCACCCTGATCCTGAACGCCTACTGCGGCCACCCGGACTTCGCCCGTTCGGCCCTGGAAGAGATGCAGCGGCTCATTCCCGAGCGCCCGCCGTACCGACTTTCCGGCGACCACCCGCTGTACCGTTCCTGCTATGACATCAAGGACATCCGCTACCGGCCGCTGGCGCTGAAGACCGGCGCCGTCAATGGCATCCCCTCGGCCATCGGCATTGACATCAATACGAGAACGGCGGTATTCTTTTTCCGGTATGACCTCAGCACCGCCTGGGACGGCCTGGGCGCTGAAGCGCTGCACATTATCGGCTATGAGCCGGATACGGCCCAGGCGCTGGGCGCCAACCTGATGGCCTATGTGACGGCTGAACGCAGCGCCGCCATTCCGCTCAGCAAAGCCCTGCTGTTTGTCGATGCCGACGCGGCCAAATCCGGCAAACTGTCCGTCGCCCAGGCGCGTTACGACGGCCTCTGGTGGGCGCGGGACAACAGCATGGCCATGCTTCTCAATGTCTTCCAGGAACAGACCCGCACGCCGGTGCGCTTTGAGCAGGAGGCCGTCAGCCTCACTTCCAGCCAGCTGTTCGAGCACCCGCTGCTTTACCTCACCGGCACCAACGCCTTTTCGCTGAGCGATGCGGAGCGCCATCAGCTGCGCAGCTACCTCCAGCGCGGCGGGGTGCTGTTTGTCGAGGCCGCCTGTGGCCGGCCGAGCTTCGATGCCGCGTGGCGCCGGGAAATGGCGCAGATATTGCCGGAACTGACCCTGAGACCCATTCCTGCCAACCACCTGCTGTTCCAGTATCCCAACCGGCTGGCGACGGTACGCCCCAAGCCGGCCCTGGCGGAACTTCTGAAGACCAGCGGCAGCATGGCGCCCATGCTGCTGGGGGCGGAAATCGATGGCCGGCTGGCCGTCATCTATTCGCCGTATGACCTGTCCGGCGGCTGGGCGCTGGCGCACGCCCCCTATGACTACGGACTGGTGCAGAAGGACGCCATGGCGCTGGGCATCAACATCCTCTCCTACGCCCTGCTGCATTGACCCGGCCAGGCAGACGCCAGGCGCCACCTACACGTCACCACCGGCCACCGGCCGCCGGCCTACTTGCCGCAGCCGGACTTGGCTGCATCAAGTAGTTCTATGGACAACATCTGTGATCATCAGTGTCCATCGGTGGTTCAAGACCAGGCGACTTATTCCGGCGTATTCAGCATGGCCTCGATTTTCAGGCGCGTCAGAAGCAGCTGAAAAGCGTCGTACTCCCGGGCAAAGGCGCCGCTGGCCATGGGGTCGCCGGCGTCAGCCTGCTTTTTCAGGGCGACCAGCTGCGCCAGCCCCCGATTCAATTTTGCCTGCATGGCAACGCCATCCTCCTTGGCCCGGACAACCAGACTGGCCAGTTCCCGGGCCATGGCCTCGCCGTCAAAATCGGCCAGCAGCACGACTTCGAAGCTGGTTTTGGTCATTCCGGCACGCAACTTGGCGGCAGCGGCCTGCAGGCGTTGGAGGGCCTCGGCGTTGGTCTGCTTGTTGAAGTCCCAGAACAGCAGGTCCGCCTGACCACAGGCGGGGTCCATCTCCAGCACAGTGGAGACGCCATAGGAGCCCAGGCTGACGGCGCCCTGGCGCAGCTGCTCTGGCGCAAAGACCATCGCGCAGGGGCCGCTGCCCTTGCCATTGGCGACGTCGTGGATCGTGTCGCCATAGAACACAAAGGCGTCCTCCACCGGCTGCAACGGCACTTCGGCCTTGACTTCGCGGTGATGCTTGGACAGGCGGGGCGTCACCAGGATGCGGTCAGCGCCATACTCAGGCCGGTTGGTGAAAAAGCTCGGGTAGCAGATCAATTTCAGCTGGACAGACTCGACCGTCTTGCCCGGAACCGGCGTCCATTGCACCCGGCAGCGCAGCAGGTCATCGCCGGGCGCCACCAGAAAGCGGGCGCGGACCATGGCGTCCGGGGCGGGCCACACCATCTGGCAGAGCGCCCGGGGCGTTTTCTCCAGCACGGAGAAATCGGCGAGCGGGATGGCGCCGAGGTCCTGGCCGTTGATGGCGATGAACAGGAAACCGCGGTGATACCAGTTGCAGTTGCTGGGCCCCGGCATGCCGATGTACCCTTCGTAATGATAGCTGACGCCGGCATGGGACGGGTCATTGCAGGCGGAATTCCTGACCGTGTACTGAATCTTGCCGCTGGACAGTTTGATGTCCTTTTCCAACCACTGGTGGTCCTCATGGCCCGGCAGCAGTCCGCGCATCCGCCGCGGCGCCACTGCAACGGCGTCCGTGTAAAACGCCAATGGCGCGTCATTGGCCAGAACAACCAGAGAAAGACCCACGACCAACCCGAGAAAAAGCTGTTTCATAGTGACTCCTTTGCCTGATGCCGGCAAAACGATGTCAACGCCCGGCTCCCCTGGCGAACGCAAAGACAATCAACCAAGTCACCGAGCACAATCATCCGTGTCCATCGGTCGCCATCGGTCGCCATCGGTGGTCATCGGTGGTTCTTTCTTGATTTCGAGCCCCTTCACGTCACCGCACCCGCCAGGAATCGCGGTCCTGTTTGCCGCTGAACAGCTCCTTGGCGGTGACCGTCCACTTGCCCGGCTGGGCGTTGTAGGCGACCGGGAAGCGCGCTTCGCCGCGGCCATTTTCCAGGATCAGGACGCGCCGTCCCCAAGCAGGTTTGCGTCCTTCGGGGTCGACGACTTCGACCAGCACGGCCTGGCGCGCGGCGGCGTCCCGCGGCACGGCGGCGGTGACCGCGGCGGTCATCAGACCGCCTGGCTGACCGGTAGTCACATCGACGTCCACGTCGCGGATCGAATAAGGCTGGATCAGGAAGAAGCTGGCGCGGCCCTGGCGGAGCGTTGTCGTGAAATGGCTGACCCGGCCCAGGCTTTTACCGGCTCGCAGGTCGTAGACGACCATCCGTTCCGGCAACATGATGCTTGCAGGCTTCGGCTCTTCCGCCAAGGTGCCGCCCTTCGGGTTGAACCACGCGCAGCGCATCTGCCACCAGACGCCCAGAATCCAGCTGTCGCCATTGCTCCAGACACGCGTTTCCGTGAACGGCAGGGGCGAGCCATCCGGCTGCCGGACGCGGAAGGGCGTGCCGGCGCCGCTCGCGGTCAGCACATCGTCCAGCAGGGCCCGGAACACGCCGTCTTCGCCGCGGTCGACGATCTGCCGGTTGCACTGGAAATTAAGAAGAATGGCCAGGCCTTTTCCGACCTTGTGACTGAACAGCACTGGCTTGCCGCCGGCGCTCAGGGCGGCCGTCGCCCCGGCGGCCGTGACGCCGCCATCGACCTTCACTTCCGTGATGTTGCCGTGCGGGCAGGTCAGATCGGCGACCGTCGCGGGTTCACGATTCTGGCGCTTGACGCCGAACAGGTCGTCCAGCAGACCACCGGGAACCGGCGCGCAGTGGTCATCGTACAGGCCGGGACGCACATCGGCGATGACCGTGCCGCCGGCCTCGACAAAGGCCTGGATGGCCTTGACCTCACCTGCGCCCAGCGCCTGCGCCATGGGCAGCAGCAGCACGCTGAACTCGTCCAGGGCCAGCTCGCCCTGGCTCAGACTTTCCGGCGTCAGGTAGCGGAAATCCAGGCCGAGGTCGTAGACGAACTGCGCCAGGAATTCATGCGCCTGCTTCGGCGGCAGGAAACTGGAGCCATGGTCGAAGCTGCCTGACAGGGCCGAGGGCACTGAATAGAACACAGCCAGGCGGCTGTGGCGCGGCTTCAGCTTCAGCAGCAGATCGCCGAGGCCGTCCCGGACCGGCTGCATTTCTCGGGTCAGGTCGGCCGTGCAGTCATAGAAGTCAAGCGTCGGCGTCAGATAGCCGCGGTAGCTGCCCGCGCCGGTCCACATCCAGTACCAGATACTGTCCATTTCCTTCATCACCATGCGCCAGGCCGCGTCGGACAAGGCATCGCCGGTCTTGGAATAGCCCATCCAGTTGGCGCGGATCAGCGACCGGTCGGCAATGGAGCGCAGGATGTCGTCGCCGATGCTGGGATAGGGCGAATAGAACGTGTTGATGCTGATAATGTTGTTGATGTCGTCGCCGAATCCGCCCGTGCCTTCGAAGCCGGTGACGGCCTGGGGGTCGAGCCGCTTGTAGGCCTCGACGAAGCGCCGCGACAGGTTCATCAGGTTCCAGCGGGCGAACGCCTGGCGGTCATACCAGCGCGCGTACTTGCCGGCCGCGACAGCCTGGCCTTCCATGTTATCCTTGGGGTCAAGCAGCGCCACGTCGGCAAACGAGGCGTATTTCTCGCCCCAGGACGCATTCAGGCGGGCGATGGCGCCGTATTGGCGTTCCAGGTATTTCCGGTAGGTCTTGAGGCATTCCGGGTGGACGCAGCAGCCGGAGGTGACGCCTTCGTCGCCGAGGGAATAGCAGAACACGCCCTGCTGCCGGAAGGCAGTCTGGTTGGTGACGACCTTGTTGACGTGCTCCATGATCTTATCCTCGTCATTCCAGCACGTGGTCTGGCTGCCGACTTTCATGTAGCCGTCTTCGTCCTTGGGATCAAGGATGCGGGTGCTGTAGGGAACCAGGGGGATGTCGCAGGCGGCCAGGAGGGAATGGCGCTGGGACTGGCTGTGGCCGAAGGTCAGGCAGAGATTCTGGCCGGCCTGGCGCATCTGCTCCCACCCGTGCCAGCCAATGATGCCTTCGGGGGTGTCCCACTGCAGGAAATTGAATTGATTGCGGTTGCGCTTCGGCACCGTGAAAATGGCTTCGGCGCGGTCCACGTCCCGCCCCTGGGCGACCAGGGTCGCGCGGAAGCGCATTTCAATGGAGCCATATTCGCCGGTGACGAATCCGCAGGCGGGCCTGGGGCCGCCGATGGGGTCTTCACGCTGGAACAGGACGCGGCCCCAGGTGTCCAGCACTTCCCAGCGCACGCGGCTGCCGGCGGGGATGGCGTTCCCGCTCAACGTCGCCGTTGCCGTCACTTCGCCGCCCGCCTCGGTCCAGGTCCGGTCCAGGGACAGGTCGGCGAAGCCGACCGGCGATTCCAGCGTCACGTTGACGGCGCCGTACGACTCGACGCCCTCCTGGCTGCGGACGACGAGCCCGAGCATGTAGTGTCCGGCCAGCACCCGCGAGTCGCCTGGCTCCTTCGGGCTTGGCCACGGGAAGGTGACGGTCGCGCCTTCGGCCGTGAGCAGCTGGCGCCGCGCCTCGACTTTGGCGCGCCAGTCATCCGCACAGCAATGCCATTCCGCCTCGATGTCGACCTCCAGGGACGGGCCGGTCGTGGCGATGGCCACTTCAAGGGACGGCACGCCGTCAACCACCGTGGTTTTCAGCGGCTTGATGGTGACGCGGCCTTCGCGCCTGGCGGCCCAGTGCAGGGCGCGTCCCAGCCGCATCATCTGGTAGTCGTACTCACGCAGCCCTTCCCGGCTGAAGGAGTCATGGGCGCTGAGCGCCAGCGTCTTGTAATTGACAAACACGCCGCGGCCCTTGCCGAGGTTATAGGCTTCAAACGGCACCCCGGGCGTTTTGTCCGCCGTCACATTCGGGATGGCGTCATTCAGCCAGGAAGGCAGCTCAGCCAGCCGGCGTTTGGCGACCATGAAATCCGTGACCTTGCGACCGACGGCCAGAAGCCCGGCGCCTTGAGCGACCTTCTCCATGACCTGGTACTGCAGGTCAGCCGGCAGGGATTGCAGATTGACATTGGCCAGGACATACACGTCATATGAATTCTCCAGCAGGCGCCGGGCGCGTTGTTCGCCCAGCTCGTTACCCAGGAATTTCTTGGTCGCGTGGTAGAAGAAGGCATCGCCGTCAAGGTCGAAACGCTGTATCAGTTCGACGGGTTCGCGCAGGCGGATACCCGGCATGACCCAATCGCCGCCATATTGTCCCGGGTCGACGATGAACAGCGCCCGGACTTTCCCGCCACGGTAGTTTCTGCCCCAGGGCTTGTGCGGGGTGACCAGGGCTGATTTCAGGCTCTGGTCCTCCTCCACCTCCTCGGCGGTCGTGGCCGCCCGGGCGCCGGACATGCAGGCGCACAGGAACAGGGCCAGGCCCAGGCCGCAGCTCAGGTTCCACAGTTTTCTCCAGACAAATGCGTCATGTGTATTCATTTCTGCCATCTCCTTGGTTACCAGATACCTGCTTCAACAAGAGTTTTTTCGCTGACGGCGGCGCAGCTGTTTCGGTCTTTGGCCTCAGGGCATATCCTCATTGAGCTGTGCCAGCTTGGCGTTCCAGAAGAAGGACTTCAGCTGGGTGCGGAACAGGTCATGGAACAGAATGGCCTTGGAGAGTGACACGCCATCGAACTGGTCCTGGGCAAAGGCCTGTTTCTTCCAGCCGGCAAAGGACTCGGTCAACTTGGCGAACTCCTTGGCGTGCGGCAACTTTGGCTTGGCGGCGTAGAGTTTCTGCAATTCCTGCGCGTCGGCCGGCAGTTCCCGGAACATCACGCGCACCTGGTCCAGGTAGGATTCGAACCGGCTCTTGCCATCGGGCGTGATGGTCCAGATGCCCTGCGCCGTATACAGGCGGTTTTCGACGGTTCCGGCGACCTGGGCCGCGATCCCGGGCAGCTCGCTTTCGGCCGGCTGCCAGTTGTCGGTAACAAACAGCAGGTGTCCGAAAAGCTCCGGGGTGTTGAAGTTGCGTTCGACATCGGCCCAGTTGGCCAGTTCGCGGCTGCCGCCGGCCAGGCGTTCGCGGCAGAGGTTGAAGCCCCAGAAGGCCGGCGGGGCCATCTTACCCACGCCGAGGGTGGCGCCCGGGATGGCGATTTCGACGGTCCAACGGTCGGGATAGTGTTTGGTCTTGGCGGTCCAGGGCTTGCTCCAGAGCCGGTCGCCCTTCCAGCTGTCATAGCGGACGCCCTTGGCCGTCACCGCCAGTTGGTAGTAATCGGCATGGACATGCCCCGGGTCAAAGAAGATTTCAATGCAGTCGTCTTCCCAGAAAGGCCCGTCATGCGCCGTCACATTGGTGACCAGCTTGTTCATTTTTGACTCATAGCAGGTGACGGCCATATAGACATTGTCGTCGTCCCAAAGCAGTTGCATGGCCATGGGCTCGGGGAAAATGACCTCCCGGCCGCTGTCACGGAAGCCGCTGACCAGGGCGGCGCGATTCCAAGCCGCGTCATTCAGGTCGCCGTCGACGACGATGGCGCCGGTTGCCCGGGCACAGGGATAGACCAGGCCCTGCTTCAGGACCTTGGGCATCTGGGCAGGCAGCCGTGTCCCCAAAAGCAACGCTCCGGTCACTACCAACAACAAGAATTTCCGCGTCATCTTTTGCCTCCTGTTTGAACGGGCCGTGAGTGCAGTCAATAACGGAAGACTCGGCTGATGAA
Organism: uncultured Lentisphaeraceae bacterium; assembly: GCA_964407145.1. Classification (GTDB taxonomy): domain Bacteria; phylum Verrucomicrobiota; class Lentisphaeria; order Oligosphaerales; family Oligosphaeraceae; genus JAAZKI01. The sequence goes on along the minus strand of CAYOUR010000185.1, from coordinate 96 downwards.
CAAAACTATACCGCCAGAAAACACAAAACGCAACCACGCCGAAAAAGAAGTTACTGTGCGAAATGTTGTGATAGAAAGAGAGATTTGACCTGGTGG
>CAYOUR010000184.1:0-8319 GCA_964407145.1 uncultured Lentisphaeraceae bacterium | reverse complement strand
GCCGTAGGTCGTCCAGCCTCATTTGTCGGGCATCATGCAAGGACGACGGCGCCATGCCATGGCGCAATTCTCAATGGGTGACCGGTTACCCAGGCGCCGGGAAATGATTCGGCGGTCAATGCAAAACGCCAAACCCATGTTACATTTACATGGAATGTGTTGGCGGCGATGTTTGCGGGAGGATCGTTTTGCCGCAGTCGGATTAACGTCGCCGAGGGCCTTTGCACTCCTGCAGGGCCCTGTCGTCAGGCCAGGGGATTGCCGTTCATTTTTGTCATGTGAAGGAGAATCAGAATCATGAAGTACTACGCGGAATCGCATGAGTGGGTCGAGGTCGTTGACGGCATCGCCACGGTCGGCATTTCGGAATTCGCGGCCGAGGAGCTCGGTGACCTGACGTATGTGGAGATGCCGGCGGTCGGCGCGGTGTTCGCGGCCGGCGCGGTCTTCGGCTCCGTCGAATCCGTCAAGGCGGCGTCGGACATCTATGCGCCGCTGGCCGGCAAGGTCTGTGAGGTCAATGACGCGCTGACGACGGCGCCGGAAGTGCTCAATGAATCGCCCGAGGGCGATGGCTGGATCTGCCGTTTCAGCGAGGTCGACGCCGACGGCCTCAGCCGGCTGATGAGCCACGAGGACTATCTGAAATTCACGGGGAAATGAGCTATGCCATTCATTGCCAACACGGATGCCGAGCGCCAGGAGATGCTGGCGGCGATTGGCTGCGCCTCGATGGAGCAGCTGTGGGACAAGGCCGCCGTGCCGCGGCCGACGTGCGACTTCTCGTCGTTGCCGGAAGGCCGCTCCGAATTTGAAGTGTCCCGGCATCTGACCCACCTGGCCGGGAAAAACGCCACTGACCTGGTCTGTTTTCTGGGCATGGGCTATTATGACCATTTCATTCCGGCGGCGGTTGGTGAAATTCTCGGTCGTTCCGGCTTTTACACGGCGTACACGCCGTACCAGGCTGAGGCCTCGCAGGGCACGCTGCAGGCCATTTTCGAATGGCAGTCGGCCATTTGCCGGCTGACCGGCATGAGCGTGGCCAACGCCTCGCTGTATGACGGCGGCACGGCCGTGTTCGAAGCCATGGCCATGGCCATGCGCGTCACCCGCCGGCGCCACGTCGTGGTCGCGGCGGGCTTGTCGCCGATCTTCCGCGAAATGCTTAAGTGCTACAGCGCCAACCAGGACTGCACGATCACCGACATTGTCCTGGGTGATGATGATGACCGCTCCGGCCAGGAGGAAATCCTGGCCGCGGTCACGGACCGGACGGCCTGCGTCATTGTGCAGTATCCGAACGCGTTCGGCGCGGTCGAGGACTGGAGCGAGACGGTGTCGGCGGTGAAGGCCGCCGGGGCCCTGGCCGTGTGCGCGGCGTATCCGACCGCGCTGGCCGTTCTCAAGACTCCCGGCGCCATGGGCTTTGACATTGTCGTTGGCGAAGGGCAGCCGTTGGGGCTGCCGCTGTCGTTCGGCGGGCCGTATCTCGGGTTCATGGGCACGGATATGAAGCTGATGCGGAAGATGCCGGGCCGGATTGTCGGTCAGGCCAAGGACAGCTCCGGCCGCACCGGCTATGTTCTGACCATGCAGGCGCGGGAGCAGCATATCCGGCGGTCCCAGGCGATGTCGAACATCTGCTCGAACGAGAATTTGTGCGCGTTGGCGGCGCTTTCCTACATGACGCTGCTCGGCCGGCAGGGGCTGGTGGAGGTGGGTGAGTTGTGTCTGGCCAAAGCCCGTCATGCCCTCCAGGTCTTGACCAGCATCAAGGGCGTGCGACGTGTCGGGTCACAGCCTTTCTTCAACGAGTTTGTGCTCGAATTGCCGATGGACGCGGCCGAAGCCGCCGGTCATCTGGTGGAAAAAGGCTATGCCGCCGGCTTCCCGCTGGGACGGTACTACCCCGGCCGGCAAAACCAGATTCTGGTGTCAGTGACGGAGAAGCGCACGCGGGAGGAAATCAACGGCTTTGCCAATGCCATGGAGGCGGTGTTATGGAACTGATATTCAATCTGGGCGCGACGGGGCGCCGCGGGGTGGCGCTGCCGAAATGCGACGTGCCGCCGGCTGCCGGCGCCGGTCTGCCGTCCGCATTGCGGCGGGAACAGCCGGCGGCGCTGCCGGAGGTGAGCGAGCTGGAGGCCGTGCGTCACTTTACGCTGCTCAGCCGCCAGAACATGGGCGTGGACACGCATTTCTATCCGCTCGGGTCGTGCACCATGAAGTACAACCCCAAGATCAACGAGCGGATGGCGGCCCTGCCAGGCTTTGCCAACCAGCATCCGCTGCTGTCACAGCTGCGCAAGGGCGGGGCGCTTTGCCAGGGGTCGCTGGAAGTGCTTTATGAAACCGAGCGCATGCTGTCGGGGCTGATGGGCTTTGCGGCGACGACGCTGCAGCCCATGGCGGGCGCCAATGGCGAATTGACCGCGATCATGATGTTCGCCGCCTACCACAAGTCCCGTGGGGACGACCGGCGGCGCGTCATGCTCATTCCCGATGCCGCGCACGGCACCAACCCGGCCTCGGCCGCCGTGGCCGGGTTTGAAACCCGCGAAATACCGTCCAACGCCGAAGGCGATGTCGATCTGGATGGTCTGCAGGCGGCCCTGGGGCCGGAAGTCGCCGGCATCATGTTGACCTGCCCGAATACGCTGGGGTTCTTTGACCGCAATGTCGAGAAAGTCATCGCGCTGGTGCACCAGGCCGGCGGGCTGGCGTATTGCGACGGGGCGAATTTCAACGCGATTGTCGGGCGCGTGCGTCCCGGCGATCTGGGCTTTGACGCGATGCATGTCAACGTGCACAAGACGTTCTCGACGCCGCACGGCGGCGGCGGTCCGGGCGCGGGGCCGGTCGGGGTGTGCGAGCGCCTGGTGCCGTTTCTGCCCAAGTCGCGCGTGGTGAAGAATTCGGACGGGACGTTTCACCTGGCTTACAATTTTCCGCAGTCGATCGGCTACATCGCGCCGTTCTACGGCAATTTCGCCATTCTGCTGAGGACGTACACCTACCTGATGATGTGCGGCCGGGAGGGCTTTCGCCGGATCAGCGAGAACGCGGTGCTCAACGCCAACTATCTGCGGGAACGGCTGGCGCCGTACTACGAGCAGAAATACCGGCGCAGCTGCATGCACGAATGCGTGCTCTCAGCCAGCTGCCAGAGCGCCAAGGACGTGCATGCCCTGGACATCGCCAAGGCGCTGCTGGACGCCGGATTCCATGCGCCGACCATCTATTTCCCCCTGATCGTGCCGGAAGCCATGATGATCGAACCGACCGAAACCGAGTCCAAGGCCACCATCGACGCTTTCTGCGAGGCGATGATCGCCATCGCCAAGGCCGTGGAGACGGACCCGGACAGCGTCAGGCGCTGCCCGCTGACCACGCCCGTCAGCCGCATGGACGAAGTCACCGCCGCCCGCAATCCGGTCCTGGCCAGCCTCTGAAACCGGCATTTCGGCTTGAAAAAACGCATTTTCAGGCCATATTAAGCGTTGCTGTAACGCATCCTTGGCCTGGTAGCTCAACCGGATAGAGCAACTGCCTTCTAAGCAGTAGGTAGACAGTTCGAGTCTGTCCCAGGCTGCCAATATAACAGCCTCGGTACAAATAAGTTGTATCGGGGCTGTTGCTTTTTTCCGCGCTGGCGTGGCGTCGGAATGGCCGGAAAATCGCAGGCCGGGCGCGGGCTGGGTATAACACACTATTCGCACAGTACGAGGCAGGTTGACGCCGCGGGGGGGACGACATGGCGCATATTCATTTTACCGGCATCGGCGGGGTCGGCATGGCCGGTCTGGCACATATCGCGGCCGATCTGGGCGAGGAAGTGACGGGCAGCGACGCCGCGGAGTCGGCGATGCTGGCCGGGCTGCGTCGTCGCGGCCTGGCCGTGACGGCTTCTCATGCCGAGTCGCTGGCGGGTCGGCCGGAGTTGCTGGTCTATTCGTCCGCCGTTCCGGAGACGAACAGCGAGCGGCAGTGTGCGTCTCGCCTGGGCATTGCCCAGATGCGTCGCGGCGACTATCTGGCCCGGCTGAGCCGGCGGTTTGCCCGTACGGTGGCGGTCGCCGGGTCGCATGGCAAGACCACGACGACGGCGATGATCGCGCACATCTGCCGGGAAGCAGGGCTGTCGCCTGGCTACCTGGTCGGCGGCGCGGTGAACGGCTGGGAGCGGTCGGCGACCGCCGGCAACGGCCGGCTGCTGATTGCCGAGGTCGATGAAAGCGACGGCACCCAGGCCGGGTTCCAGGCCGGGATCGGCGTCGTTCTCAATGTCGACGACGACCACTGCTGGAGCCTGGGCGGCGTCGAGAAGCTGGAAGCGTGTTTTGCCGAGTTCGGCGGCCGCGCCGGCCAGCTGGTGGTGTGGCGGACGCCGGCGACTGAGCGGCTGTTCGGGATGTGCGCGGCGGCGGTTTTCGTCGACGAGGCGCTGGACCTGTCCATCGGTGCGCCGCCGCAGCCTGGGGCGCACAACCGTGCCAATGGGGCGGTGGCGGTGGCGGTGGCCGAGCGCCTGGGAGTCGGACGGTCGGCGGCGCTGGCGGCCTTGAGTCGTTTTCCCGGGGTGTCACGGCGCCTGAGCGAACGGCATCGCAGCGCGGATGGCCGCCTGGTCATCGTTGAGGACTACGCCCATCATCCGGCGGAACTGCGGGCGACGATGGCGGCGTTGCGGGAGGGGTATCCACGGCGCCGTCTGCTGATTTTATTCCAGCCGCACCGGTTTGAACGCGTCAAGCGGTATGGGGCGGCGTTTGCCGAACTGCTGTCCGAAGCGGACCGGGCCTGGGTGGTGGCGCCGTTTGCCGCCTGGCGGCAGGATCAGGAACTGGCCGACCCGCGGGAAATCGTGCGACAGATGCGGCCGGCAGTCGCCGCCGGCTTTCTGGCCAACGTCCCGGCCGGCATCGCGGCGGCCGTCGTCCCGGAAATTCGGGCTGGTGGCGCCTGCATCCTGGCGGTGGTTGGCGCTGGTGACATCGCCCAGGCCATCCCGGCCTTGTGTCAGGCCATGCCTTGACCGGTAAGACGCGTCGGCCGCGCGCCATGGTCGGGTTTCTGCCCGGCGTCGAATCGGCTGGCTGCGACCGCGGCCCGCAGTTTCCGGCGGCTTGGTCGCCGGGTTTTATTGGGTGGCGGTTTTCCGGCTGATGATCTGATAGGCCAGGATGGCCAGGAAGGTGATGGCCAGGAGAAGGGTGGAAAGGGCGTTGATCAGGGGCATGGAGCCGCGCCGGATCATGCTGTAGATGTGGATCGGCAGGGTGGTGGAGCCGGGGCCGGCCACAAAGAAGGAGATGACGAAGTCGTCGATGGAGAGGGTGAAGGCGAGGAGTGCGCCGGCGAGGATGCCGGGCGAGAGGACGGGGATGAGCACCTGCCAGGTCGTGGTCCAGGTGTTGGAGCCGAGATCGCGGGCGGCTTCCAGGATGTTCAGGTCGAAATCCTGCAGCCGCGACAGCACGGCCATGGTCACATAGCTGGTGCAGAAGGTGATATGCGCCAGCACCACCGTGGTCAGCCCCAGTTCGATTTTCAGGGCGACGAAAAACAGCAGCAGGCTGATGCCGAGCAGGATTTCCGGCACTACCAGCGGGGTGTAGATCAGGCCGTAGTGGGCGTTTTGCAGGCGGCCCTTGTAGCGGTGCAGGGCAATGGCGGCCGTCGTGCCGATGACGGTTGACGAGGCCGTCGCGATGAAGGCGACCACCAGGGTGTTGCGCAACGCGTTCCAGATTTCCCGGGCGCCGAACAGGTCGCGGTACCAGCGCAGGGTGAAGCCGCCCCAGCTGCCGCCGGTGCGCGTCAGGTTGAAGGAATTGACGACCAGAAGCACGATCGGGAAATAAAAGAACAGCAGGGTCAGCCAGGTCAGCAATCCGGGTATGCGGCTTTTTTTGATCATGGTGCGGGGCTTCCAGAGACGGGCATCGGTCGTGCGGGCGTTGTTCAGACGACTTCCCGGGCCGGTCGGGGCTCCTGGTTCCGGCGCTTGTTCCCCTTGAGGAAAAACAGCAGCGGAATGAGCATGGAGAGGGTCAGGAGCGCGGCCAGGGCGCTGGCTGCGGGCAGGTTGCGGTCGACAAACGTCTTCTGGGCAATGACGTTGCCGATCATTTCCGAGCCAATGCCGCCGACCACGTCGGGCACGACATAGCTGCCGATGCTGGGGATGAGCACCATCAGGCAGGCTGACAGCAGGCCCGAACTGATGCCCGGGATGAAGACGCTGCAGAACGCCCGCAACCGGCCGGCGCCCAGGTCCATGGCCGCCTCAATCAGCGAAAAGTCGAATTTTTCCGCGGCGGCGTAGAGCGGCAGGATGGCGAAGGGCAGTTCGGTGTAGATCATGACGAGAAGCACCGTTTCGGGGCGGTAGAGCAGGAGCGTGTCCGGCGCGATCACCTTGCAGAAGACGAGGGCGTGTTTGAGCAGGCCGTCCGGGTGCAGGACGCCCTTCCAGGCGAAGATACGGATCAGGAAGCTGGTCCAGAACGGGATGATGGTGAGGAACAGGACCAGGTCGCGTTTCCAGGGTTTGGAACGGGCGATGTAGTAGGCGATCGGAATGGCCAGGGCAAGGCAGACCACCGTGGTGGTGAAGCTCAGAAGCGCCGTCCGGTAGATGATTTCCGGATAGTTGGGGTTGCGCAGGCTCAGCAGGGTCCGCAGCGTCCAGCCCGGGCCGACGCCGCCCAGGGGGTCTGACGGCTTGAAGGAAATCGCGAAGATGATCAGCGTCGGCAGAAGGAAGAACAGCGTCAGCCAGAGAAAGGACGGTGCGGTCAGCAAAGCTTCGCGCCACCGATGTCGCTTGTGCTGGTCCATAATCAGCTCTCCGCTTCCGGCGTTGTGTCGTTGTCGTCGTTGGCGGCCGGGGGGTCGTCGCTGTCGCCGACCGCCTGGGGCGGGGTGGGCAGGAGCTCCTCGTCCTTTTCGCTGTAGCGTTCCAGCATGAAGCCGTCATCGGCGAACCAGGAGATGTAGACCTTGTCATGCCAGTTGATCGGCTTTTCGTCCAGCATGAAGCGGGTGTGTTGGCGGGAGATGGAGATGCGCCAGTCGGCGCCGACATTGACCCAGTAGCGGGTGTGGTCGCCCTGGTAGATCACGTCTTCGACGATTCCCCGCAGGACATTGTACTTGACTCCGGAATGCGGGGGGGCGAGGGAAATCTGGAATTTTTCCGGTCGGATGCTGAGGTGGACGAATTCGCCGCGGGCGAGTTTTTTGTCATTGAAGCAGAGCATATCGGGCAGGTCTGGCACGGAGATGCGGCAGTATTCGGAGTCGAGCACGTCGGTGATGCGTCCGTCGAAGAAGTTGGTGTCGCCGATGAAGGCGGCGACGAAGCTGCTTTTGGGCGCCTCGTAGATTTCGGCGGGGGTGCCGATTTGTTCGACGCGGCCGTTGTTCATGACCGCGATGCGGTCGCTGAGGCTCATGGCCTCGCCCTGGTCGTGGGTGACGTAGATGAAAGTGATGCCGACTTCATCGTGGATGAGGCTGAGTTCGAGGAGCATACGCTGGCGGAGCTTGAGGTCGAGAGCGGCGAGGGGCTCGTCCAGCAACAGCACGCTGGGTTTGAGGATGAGTGCGCGGGCGATGGCCGTGCGCTGTTTCTGCCCGCCGCTGATCTGCGCGGGCTTTTTGTCCGCATGGTCCTGCATTTGGATCAGGGTGAGCATGCGGTCGACCTCGTCGCGAATTTCGGCTTTGGGGCGTTTGGCGACTTTGAGGCCGAAAGCGATGTTTTCACGCACGGTCATGTGCGGGAACAGCGCGTAGTTCTGGAAGACCGTGTTGACCTTGCGCATGTTGGGGGGCAAGTCGGTGATGTCGCTGTTGTCCAGGATGATACGGCCTGAGTCCGGCGCTTCAAAGCCCGCCAGCATGCGCAGTAGCGTGGTCTTGCCGCAACCGCTGGGGCCGAGGATGGAGAAGATCTCGCCGCGCTGGATGGCCAGGGAGACGTTGTTTACCGCGCGCGTCGTTGCAAAAGTCTTCGATATCTCCTTAAACCAGAGAAAATCCTCCAATTTACGGTCCCCCTATGCCAATCGCAGAGTGGCGGTTTGTGGTCAGCTTGCAGTGCAGGGAGGCGGGAAGGTGGGGAACCCGCATCCACATAAAAAAAGAATCATTTCAGGCGACGCTCTCACGCCCTGAAATGACGGCGAGAAATATAATCCCCCTGCCGCGTTCCCGCCACCGCCGCAAGAAGGAGGCGATGGATTTGCCGCAATCGGTCAGTGTACACCCCGGCGCTTCGCTGGGACAATTTGCAGGAAACCCACG
>CAYOUR010000183.1:0-8407 GCA_964407145.1 uncultured Lentisphaeraceae bacterium | reverse complement strand
CGCGACATAAAAGCCCAGGGCAAGCGGCCCGCAGGGCCGCGCCGCCCTGGGTGATCAGGATAAATAAACAGGGAGCCCTGAAAGGGCGACACATAACCTCCTTGGCGCCAGCAAAGTCACGCCCTGCAGGAGCACTGCCGTAAGCTTGGCAGCCACTGGGTCAAATCTCTCTTTCCATCACAACATTTCGCACATTACCCAACATTTCGCACATTAACCACATTTTACACATTTGCAAACAGTTCCAGGCGGCGGACAGCAGTGCGGGACAGCGCCGCAGATGATGCCGGCTGAGCGGCATGCGGGTAGTCGGCCGGTCAGTCGATCAGCGGGTTGGGCTTGTCGGTTTTCCTGTTGGCGGTGCCGTAGTTGTCGCGGACGCCGTATTTGACGTAGACGTCCATGTCTTCGATCATGCCATTGTTGCCGTAGTAGTCCAGCACCTCCCGGGTGAGCTCATAGGGCTTGCTGCGGTCGATCTCCCACTGCGGCGCCGAACGGAACTGATGCTGGAAGAGATTCTTGATTTTCTTGCGTTCCTCGAGGTGCATCATGCAGGCGCGGATGCAGCCGCAGGCGCCTTCGATGGCACGGCCATAGCCGTACAGGCGTGGATAGTCGCCCTCAAAAGGACAGAGCTCTTTGCCCAGGCCGCCCTGGATGCCTTTTTCACAGGCCAGGGGATCGAGCTTGCCCCACTCGAGTTCATGGCCGGCGACGGTGACCTTCACGGATTCGTCCAGGCTGATGGCGTGGCCGTGGCAGTTCTTGACGCAGAGCTTGCAACGGTCACAGATTTTGCCTTCGTAAATCGGGTCGGGAGCGAGTTCGGCGTCGGTGAGGAGAAGGGCGAAACGCTGCCGCGGGCCGAATTCCGGGGTGAGGAAGATTTTGCTCCAGCCGATCTCGCCCAGGCCGGCCATGTAGGCGGCGAGGCGGAAATGCACGAGCACGTCCGGATAGGGCTTGCCAGCGGCGACGGGGCGGCTCCAGCCCTTGCGGAATTTGCCGGTGACGGGGTTGAGGGCTTCGCCGCCGTTGGCGTTGAGCATGGGGATGGTCTCATGCCCTTCGTCCTCCAACAGGCGGGTAAGGTTCCAAAGGACCATCGGGCCATAGATCTGATTGATGGCCGCGTAGCCCATGGACGAGTAGTTGCTGAACAGCGTGCCTTCCTCAATGCCGCGCAGGGTGCCGCGGGCAATGCGGAAGCCCACGACAATCATCGACTTGGCATTCGGAAAAATGTAGCGGGCGTCCATCTGCCTGGGAGCCCCTTCAAAACGGCTCATGGGCGCAATGCCGACCAGGTCGGCGCCGAGACGTTTGGCATGGGCTTTGACTTCTTCAGCAGTCATCATCGGTGAGTCTTTCGCTGGCGGTGATGGTGATGGCTCTTGATGAGCCTGCCGGCACCTGATTGGGATAAACGGGCGGCCGCCGTCAAAGTCGGCAAGCCCTGCCCCAAAATGATCCCACTTTGAATGTACCCTGCCCCGAACCGTTTGCAAATGGCCAGCCCGAAAGCGCTCTGCCCATTGCCGCCTTGGATTCGAACTTTTCCAATGGGATTGTGACCGATGGATCGAGTTTGCCGAAAAACGCCCTGTTACCGGACAATCTCCCAGGTCGGCACTTGACATTGCCGGCATCGCCCATGACATTTATCAGCAGGGTGAGTACGGTTGCAACCGACCGTGTACCGGGTCATATCCAAAGCGGCCCCAACGCCAGCCGGCCCGGGTAATGACCATTGTGCCAAATTCTTAAGGAGAGTGACGCCATGCCTCTGAGCCCGTCCATGTCCAGCCGTGTCCAAGCCGCCCTGGAGGAATTCAAGGCCTTCAAGGCCGCGCTTCTGGCCCGCTGTCCGTATGTCCACTGTGAAACGGCCGATCCTGACGCCGACCTCGGCGGCCAATGCCCGCCCAAGCCGGAAGCCTTGCGCTGGGCCCGCGAACTGAAGCCGGCCAGCGACAAGCTCGACCAGGTCCTGGCCGAAGCCGTCGCCGAACTGACCGCCGGCCTGCCCCCGCCGCCGCCGATCGACCGCGACAAACTCTGGCTTTGGGGCGGCCCGACGCCGTACTGGTGCGGGTCCACCGACGAAGACACCCTGGTCTTCGGCGCGGATTTCTTCGGCGCCAAAAATGTCGTCTACGTCTATGGCCCGGTCAATGAGAAAATGCTGGCGAAGCTGAAGAAGTACGACAAAATCCTCTGCCAGGTCACCAGCAACTGCCGCTCACCCGGCGCCCAGGAGGAGAGCGACGCCGAATGCGCCGAAAAAACCAGCCGCCTGGCGACGCAGTTCCCCAACCTCATCGGCGGCCTGATGGACGACTCCATGCAGGCCGGCAAGCAGAAAGTCTATGCCACCCCCGGCGACCGCTTCCGGGACGTCAACGCCGCTCTCAAGAAGCACCGGAAAGACATGATTCTGGCCGGCGTCATCTACACGCACGAATTCGACAAATACGACTTCGCGGGCGTGCTGCCGCATTTTGACGTCGTCAACCTGTGGTTCTGGTCCAAGCATGAGCTGCTGGAGCTGGACAGCAAGATCGCGCAATGCCGCCAGCTCTTCCCAGGCAAGCCGATTCTTTTGGGCTGCTTCATCCACGACTACGGCCTGACCGACCTCGGCAATGCCCCGGTTCTGCTCAACTACCAGCTCGGCCGCGCCGCCCAACACCTGCAGGACGGCGTCATTGACGGCGTCGTCATCCTCGGCGACCGCGAAATCCGCAAATGGCCGGCCAGCACCGCCGCGGTGAAAAACTTCCTCAACCGCTGAGCAAAGCAAAGTAAACGCGTCAATGACTGCCAGTCACGGCAGACGCTCAGCCAATCCAGCCACGGCCATGGCACAACGCCCTGGACACGGCCGCGAGGGGGCGTTCTGCCGTGACAAAACGCCCCGGCCGCAACCGGCCGCAACCGTCAACAAGGCTTCATCCCATGAGCAATTTTGGCGACATGCTGCAGGAATACTACGTCCGCAGGTTCCGCGACCTCGCGGCGCAACGCCAGAAGCGGCTCGCCGCCCTTCGGAGCGCCGACGACGCGCAATCGTACATTGCCGCCGTCCGCGCCCGAATCCGGCGTGCCTACAGCTTCCCCCAGACGCCGTCGCCGCTTTCCCCGCGCGTCACCAGGGTCATTGCCCAGGACGGCTTCCGCATTGAGAACACCATCATTTACAGCCGGCCGGGATTTCCGATCACCGGCAACGTCTATCTTCCAGAGCATTGCCCGCCGCCCTGGCCGGCCGTCCTGGAGCTGTGCGGCCACGCGCCGGACGGCAAGGCCTTCCAGGACTACCAGGCCGTCGCCATCTCACTGTGCCTTTCCGGCTGCGTCGTCCTCGTCCCCGACCCCATCGGCCAGGGCGAACGCACCCAGTACCCGGAAGACGACGCCATCTTCAACTGCGCTGAGCACAACCTGCTCAACCGCCGTCTGCTCCTGACCGGCGACTGCTTCGGCGCCTGGCGCCTGCATGACGCCATCACCTGCGTGGACGCTTTGCTGGCACGACCCGAGGTCGACAAAGCCAGAGTCGGCGTCACCGGCAACTCCGGCGGCGGAACCATGACCACGCTTCTGAACGCCCTGGACGACCGCCTGGCCGCGGCCGCCCCGAACTGCTTCATCACCCGCTGGCTCAGCAACATCGAAAACGAACTGCCGGCCGACGCCGAGCAGATTCCCTTCGGGGTGGCCGCTGACGGCGGCGACCTGGCCGACTATCTCATCGCCGCCGCGCCCCGACCGCTGCTGATCACCGCCGAACAAAATGACTTCTTCGACCTGCGCGGCACACGCGACGTGTTCGCGGAACTGAAGCACTTCTACGCCCTGCTCGGCTGCCCCGAACGCGTCCAGCTCCAGGTCGGCGACGACGTCAGAAACCACGCCTTCCACCAGCCGGCCCGCGAAGCGACCTATGCCTTTTTCCAGCGACAGTTCGGTCTGCCGACAAACTCGTCGGAACCGGCCGGCCTGACGGCCCAGACTCGCCAGAACCTGAACTGCACCCCGACCGGCCAGGTCACCGACCTGCCCGGAACCACGACCGTGCATGACGTCATCGCCAACCGCGTCCAGGACCTGGTTCGCCGGCAACCCGACCTGCCCCAGAATGAACTGCGCCAGGCATTGTGCCGAAAACTGGGCCTGCCCGAGGTCGTGGCCGCGCCACACTACCGCCAGCTGCGCCCGTTTGCCGCCGGCGCCGGCCGCCTGTTCGCCCGCTATGGCCTGGAAACCGAGGACGGCATCCTCGTTACCATGGTCCAGGCCCTGGACGCCCCCACGACGGCGCACTTCCACCTGCCTGCGTCCCCGCACACCGAACTGTATATCGCCCACCTCGACAGCAAAGCCGAACTCAAGGACCGCGTGCTCCAGCAAGGCACCCGTGTCTATGGCCTGGACGTCCGCGGCGTCGGCGAATCGCGACCCAACGGCTGCGACCAGCAGCCCAACCCAGACTTCTTCGCCTTCTACCACACGGACTACCACTATGATTCCCTCAGCTTGCTGCTGGGCGAGTCCTTCCTGGGCGGCCGCGTCCGTGACATCCTCGCCGCCGTCGCGCTGCTGGCCGCCCATGGCAACGAAAACATCACCCTCACCGCCAGCGGCATCGGCTGCTACCCGGCGCTGCTGGCCGCCTTCCTCGGCGCCGGACAAGTCACGCTGCGGCTTCCGGAAGACTTCACCTCGACCTACGCCCAGGAGGCCCTCAGCCGCCGCGGCGACTGCCCGCAGTCCATGATGCTCCCGGGCATCCTCACCTTGACGGACCTGGACAAGCTCCGCGCCCTGCTGCCCTAAACCCACCAGGCTGCCGCCTGGCGGCGCGGAGCCCGCTGCATGCAAACCACCGCCAACGCGCCCCGACGACGACACCTCTGGAGGCACCGCCCATGCCATCACGGATCAAGTACGCGCTGTTCTACGACTTCCACACCAGCACTCTCATCCCCGATGTCGGCCGGTGCTTTGACGTCGAGGCCTTCACGGACCAGCTGGTCGCCTGCGGCGTCGACTTCCTCACCTGGCATGCCCGCTGCAACCAGGGCAACGCCTACTACGACACCGCCGTCGGCAAACGACACCCCGGGCTTGACTTCGACCTTTTCGGCCGAATTGCGGCCTCCTGCCACCGCAAAGGCGTCAAAATCAGCGCCTACTTCAACGGCGGCCTGAGCGACCAGGAGCTTCTGGAGCACCGTGACTGGATGCGAATCGCCCCGGACGGGCGCACCCTGGCCGCGCCGGAACACCACCCCACCCCGGCCGTCCGCGCCGTCTGCTACAATTCACCGTTCCGCGACCATCTCAAGGCCATGACCCGCGAGGTCGCGGTCAAACACGCCGTGGACGGCTTCTTCTTCGACTGCATGATGGACTCCCTCACTTGCGTCTGCCCGACCTGCGTTTCCTTGATGACGGAACGCGGCATCGACTTCCGCGACCCGGCGCAGCTGACGCAATTCACCCGCGACTCCCTGCTGCAGCTGGCCCGTGAGCTGTTCGCGGAAGCCCGCGCCGTCAATCCCGAGGCCCTGTTCTTTCTCAACGGCAGCCTGGTCGAAGACATGATCGGCTACAACACCCACCTGGAATGCGAATGTCTGCCGACGGCCGCCGCCCTCGGCTACGACTACCTGCCCGTCCACGCCCACTATTTGCGCACCGTGGCTCGGGGCAATCCCGTGCTCAACATGACCGGGCGCTTCTACGAATGGGGCGACTTCGGCGGCCTGCGCAAGCCCGAAAGCCTGGAATACGACCTGTTCTTCGGCCTGGCGCACGGCATGCGACCGGAGCTGAGCGACCACTTCCACCCGCGCGGCGACTTCAGCGAGCCAGTCTTCGACCTGATTCGGCCCCTGTACAACGACCTCCAGCACTACGACACGTGGTGCGACGGCGCCGTCAACTGCACCGAGGTCGCCATCGTCTTCCCCAAACCCGGCGCCCCCCTGCGCCACGACCAGGCCCTGCGCGCCGCCGTGCGCATGCTCTCCGAACTGAAGGTGCAGTTCGACGTGGTCACCCACGCCGCCCCCTGGGACAACTACCAGGTCCTGATCTTCCCGGACCACATCGGCTTCGACGAGGAAACCACGTCCCGGGTCCGGCAATGCCTGCGCCAGGGCGCCGCCGTCATCGCCACCGGCGATTCCGGCCTGAACGTCGACGGCAGCGCCTTCGCCCTGCCGGAATGGCCCGTCGAATACGTGTCGCCGAGCCCGCACCACCCCGTCTATTTCCAGCCGGAGGGCGAACTGGCCGCTGGCCTGCCCGGGCTGCCCATGTCCTTCTACGCGGATGCCGCCTTGGTCCGGCCCGGCGCCGGCGCCGACGTCGCCATGCGCATCGTCCGCCCCTATCACAACCGGGAATGGGACGGCCTGCACGCCAACTTCTATACGCCGCCAGACGCGGTCACCAACGAACCATTCCTGGCCATCAAGGGCCGAATCGCCTACCTGGCCGGTAAACTCTTCCTCGGCTACTACCGCCGATCGCCGTACCAGCTGCGCCTGCTGCTCGGCAACCTCCTGCGCCGCTTCCTGCCCCGCCCCCTGCTGCAGGCGCCGACCCTGCCCAGCTTCGCCCGCGCCGCCGTCCAGAAAACCTCGACCGGCAGCTTCCTGGTGCACCTGCTCGCCTACGCGCCGGAACTGCGCGGCGAAGCCGTCGCCCTGGAAGACCGCGTCACCCTGACCGATACGGAACTTCTCCTGCGGCTGGACGGCCGGCAACTGTCCCGCGTCTATGTTGCGCCGGACCGGACGCCGCTGCCGTTCACGGTCGCGGATGACGTCGCCCGGGTCGTTCTGCCCCTCTTCCACGGCCACGCCATCGTCGTCTTCGACTAACCGCGGACCAGCACCTGGTTCAGCCGCAGTGGAAATACTGGTTGACGAGCTGCTGCAACGCCTCCGGGTCGTCCCGCAGGGCCGCCCGCAGGGTGGCGTCATTGTAGGACCGCAGCCGGCGCAGAATGGCCTCCAGCATGCCGGGACTGAATACGCCATATCGCTCGAAAACGGCGCGCTGCGCCTGCAGGCAATCGGCCGAGGCCACGCAGCTGTCCGGCAGCTGGGACAGGTTTTTCAGCAGCGCCTGGTGCTCCGCCTGATGGATGTTGACCTTGACATAAGTCTTGTCCGCGACGTCGAGGGCGTCGGCCATCTCCAGACCATGACGGCAGGCAACGGCCAGACCGGCCAGCAGCAGATGGACATTGGCTGAACCGTCCGGCGACCGCATCTCCACCGTCTGCTTCTGGCCGGTATGGTACCGGCAGGCCGTTTCCTGGGGATTGGCCTGGGAGCAGAGATCCTTGCGGCTCGTCCAGCCCAGCGGCACCCGCACCAGCACGGAGCGGTTGCAGTCGCCCCAGCATACGTTGGTCGGCGCCTCCTGGTGCGGCACCAGCCGGAAATAGGAAGTGGGATTCATGTTGCCGAAGGCCGTCAGGGCGGGCGCCAGCGTCATCAGGCCGGCAATCGCGCGCCGGGCGGCGTCGGAAAGCCGCCCGTCCGTCAGCATCTGGTTGACCCGGTCCTTCATCAGGCGCATATGGACATGCATGCCGGAACCGGCCTTGCCCACCGTGATTTTCGGGGCAAAAGTCAGGTTGTAGCCCTGGCGGTGGGCCAAGTTCCGCAACACCCACTTGGCCAGCAGCAGCTGCGAGGCGGCCTCCTCGGCCGGCACCGGGAGGAACTCAATCTCGTTCTGCTCGTAGATTTTCCCCTGCAGCGTGAAGTTGCCGACCTCGGAATGCCCGTACTTGATCTGGCCGCCAGTCTGGGCGATGCTCATCATGCACTGCTGCCGGAAGTCGTTGAATTTGGCGTAGGGCGCCGACTCATGATAGCCGCGCTGGTCCGAAGCCGGGTAAAGGGCGTCCTCCGGGGCGATTACATAGTACTCCAGCTCGCCCATCGCCTCGAACTCCAGGCCGGTGACGTCCCGGAAGACCTGGCAGGCCTTGTGCAACGTATGCTCCAGTGAACTCTCCAGAGGATCGCCGTCGCGGTTGAAGAAGGAACAGAGGAAATTCAGGGTCGGGCAGGAGGCGAACGGGTCCAGAAAGGCCGTGCGATAGCGGGGCACGACATACAAATCGCTGCTGCCGGCCTCGATGAAGCTGAACAGGCTGGAGCCGTCCACCCGCTCGCCGCAGGTCAGAATCTCATCCAGGTAGGCCTCGCTCTGGATGACGAAGTTAAGGGTTTTCAGCCGGCCGTCGCCAGCCGGGTACATGAAATTGACGTGGCGGATGTCCTCCCCGCGGATAAAGCGGATGATGTCGGACTTGGTAAATTCAGCCGGCGCCTTCTCCAGCACTTTGGTCAATTTGTTGCTGCACATCGAC
>CAYOUR010000182.1:0-8584 GCA_964407145.1 uncultured Lentisphaeraceae bacterium | reverse complement strand
GATCATAGACGATCTGCTGCCACTGACCGTCGGTGACATCCGTGGCCGGATTGGCCCAGACGTCATGCCAGTCATGGCCATCGGTGCTGACGGACACGCTCGCACGTCCCCAGTCATTGCCCTCCACTCCCAGCCACCGCCAGAACGACAGTTCGACGACATCGGCTTCCGAACAGTCGACCGGCGGCGAAACGGCGGCCTCATCAGCATCGGGCAGGTAGTCACCGCCGAGAGCGTAACCCAGAATCATGCGGTCGAGGCTGTCCGGGGTGACGTCATCGTCCGGATCGGGATGGCCGTATTCACCGCCGCCGCCCAAGGCCGGACCGATCTGCCAGCCACCGTTGGTGAGTCCCCGCCAGCCGCGGTCGAGGCTGAAGTCATCGAGGAACGGGAACGCATACGCGGTCCGGAACGACGCCGGCGGCGACCACGCGCTCCACTCGGTGGCGGCGTCGCCGGAGCCGTCCTTGACCCGCGCCCGCCAGTAGTACCGCGTGTACTCGGACAGGATTCCGGCTGGCAGCGTGACGTCTAGCCCATCTTTCTCACTTTGTTTTTCTTTGAAAAAAAAATCGTACGTGGGCCAGGCACCAGCCGGCCAGGTTTTGTACGTAAGTCTGAGTGGCAAGGCTTTTGTTGTGCCTTCTGTCTAATGAGGGTCATGCTTGAAAAATTTTTGATCGCGTCCAGAAGTTGGGACCTGAGTGACAGAGCTTGTCCTTACACGCGTGTTAGTGCTTTTTCATCTTTGAACCAACATGATGGATTGTGATTTTGGCTCTTCCGTGCCAAGAGTCTGCTGTCGGGCCTCCGCCGTACTTTGGAAAAGCCCTCCGGCAAGGGCGTCCACGGCATAAACGGTTTCCCCCCCGCTGACGCGGGTCCCCCCCATTTATACGTGGACGCCCTTGCCTCCGGTCTTTTCCAAAGTGCAACCTCGTCATGACCGGCTTCGACAGGGAAATGAAACATTTCCCTGTCGAAGCCAATCATGACTTTACCGGCTAATTATCAAGTGTAAACAACAGTCATGCACCTATTAATGAATTGCATTTTATATGCATTTATCGTTTTGCTTTGAATGGCAATTTTAGAGGCTAGCCGCCTGCCCCATGCATCCTGGCCGGAACGTCTCCCCCTTGCAGGACGCATCATAGCATAGCCGATTTTCCTCTATCGTCAAATGGCATGTCCGGCATTCTGTTGACAAGGGTTGAATCCATTGTAGTAGAAGGCCAGCCTGATCTTCATGGCGTTCAGTGCGCCGGCCATCGACCACTTGCCGTAGTTGATCCTCAGGTTCACGGTGCGCATCAGCCTTTCGGCCTGGCTTGTCGCCTTGCCGTGCAAACGGTTCCGCAACGCCGTGAACAAATCCGGCTCGGCGTTTTTCAGGTAGGAGACAGACTTTGCGCAACCTTGGCTTTCGCAGAGGTTGACCAATTCAATGAGCCGGCGTTGCTTGTCTTGGAGCAGGGCCGACACTTCGTCGTCATCCAGGTACGAACGGATGGCGACGAGCTGGTAGGCCCTTCCCATGATGGTCTGCCACAGTTCACTGGTCCTGGCCACCCGGTCCCCCCAAAGACAATGTTTCAACTGATGGGGAATGTGCCATAGGCAGCGCTGCACGAGTATCTTGGCGTCCCCCAGCCCGTCCCTGATGCCGTCATCACCATCAATGGTCAGAAGGAAGGGTTTGAAGGAGCGAATGGCGTTCAGGCTGGGTTCAAACAACTTCTCCCAGGAGCCGTTGTAAGCCCCGACATCCAGACCGGCCACGCGCCAGCGGCTGCGGGTTTTACCGGCGGTTTCCGGGGTATTCCGCTGGATGAGCACCTTCAATTCCTTGCCGCGCTTGCCGGCGCCATGGACCGGAATCCCGGTGCCGTCAGCCTGGGCTTCTCCCCTTTCATCGGGGGATATGGCAAAGGACATTGAAGCGCCCACCTTCTGGACGCAATGCCAGATGGTGGAGCGGGGAAACGGGGAGCCGAAAAGGGCGGCCATGCACTCACCGACCCGAAAAGAGGTTAGAGAACCACAAAGCGCCAATTTCTGCTCAAGTAACGAAGTCAATCGCGCGTAGGAAGGCAACTCCAACAGTTCCCGGACCAAATACCGTTTCCGACCACATTGGCAGCACTGAACCTGCATCTGCGGAACGCGAATGGTGCCCAGGCTGGTGACCAGGCTGGCGGACACCGATCGGCTCCGATGGGTTTTCCATTTGAAGGCATGTCCGCCGCAACGGGGACAGGAAAGGCGCTCCGCCTCCTCGGCAGACGGCGAAACGGCGGCATTCCCGATAGCACGTGCCGCAACTTGGTGAAGGCATTGATAAACATACTCACTCAAAGCCTCAGGCAACACCTGTGTGAAGGCCGCGACCAGGCTGTCAAGCTTGCAATTGGTAACTTCCGGGTTATAGTTGGTAGAAAATTGACTTTTCACAAGAGCTTGTTCCTTCTTTTATTGTTCTTGAGTTACCAATAAAAGACAAGCTCTTGTGTTTTTTCAAGTCCGTCCGGACTTTTTATGCTCAGGTCTCAACTTCTGGACGCCAGCAATGTTTTTGTTCCGAGCAGAAGGTTAGTTCGACCGAGAACCACGATTTACATTGTCGCGCCGGAAAAGATTTTTTTGTAGTCGGTCCGGCTGGTGGCATTCGAAAATGCCCGCATACCTTTCAAAATCTTTCCAGCATTCTTGCTACCGACCATGCGACCTTCAACGGGCTTTGGGAATCGTGACGCCCCCTGTCGTCCGGCGCATGATGCACTTTGCTCTGAGGCGATAATCCCAACCTTGGCCCACGTTGTTAATCGTATCCAAGGGCGAGTTCTCACTTCAAGGGAACCCAGGCGACTTTGGGCTGGCGGGAGGCTTGGAGCGTGGCGGCTCCGCGAGCACCGTCAAATGTTGCCCACGAGATGACGACGAGGCCGTGCGAAACCCGCTCGAATACAACCCGCAGGCCAAGGCGCGCGTCGTGATAGGAGAGCAGGGCGCCAATCCGGCCGGGCGGTGCCGAGGCTGGCGCGAAGCACACGCGCGGGCCGTCGACATGCCGGAGCAGCTCGCCGTCACCATGCCCGAGAGGCGGCGCGGGGGACGGCCGAAGCGGCGGGACTTGGCAAGGCCCGGTTGGCGCCTCGGTGAAATCATGGCGAAGAGGGGCCTGGTAAGGCCCGGTGGGCGCGTCGGCAAAATTGCAGCGAAGCGGGGCACCGAGCGGCCGATGCTTTGGGTCATTGCGATGCCCGGTGGGCATATCGGCAAAATCACGGCGAGACGAGGTAGTGTCATCCCGGCGGAACGGAGCGGCGACATCCTGGAGTGGCGGAGCGATGCCGTCAGGCGCGAAATGCGTGAGATTGGCGCCGTCGGCGTGGGCGGATTGGGTCAGGCCGCGGAGGAAGGCGGCGCGGGCGGGGAGTTCGGGCGGGAGCGTAATCGCCGCTGGCGCGAGGCGGGTGATGATGGCGGCGGCGCCGGCCGTGTCGCTGTTGACGGCCGGGAGATAGAGCTGTCCGACGCGATGCTGGCCGCGGGCGGCCAGGGCGGTGGCGAGGGCGCGGGCGGAGGCTCGTCCGCCGGGGTAGAGGACGCTCGGTAGTCGGCCGTCGGCGGTGAGGAGGCAGAGTGCTGGCGGGGCGCCGTCGTCGCCCTGGCAGATGAGGAGGGCTGGCGGCACGGCTTGGCGGTTGCCGGCAGTGGCGGCGACCAGGCCGACGGCGAGGGCGAGGAGGGCGGCTCGGCGCACGATTCGGGAACGGGTGGCCAGCAGGGTGACGAGCAGGGCGTGGAAGAGGAGCGTCCAGGCGAAGGACGGTGGCGGGAAGAGCAGGGAGAGTGCGGGTCGGCTGCCCAGTCGGGCCAGGGCGACGAGGATGTCCATGAGGCTTTCGATGACGGCGGCCAGGGCGGCGGAGAGCGGCGGGCACAGGGCGGCGGCGAGGCATTTTGGGGCGGCGAGGATGACCAGGCACCAGGCGACCGGGATGAGCAGGGTATTGACGAGGATGGCGCCGAGGGTGAGCAGGCCGTTGCAGTAGAGATTCAGTCCGGCGCTGCCGATCCAGGCGAGGCCGGAGGTGCCGCCGGCAGCCACCAGCCAGCGGCCGGGTCGTTGGCGCCAGCGGCGTTGACGGTCCGGCGGCAGCCAGAGGGTTTTTTCGTGGGCGGCGTCGTTGAGGATGGCGATGGTCGGCCAGCCATATAGCAGGACCGCGACGAGCGTGAAGGAATAGACGAAGCCGAGGCTGGCCAGGAAGAACGGATTGACCAGGAGCAGGACGAGTCCGGAAAAAGCGAGGGCGTTGTGGGGTGCGGTTGGCCGGAAGCGGAGGATGGCGACGGCGATGGGGAAGGTCATCCAGAAGGAGCGCGCGGCCGAAGGGGCGCCGCCCGTGAGGATGATATAGGCGCCGAGCAGGAGCATGAGCAGAACCCAGCGCAGGCGAAACGGCGCCAGGAAAGACTTCAGGAAAATGAGGGTAAAGGCGATGATGGAGCTGATGTGCAGTCCGGAAATGGAGAAGATATGGACGGTGGCGGAACGGACGAAGGTATCGCGCAGGTGTCGCGGCATGGCGCCTTGGCCGCCGAGAAGCATGGTCTGGTACAGGCCGGCGGTGGCGGGATCGCGGATGCCGTGGGTGAGGAGTTTGGCCAGAACACGGCGCCGTTCGAGGAACCACCGCCAGGGTCGCCGCCAGCTGGCGGCCGGGGTGGCGGCGAGTGTTTTCCGGGCGAGGAAGAGGCGCTGAATGCCGAGGCTGCGGAGGTGGCGTCGGTAGGAGCGGCCGGTCAGGTGCGGTTCCAGTGGTGCTGGCGGTCGCAGGAAGACGCCTTCCAGGGTGAGCGTGTCGCCGTGTCGCAGGTGCGGCAGGGCTGGGGGTGATTTTGGCCGGGCCGGGGCGTTGCGGAGAATGGCCTTGCCGCGGCAGGGGCGCCAGTGGTTGTCCAGCCGGATGGCCTGGATGGCAATGACTTCGCTGACGGCACTGGCGGCTGGCATCGGCGCGTGTGTGGGATTGCTGATGACGGTGGCGCGGATGACGGCGGCGCATTCGGCGCGCGGGAGCAGCCGCAGGTAAGTCTGCCAGGGGGCTTGCTGGCAGATGGCGCCCCAGGCGAGGCCGAGGGCGGGCAGCCAGAGGACAAGCAGGAAGCGTCGGCCTTGCCAGGCGAGGGCGAGGAGCAGTCCCGAGAGCAGGAAGAGCCAGCGGAGGACGGGGGGCGATTCGAGCACCGGCCCAGCCAGGCCGCTGGCATATAACAGCAGCACCGGCAGGGCCGGGGTGATGGCGAAATGCCGGCGCAGGCGGCGGATGGTGTCAGGGAAGGCTGGCATCGGCCGGAGGGGAAGTGGAGTTCAGGGGCGCTTGGCGAGTGTGGAAAATGGTTTGGATGGATAATGTATGGTGTGGACATGGCGCTGTAAATAGCTTGGAGGCAGATTCTTATTATTTTGTGCTTTGGCGGGATTCCGGATGAGCCGCCGGGAATGAAGGCGCCAGGCTGAGGCCTGGCGGGGCGCATGGCGCGGGGAAGTCAGGCGAGGCCAAGGAGGTCTGTCGAGGGCGGCCTTTGCCGGGAAAGACTCACCGGTTTTTTTCGGGTGGGTTCTGAATAGCCCAACGGCTTGCCGGCACCGGTGTGTGGTGGTGTCGGCAAGCCGTTGGTTGTTTCCAGGCAAGGAGGGTCGCGGTGACGT
The DNA here is from genome assembly GCA_964407145.1 of uncultured Lentisphaeraceae bacterium. Lineage (GTDB taxonomy): Bacteria > Verrucomicrobiota > Lentisphaeria > Oligosphaerales > Oligosphaeraceae > JAAZKI01. Next base: position 2,859 of record CAYOUR010000182.1, on the reverse strand, counting down.
GTTCGGCGTCTATCTATGCCGGGAGCTGTTGCGCAGGATTCTGGCGACGATTGTGGTCAGGGGGATGAAGAGCAGGAAATGGCCGGCGCCGACCCAGAAGACGGCACGGGTGGCCCAGGCGCTGGCGATGATGCCGCCGAGGCATGGGCCGATGGTCATGCCGATGGACTTGGCGGTCTGGTCAAGGCCAAACATGGCGCCTTTGCGGTTGGCCGGGGTGATTTGCGCGATCCAGGTGTTGATGATCGGGTCGAAAGCCGCGGCGAAGAAAAGGAGGGCGAAGCGCAGGGGGATGAGGGCGGGGAGGGTGGTGCTCAGGCCGATGGCGGCGAGGAAGAGGGCGGCGCCGAGGGCGACGATGCGGGCGAGGTTCTGCGGACGCCAGCGGTCGAAGACCATGCTGCCGCACAGTCCGGTGATGATGGCGCCGAAGCTGCCGGCGGCGTTGATGGTGCCGGACCAGCGCGAGGCTCCCTGCAGTCCGCCGTTGAGTTCCTGGACATAGATGGGCAGGATGGCGCCGTCGAGTCGTCGGCCGATGCTCATCCAGATGACGAGGAGCAGGAGGAGGGTGCCGGGTCCGAGGGCGTGCCAGCGTTCACGCAGGGAGGGCTTGTTTCTGTCCTGGGCTTTGGGGGCGGCGCGTTGGAAATTTTCCTTGACGCAGGCGGCGGCGAGGGAGCCGGCGGCGGCGAGGAGGACGCCGGAGATGAGGAAGGTATTCTGGTAGCCGTAGGCATCGGCGAGGAATCCGCCGATGAACAGGCCGAACATGTTTCCGGAGAAGATGGAGGAGCTGAAGCATCCGAGTGCGAAGCCGATGCGTTGGTCGGGGGTGTTGCAGGCGACGAGGGTGATGGCGGCGGCGGAGACGCCGGAGAACATGCCCTGGGTGATGCGGAGGGCGACGAAGGTCAGGGCATTGGGGGAGAAGGCCATGGCGGTGACGATGACGGCGGCGCCGAAGGTCGCGCGCATCAGCATGGGCTTGCGGCCGTAGCGGTCGGCCAGGATGCCCCAGAGCGGGGAGACGATTGCCATGCTGAGCGGGGCGCCGGCGGCGGCGGCGGTGGCCCAGAGCTTGACCGCGTCGAGGTCGGTGACGCCGAGCGTCTGGATGAAGTAGGGCGCAAAGGGCGTTGACAGGGCAAAGCCCATGGAGGCGCAGAATTGCATGACCCAGAGGACGAGAAGATTGATTTGCCAAGTTGCCATGGGGTGGGGAAGTCAGGCCGTGTGGGGCGGCCGGGGGCAAGCGCCAGGCGGCCGGCTGGCCGTCTCGGCGCGTGGCGGGTGGTGACGTGTTGTCGCTCAGGCCTTGGCGGCGGCCTGCATTTTCGGGAATCGGCAGTTCGGTGCGACGGTGCAGGAGGCGTTTTCGGCCTTGATTTCGGAGGTCCATCCGGCGCCGTTGTTTTCCCAGTCGATGCGGACGCGTTCGAAGGCGATGTCCTGGGCGTGTTTGAGGTCGAAGGCCGCGTCGGTGGAGTTGCATCCCCAGCGTCCGCCGGGGTGTCTGACCGGTGCGTCGCCGTCGCCGCCGTGGCGGAGGGACAGATCGGCGAAGGTCACGTCGCGGATGAGTCCCAGGCCGTTGCCGTGGACGAAGGTCGACAATTCCGCGCGGCCGGTGATTTGGGAGAAGACGAGCCGTTCGATGGTGGTGGGGGTCGGGAATTCGGGTGTGGGGATGTTGTCGAGCTTCAGGTTGAGGAGTCGGAAGACATCGACGTGGAAGTTGCGGAAGGCCAGGTCGGAGATGGTGGTGCCGTTGGCGCCTTCTCGGTCGGTGTATTTGGAGACGACGCAGATGGCGGTCCTGGTGTCGTGGACGACGATGTTGTTGAAGACGGCGTGTCGGACAATGCCGGGGCCGACGCCGACGCGGATGGCGTTGGCGTAGCCGGAGCGGATGACGCAGTTGGTGACGGTGATGAATTCGCAGGCGCGTTTTTGTTTGAGGGGCACGTCGTTGCCGCGGAGGGTGATGCCGTCGTCGCCGGTGTCGATGATGCAGTCGCTGACGGTGACTTTGGCGCAGCAGTCGAGGTCGATGCCGTCGTCATTCATGACGCGGTGGTCGGAGTGGATGTGGAGTCCGGAGAGGGTGGCATTTTCGCAGCCGTGGAGGAAGCAGGTCCAGTAGGCGGCGTTGGCCAGTTCGACGTTTTGGATCCAGACGTTTTGGCATTCGCAGAGGAAGATGGTCTGGGACGGTCGCCATGGCGGGCGCTGGTAGACGATGGCGGAATGGGGGTTCATGGGCATGTCGGCGAACCAGGCGGGGCTGTTGGCGTCGATGCGTCCGCCGCCGCGGATGACGATGTTTTCCTGTTCGACGGCGGTGATCAGGTGGGCGCCGCTGGCGACTTCGAGGACGGAGGCGCGGTTTTGGGGGCAGAAGTCGGCGGCGTTGTAGTCATCGGGGTCGGGGCTGCCGAGGAGTACGGCGCCGGGGGCCAGGTCGAGTCCGCCGCCGCTGCGGAGGTAGAGGGTTCCGGACAGGTAGACGCCGGGCGGGAGATAGGCGATGCCGCCGGCGTCGATGGCCTTCTGGATGGCGGCGGTGTCTTTGGTCTGGCCGTCGCCGACGGCGCCGAAGTCTCTGACATTGTTCATGGTTGCGGTGTCCTGATGTGAGAGTTGTCGTCCAGCCGGAAATTGCCGTGCGGGGGGGGTGTTCTGGCAAAAAATTACTATATTGTCAAACGGGGTATTTGCAAAGCTGTCGGCCGGGCGGGAATGTCGCGGGGTAACCGGTCACCCATTGATCATGACGGTCAAAGTGCGAACTGTGGTGATAAGCGCTTGATTTCAGGCTGCCGTATGGTGTCCCGCCCTCCGGGCGGCCAAAGCAGA
>CAYOUR010000181.1:0-8827 GCA_964407145.1 uncultured Lentisphaeraceae bacterium | reverse complement strand
CCACAGTTCGCACTTTGGCCGTCATTATCAATCGGTGACCGGTTACCAAAATATCACCTTCTCGATTTGGCGTGACACCTTTTGGCAGGGTCTGCAGCTTATGCTTAATATCCAAAACAGGAGCAGCCATGTCTCAGTATTCCTCATGATGCCCATGACGACAACTCTTCCCCCCCCCTGTCTTGACAAGCGCTCTGTTGCGAATTTCGTGTGGTTCGCGGACTGCAAAAGAGTATCGCCTGCTCCGGAAAAATTCATCCCACTCTTACATGAACACCTCCGCCAAGCATAGCCACCGCGTCATGCTCCGGGAAATGTCCTTCGACCTGTGCTATCGCCTGCGCTTGGCCGAAGACCTCTTCTGCCAAGCCGCCGATGCCGTCATGGCCGCCAGTGCGTTCGATGATTTTGCCTGGAAAAAGGCCTCTTCTGGAGTTTGGGAAAAAACGGGTGCATGCCAAGTAAGAGGCCCTGGCGCGGCGCAGGCGCAGCAGCGAAAGCCATGCACCAGGACCAACCACCGGACGGGGGCGCCAAACGCCCGCGCCGTCCATAGCGAAAAAGGGAAGCTGACAGCATGAAACCCAACATCCTCATCTGCGGCAAAACCGGAGTCGGGAAGACCTCCCTGATCCAGGCCATGACGCAGGCCGGCACCGTACCGGACGACGCCATCGGCGACGCTCGCGCCACCACCCGCGGCTTCGAACTCTATGAGACCGATGTCGCCCATTTCATCGATTGCGAAGGCCTGGAACCCGGGAGCAAAGGCGCCGGCAAACAGAACGGCGGCGACGGCGGTGGTGACGCGCCACCCGCGGCCGACCCGATTGACGACTATCTGACTTTCCTCATGGCCGAAATCGTCCGCCGACTCGACGCCAACGACGCCGAACAATGCGTCCATCTGGTCTGGTACTGCCTCAGCGGCAGCGACGCCCGCGTCCAGCCGGCCGACGCCAGGATGATCGACGCCTTCCGCGACAAGGTAATCGTCGCCGTCACCAAGGCCGACCTGATGCGCCGCAGCCAGCTCGACGATTTCCAGAAAGCGCTCTTCGACCTGGTTGCGCCCGACCAGGTGGTGATGCTCTCCAGCCACCAGAAAAGCGGCTTGGACAAGCTCTTGGACAAGACCTTGGCGAGGGCGCGACAAGCCGCCGACCACGCCGGCCAGGAAGTGGCGGATTTCAACCGACGCTGGCAGGACTATTACGTCAACCTGCGCGACGCCTGGCAGGCGCGCACCGAGGCCGAGGCATCCGGCATCATCCAATGGGCCGCCGGACGCGCCGCCGCCATTGCCACCGTGCCCCTCCCGCTGGCCGATGTCGCGCCACTGGTCGCCAATGAAATCTACATGATTCACAAGCTCGGAAACATCTATGGCTTTGCGGTCAATCAGACGGTCGTCACCATGCTCCTCGGCTGTGTCGGCGGCTCCATGGCCGGCAAGCTCGCCGCCAGCTTCCTGCCCTTCCTGAAGATACCCATCGCCGCCGGCATCACCTACGGTGTCGGACAGGCCGCCAAGGCATACTTCGAATCAGGCATGACACTGGACGCCAACGCCTTGAAAAAGAAATTCATCGAGGGCGAGCAAAAAGCCAAAAACCGCAACTGGATGAAGCCATAGGACGCCGACAGCCAGGGATGACGGACGCATGTCCGGCCGCCGGGAGGCTTGAACTGCCTTTACTGTCCTCCGTCGCCAGCGTCGACCTCTGGTGCCAGACAAATTTGGAACCACCGATGCACACCGATACTGTCCATAAAGCCAATCGATGAATAGAAATCGGTGTTTATCGGTGTCCATCGGTGGTTCTTTCCTGTTATCGCCAGGCGGCACCAGGGTCCCATGACAAAGCACTCCCCTTCCTGCACCCTTTCAGGCGAACGTCTATCGGCTCCGCTATCGCGCGGCATCCGCCAGCCGTTGGTGGCCTTCATGAATCGGTGTTTATCGGTGTCCATCGGTGGTTCTTTCCTGTTATCGCCAGGCGGCACCAGGGTCCCATGACAAAGCACTCCCCTTCCTGCACCCTTTCAGGCGAACGTCTATCGGCTGCGCTATCGCGCGGCATCCGCCAGCCGTTGGTGGCCTTCATGAAGAGGTCCTGGCCATGACACCACGCCAACGGCCAGGACATCCCGCCCGGCCGGGCGTTTTTTCACCGTGGCACGAACCAGATAGTCACGTCGGAAACCAAGGCGTCCTTCTGTTCCGGGTCCATGAAGACCTGGAGGGCGGTCGTGCCGACCGGCAACCGGACCGGCCGATGAAAGTCGCGGTCCTGCAAGAGCAGCGCCCCGGCGGCCAGCGTCGCGCCGGCGCCGGCGCCGGCCAGGTTCTTCTCCTGCAGATGCATGACGTTGGTTTGCTGACCCGCGCCGGCATCGCCGCCTAGGGCGAACAGGCGCACGCCCGCCAATTTCCCCTCCAGCTGGCAGAACACCGTGCCCTGCTCCCGCACACTGTTCAGATTCATCAGAATCGTATTGACGGCGCTCTTCCGGCTGGTCAGGTTCTCAATGGTGAAAACGGGCTGCTCGCCCGAACCAACCTGCGTGACGCCGTAAAAGGGAAACATGCCGAAGCTGCCAAAACGCGCCAGGCGGGCCGAATCGGCATGCAACTTGACCTTGTGCTGGTCGTGCTGGGCAAAATTCTCCCGGAAAAACAGGACGCCGGGGTCCTGACGGGCAAATTCAGCCTGGAGCAGGACGCCATCGCCAGGCGCCAAGGTGAGTTGGCAGGCCTGGAACGGCGGTTCCGCAGCCACAATGGCCAGTTCACGACCGGTGCCCAGGTCAACGACCCGGGTGAGGTTCGGCGGCAGCAGCACCTGCACCTGGCGCGTACCTTCCAAATTGCCGTTGACGACGATGCCGAAGCGCAGCTCCGGTCGCCCCTCGTCGAGGAAGGTCGCCACTTCGGTCTCCTGGTCGGAGGCGAAGAAGACGGGGAAGTCGGCCGCCTGGCGCCGGGTCAGCAGCCGGTCATGCTGCCGGATGACGCGGAAGGCGTCAGCCATGGCCGCCATTTGCGGCGTCGGCCGACCGCCGGGCTGAAGCACGCCCTGTCCCGGGTCGATGTCGATTTCCGCTTCGGTCAGCGGCTGTTTTACCCAGGAGCGCGCCTGCGCGGCCAGGCGGTCCATTTTTTCGACGCGCTTCGCCTCGGGGCTGTCGGGCGCGACTTCGGCCGGCGGCTGGAACAGCGGGATGGGCGGGTAGAGCACGTAGAAGATCATGCCTTTGCTGCCCAGGCGCAGACCTTCCCAGATTTGCCAGCGGGTCTCCGCCTCGGTCGGCATGCGCCAATGCAGATACGAGCCTGGTTCGACCACCATTCGGTCACCGCGCCGATAATGGCGCCCCCAGACATCGCCGAACATCTGCGGCATCAGCCAGGAATGCTTGCCATGCCGGGCCGCCACGGCGTTCATGCCCTTGACGCCATGCCGGAATTCCTGCTGCGAGACCGAGGCGGGATTCGGGATGTTGGTGGAACGGTCATGACCAAAATAGTAGATGTCGGAGCAGACCACCGGCAGGGCGCTGTCCTCCAAATACGTCTGGGTCTGGCGGTTCATCACCACAGCCACGGAATCGCGCCCGAACGGGTCGTGTTTTTTCATGACGCGGCTGAAATGGCTGAGCTGGGCCACGGAGCAGAGCAGCGGCTCATCCTTGAGCACGTAGCCTAACAGGGCCGGGAAGTCGGCGATGTCGTTGACCGTCCGCCGCGCCTGGCGGCCGATGTCCTCCCACGAACCGATGCCGTGGTAGAAAAACGTCAGCAGACTGGTGTTGAGCAGGACCCGCAGCTGGTGTTTTTCGGCCAGGGCCAGGAGGTGTCGGGCGTCCTCGCCCGGGCCGATGTTGACAAACCACAGGGCATTGCAATGGTGCTCACGCAGGGTCTGCATCGTCTGTTCGACAAACGCCCACAGGTCCATGCCGGCCAGTTCGGCGTTCGGCCTGGTCCGCTCCCAGGGCCAGAACACGCCGGTGGGGAAGACGTCCTGCAGCCGATACGATGGCGCCGGCGCCACTGCGGCGGTCTCGCCGGCGGCGGGGGGCATCTCGCCGCCGAGCCGAAAGGAGAAGTCCGTCAGCAGGACGTATCCATGCCGGCCATTCGCATCATCCTGGTCATACTGCCGTTGCAAGCGCAGCCAGATCGGCCCGCGATGACCGGCCAGCGCCGCTTCCCCGGCCAGCGTAGCCGCACCCGTGAAAGTCTCCTCGCCCAGGGGCTGGTACTCGTAACCGTTCAGGGAATAGGCCAGGCTGACGACACGACTGCGGCTGTCAGCATAGTTGGTGATGCGGGCTTGCGCCGACAGCGCGACGACCGGTCCCGGGGCGAGAATTTTCACCCTGACGTCGCCGTTGCAGCCGCGGATATGCGGATGCTGCGGATGCTGCTTCCAGGCATTCGGGGCGAGGTCGAGCTCGGCGCCCCAGGCCGCCAGGCCGTCCTGCTCCTGGAGCTGCCGCTGGTACTGAAACCGCCACGACTGGTTGTCGCGCTCGACCGGAAAATCCGTTTGGCGGCCGTTCAAGGTCACTGCCAAGGCCTCGGCGTTGGCGTTGGCGAGGCCACAGCTCCCGGCGGCCAGCAGCGCCAGCAGGCAAATCTCTTTTCCTGACATGCTTGGTCTTCTTTCCTGGTTGGCATTATATTTTCCCTTGCAAAACAACACCGGCAAAAACGTAACCCGGCAGTGCCGGAAGCGCAAATCAGCTCGCGGCTTTTGCTTTTCAGACGCGTAAAAAGAGAAGGCCGCGGGCAATGCCTGCCCATGAACAAGTAAGCGGAACCAAACATCCAAGAGGACAACGCATCATGAGCGCCGACGCATCCATGCTCCAGGAATGGCTGACCTTTGCTCTGCGCATCGCCCGCCAGGGCGGCGACCGGGCACACGCGGCCCAGCGCACTTTTGCCGACGCCGACGCCGACAGCCAGATACAGACCAAAAGCAGCATCCGCGACGTGGTGACGGAACTCGACCAGCAAGTCGAGGCGGAACTGACCCGCGAAATCCGCCGCTGCTTCCCGGAACACGGGATCTACGGCGAGGAGACCGGCCGTCACCAGGCCGACCGCGAATACTGCTGGGTGATAGACCCGATCGACGGCACCGCGTCCTACATCCACCAGCAGCCGACCTACACCCTCTCGCTGGCCCTGCAATGGCGGGGACAGAGCATCATCGGCGTGGTCTACGCACCGGTCCTCGGCGAAATGTACCAGGCCTGCCAGGGCGGCGGCGCCTTCTGCAACGACCGGCGTATCCGCGTCACCCGCCACGCCCGGCTGGAGGAGGCCATGGTCTCCACCGGCTTTTCCTGCCTGCGGGCCGGTTGGAAAAGCAACCACAACCTACCGTATTTCAACGCCATCGCCCCGCTGGCCCGGAGCGTGCGGCGCTTCGGTTCGGCGGCGCTTGACCTCTGCTACGTCGCCAGCGGCCGCGAAGACGCCTTCTGGGAATTGAATCTGGAGCCTTACGACTACGCCGCCGGCATCCTGCTCGTCCGCGAAGCCGGCGGGCTTTGCACCGACCTGCACGGCGGCGGCCAAATCGCCACCCAGGGCCTGCTGGCGACCAACGGCGCCCTGCACCAACGCATGCTGACGTTCTTCGAGGGCTACCAGCGGCCGGCCAACGCCTGAGCCGAACCTGCCTGGCCCCAGACCCAGCGCCCGCGGTGTCACCCACGCGTTGCCGGAGGGTGAGACGGCTTCTTGTCCAGGAGCAGTTCCAGGCTGGCGGCCAGAGGCCATAGGTGCAGACGGACATCAGGGTCAGGACATGCCGGCCGGCGTCGAGGCCGACCCGCTCCAGACTGGCGCTCATCACCTGGGGTCCGGCCTGCAGGTCGCCGACAGAGACGCCGTCGTCCAGGACCATGCCGCGCACCGGCCATTCCTGCCGATAGTCGCGGCGATGCATGACGATCCGGTAGGCGCCGACGCAACCACCGTCCAGTGCCTGGGCAAGCTGGCATCGGCGGCGACATCGCCTTTTTGCACCTCGCAGGCGATGTCGGCAAGGAACAATTCCGTGTCCTTCCGGCCCGCGAACCTCGGCCTCACGGCCGCGGTCACACCCGTCTTAAAGTTGCCGACCAGCAGGCGAAACGGCCGCTCCGCGGTCATAAACACAAGGATGGCGGACGACGACGGTTTTTTCGGACGGGCGTTGCTTAGCGGAAGCAGAGCATAATCGGGAAATCGGCCTTGCCGACCAGGCTTTCCTCCAGCAGTCCGTTGATTTCCCGGGTCAACTGGGCCCGTTCCCGGCGCGTCATCGGCCCCAGCCCCTCGGCCAAGTAGGATGTGAACTCCGGCAGGACAAGCCGGCAGGGCGCGTCCTGAAAAGCCGTCAGCGCCGCGGCGTATTCCTGGCGCATCAACGCCAACAGTGTGAGCGCCGGCGGGGAAATGCGCCCCAAAGCCGTCAGGATCGTCAAGGGCGACGGCCATCCGCCGGTGAGCGTCTCCCCCAACGCTGGCAGGCTGACAGCCAAGCCCAGGCGGGGAAACAGTCGCGACACCGGCAGGGGACGCAGCACCCGCGTGGCCAGCAGGGAGCGGGTCAAGTCGTCCACGCGATCCAGCCAAACCACCTCCGGCAGCAGCAGCGCCGGCGGCGGCGGCGACGGTTCGGCTTGACTGCCCGGCGAGGCGGATGCACCCGCGCTCCCTGGCGGGTCGTCAGCCCCGACACTTTCCGGCCTGACCGCCAGTGGTTCTGCTTCGCCGGGAAGCAGCGGACTGCTGAAGAAAGGCCTACCCGACGCGGCGGGGGCAGTTTCTTCACCGCGATGCAGAAGGTGCACCGCCAGTTCGCAGACAAACGTGTCCGTGACCTCCTGAAAGCCCAATTGACGCAACACGGCGGCGCAACGGCGAGCCAGGCGTTCGCTTTGTCCGGTCGTCAACGGCAAGGTGCGGTCCAGCAGTTCTCGCATCCCGTCCGCAGTCCAGACATGCAATTCACGTCGATGCCCCGAGAGCGGATCGACCTGATGCCGGCGGCCGTACTCCGCAGCCACTTCGCCATAACCGATCGCGGCCAGCATGGCCGTCAGCAACTGATGGGCGCCGGCCTCGGTGACCGGCTGGCCATCTCCCCGGGAGCGCAGCTTCTCCTCCAACGTCAGCACGATATGCTCGGCAATCCAATCCGAGCCGGTTCCGTGGGCGCGGAAGGCCGCGCGCAAATCCGCGGCCAGGCGCTCAAAGTCGAGGCTCTGGGCCTGACCGCCTGGCCCGGTAACCAGGAAGTTGCTGCTGGCCAGAAGAATCATCCCTGCTTCTCCTCCCGCCCGGCATTGCCGCCGGATTCCGCCTTCGGCTTGCCGCCGGCCTGGTCGGGCTCGTCATCTTCCGCCTGCATGTTCTGCACCTCGTCAATAAAGGCGTCGGCATCCTGAAAATGACGATAGACCGAGGCAAAGCGCACATACGCGACCTCGTCAATCTTCTTCAGCTGTTTCATGACCAGCTCGCCGATGAAATGCGATTCGACTTCGCCCTGCGGCATCAGGGACAGCCGGCTGGTGATGTCCGCCACGATGGAGTCGATGGTGGCCTCGTCAATCGACCTTTTCCAGCAGGCCATCCGGATGCCGTCCCGCAGCTTGTTCGGCTGGAATTCCTCCCGGCGGCCATCACGCTTGACGACCGAGATGTCAGCGGGGATGACGGTTTCGTACGTCGTGAACCGGAAGCTGCACTGGAGGCACAGCCGCCGGCGCCGGATGGCGTCGCCTTCGCGTGAGACCCGTGTTTCTATGACCTTGTCATCCGTTGTCCCGCATTTCGGGCATCGCATAGTCGCCTCTCAATTCATCTCTCGGAATTGGCTTTGCCGGCGCGTATCAGCCGGCTTCCGTGTCGCGCTCTCAACGCAAGTCGCGCATCACCCGCTCAATGCCCTGGGCACGCCCGTCCGGTCCGACGGTCACCACGGCGCCGCAAAGCCGGATGCCGCGGTCGTTGACCGTGAATCTGGCGGGCAGGCCGGTCCGGAAGCGGCTGAGGACGGGGCCGAGTTCGCGTCCCAGCACGGATTCACGGGCGCCGACCATGCCCAGGTCGCACTGAAAGGCCGTGCCGCCGGGGAAGACCTGCTGGTCGGCCGTCGCCACATGGGTATGGGTGCCGAGCACGGCGCTGACCTTGCCGTCCAGGTACCGGCCCAAAGCGATTTTCTCGCTCGTCGCCTCGGCATGGAAGTCGACCAGCACGACCGGCGTCAGCGTGCGGATTTCGGGCAGGAGGCGTTCCGCGGTCGCGAACGGGCAGTCGGCGCCGGCGGACATGAACGTCCGTCCCAGCAGCGACATGACGGCCACGGCGGCGCCGTTCCGGGCGGTGAAAACCCCCCAACCGCGGCCCGGCTGGCAATCCGGCAGGTTGGCCGGACGCAGCACCTGGTTCAGGCCGGCGATCTCCGTGACGAACTCTTTCTGGTCCCACATATGGTCGCCACCGGTGAACACGTCGACGCCGCTGTCGTCCATCTCCTGGACGCACTGCCGGGTGAACCCGTTGCCGCCGGCCATGTTCTCGCCGTTGGCCACGCAGAAGTCGCAGGCATACTCTGTCAGCAGGCCGGGCACCAGGGCCCGGATCGCCTGCCGGCCACCCTTGCCGACAATGTCACCAATAAAGAGTATCCTCATGGAAAAGCACCTCGTTCCCTCTCAAGCGGACGCCGCGGTTTTGCGACAAATGACAAATATAATATCAGAGTCGCCTTTTCGCAATCCGAAGGAACACGATTCCCCTCGCTGCCACGTA
>CAYOUR010000180.1:0-8854 GCA_964407145.1 uncultured Lentisphaeraceae bacterium | reverse complement strand
GTCCCGCACCGCTGCAGTCAGCCCGAGGCCGTCCCCGGCGCCACCAGAAAAGTCCTCGCCGCCACGACATGCGCGCTGGCCAGCGACTTTGACACCGTCCGAAAAGCGTCTGCCGGAAGATTCATCCGCGAGCCTCCGCGGCATCCGCGGATAAAATGAAGGGGTCGTTGCCGGTCGTCATCGCGACTGGGGCGTCGGCACCGTGTCCATGAAGAAGTACCAGACGCCAGGCTGGGGACTTTTCGAGCGGCGTCTAGACCGGGGACGCCCGTCCGGCCCGGCCGGGCCGGGCGGTTTCCTGGAAGGCTTGGGGCAGGTGCCTGACTTCAACCAGCCTCCGGCCGGCATAGATAACTTCGACGATGTCGAAGCGGTAGGCCACATCCGGACAGGGGAGACTGCGCCGGTACCGACTGGCGGTCCGCATCAGGCGCTGGCGTTTGCCGCGGTCAACGGCGTCAGCCGGCCGCCCCGGCCAGCGCGACGCCTGACGGGTCTTGACTTCGACAAAGCACAGAACCGAGCCATCCCGCGCCACCAGGTCGACTTCTCCTGGCCCGCTGCGAAAATTGCGGCAGAGCACCTCCAGGCCAAGTTCGGCCAGGACCGTGGCGGCGACCGACTCGCCCCGACGTCCGAGCCGCAAATGCGCGGCCCGGCGCCGGGCAAACCGCCAGCCAGGCCGCAACCATCGCCAGCGCCGGATGTTCCGGCTGAGCCATCGACGCCAAATCGGCAGGATCATGCTTTGCTCCAAAGGCTGATGTACACCATATTATCAGATGATAATATATGAATGCACTCGCCGAAAATCCACCCAACGCAAGACATAAAAAAGCCAGCCGATTTTACAAATATCCGGCAGGGCATATATTAGCATTTGTTGAGACATTTTTGCACTGATTTTCCTGCCGATTCAAAAACCATTTTTGGTCCTTATGCTGTCGGCGGCGTTGTGGCAGCCGGTTTTCCAGGCCCCTGCCGCAGCCGCCAGCCAGCCCCAGCACATCGACCCAATCGCCTGGAAATCGACCTCATTATTTTGGAATACAACCGCACATGACTGCAACCCCGAACGCTCTTCCGGCTGCCGGCGCACTTGCCGCCCTGGCCATCCGCCACGCCCTGGTGTACGACGGCACCGGCCGCCCGCCGGTGACGGCGGATGTCATCATCAAGGACGGCCTGGTCGCCGCCTTGGACACCACCGGCAGCCTGAACCTCACCGGCATCGCCCAATTCGACGCCACCGGCCTGGCCCTGGCGCCGGGCTTCATTGATGTCCATACCCACTCGGACGGCACCATCCTGCAGTGCCCGGCCGCCGACAGCCGCGTCTCCCAAGGCATCACCACCGAAGTCGTCGGCAACTGCGGCTTCTCATCCGCCTGCCAGGAAAACCGCCGGACGCATGACGACGGCAGCAGGGAGACCATCTGGAGCGACGTCCGCTCCTATGCCGCCGAAGTCGAGCGGCGCCAGCCAGCCGTCAACATCGGCACCCTTTGCGGACACAACACGCTGCGCGCCATGGTGGTCGGCCATGACCCGAAACCGGCCACCCCGGACCAGATCAGGCAAATGACGACGCTGCTGAAAAACGCCCTGGACCAGGGCGCCCTGGGCTTCTCCTCAGGCCTGGCCTATATCCCGGGCCGTTTCGCCGACACCGCGGAAGTCCAGGCCATCGCCACCGCCCTGCGGGGAACCACCAAGCCCTACTGCACACACATGCGGGATGAAAACGCCTTCATCGTCGAGGCGATTGACGAAGCGTCGGCCATCGCCGCCCAAGGCTCGGGCCGGCTCCAGATCAGCCACCTGAAAGTCTCCGGCGGCCCGGCGCATTGGCATCGGTTTGACGAGGCCGTCGCCGCCATTGACCGGGCGCGCGCCGCCGGCGTGTCCGTCACCGCCGACCGTTATCCCTATGTCTTCTGCGAAACTGGCCTGCGCCAGGTGATGCCGGCGCCCTATGCCGACATTCACGACCTGCAAACGCTGTTCCGCGAACATCCGGAGCGCCGGGCCGACGCCATTGGGCGCCTCAGCCAAGGCCTTCATCCATCCTGGCAGACCTGTGACGGCTGGAATTCCGTCATCCTGTGCAACACCGGCGACCCGGCCGACCGGGACTTCCTCGGCCTGAGCATCGCCCAAATCGCCGTTTGCCGCGGCATGACCCCCGCCGAAGTCTGCGTCGACATCATCGCCAGGACCAGCGCCAGCGCCGCCTACGAAACCATGAGCCAGGCAAACCTCGACAAGTTCCTCCAGTTCCCCTGGCTGATGCCCGGGTCCGACGGCGCCACCACCAGCTTCGACTACGCCGTCAAACGCGGTCACCCGCGCTATTTCGGCACGTTCCCGCGCTTTTTCCGCATGGCCCGGCGTTATGCGCCGGCAACCGAGATCATCCGCCGCATGACCTCGCTGCCCGCGGACGTCTTCCAGCTCGCCGGACGCGGTCGGGTGGCCGTCGGCAGCCCCGCCGACCTCGTCCTGTTTGAGGAAGACACGCTTGACGCCGGCTGCGACTTCGCCGCCCCGCATACCCTGGCCAGCGGCATCCGCCAAACCTTCGTCAATGGCGCCCTCGCCTTTGACCATGAAAACCCCGCCCGACGTCTTCGCGCCGGCCGTTTTCTCTTCGCCTGACCCACCCACCCGGGCAGGCCACGCCGGCGCCCGGCGCGCCTCCCCGGCTGACAGCGCCCGCCCGCCGGAGCCGCGAAAACCCGACTCGCATCCCCTATCGACAACGGCCACCATGAAACTCTTCCAGCAGATTCCACCGACCTATGCCGGCATCCTGATCTATCCGGTGCTGGCCTTGGCCTTTTCCTGGTTTCTGACCCGCATCTGCATCCTGTTCCTGCCGAAACTGGGCTATGTCCGCCAGCCGGGCGGGCGCCACATCCACACCAGTCCGATTCCGCGCGGCGGTGGCCTGGCCGTCATCATCGCCTTCTTCACCGTCAATGCCGCCTTCCTGCTCGGGACCGACGTCGCCGGCGGCCAGGAATACTTCATCCGCTTCCTGGTTCCAGCCATCCCGCTGGTCATTCTCGGGCTGCTTGACGACCGCTGGGAGCTTCCCGCCTGGGTCAAGCTCGCCGTCCACCTCGCGGTTGTCGTCCTCATCTGGAACCACTCCCGGCCGGAATACACCTTTCTGCAATGGAAGGCGCCGTGGTTCGTGTCCCTGGGGCTGACGGCCCTCTGGGTCATCGTGATCATCAACGCCTTCAACCTGATTGACGGCCTGGACGGCCTGGCCTCGGGCCTGGGGGTCATTTCCTGCGGCGGCATGGCCGCCTGGTTCGTCCTCATCGGCGGCCATGCCATGGAGGTGGTCACCATCGCCATCATGGCCGGCGCCCTGCTCGGCTTTCTGCGCTACAACTTCAACCCGGCACGCATCTTCCTGGGCGACACCGGCAGCACCTTCCTGGGCCTGTTCTTCGCGATTCTGAGCCTGTCCACCCTGGACCGGGTGGTGACCTTCACCTCGCTGCTGCTGCCGCTGCTGGCCATCGGCGTCCCCATCTTCGATGTGTTCCTGGCCGTCTGGCGCCGCAGCGCCCGCAAGCTGGAGGACAACCACGCCGGCGGCATCATGACGGGTGATAAGGACCACCTCCACCACCGCATCCTGCGCACCACCAGCGGCCAGAAGGCCACGGCCGTCCGTCTCTACCTGATCGGCTGCACCTTTTCGGTCATGGCCATCATCGTGCTGCTCCTGCGCCAGTCTGCCCCGGCTATCGGCTACCTCATCCTGATGATCGCCCTGGTCATCGCCCTGCGCCAATTCGCCAGCATTGAACTGTGGGACTCGGCTCGCCTGATCCGCAACGGCTTCCGCAAGCCCCGCACGGCGCTTTGCCTGCACATGGCCCAGCCTTTCTACGACTTTCTGGCGATCGCCATCTCGTTCATGGTCACGGCCATCCTGATTCTGGGCTTCTACCAGGATTCCATGCTCTTCATGTGCTGTTTCGCCCCGCTCGCCGTCATCCTCAGCCTGAGCAAGGTATACCACGTCTACTGGCTCCGCGCCGGCCTGGGCAACTACTGGCGCCTGGCCCTGACCGTCTGCCTGGGCTCCTGGGTGTCCTGCCTGATTGCCTGGGGGGCTCTCGGCGACCGGCTCATCAACACCTACCAGCTGAAAAACCGTGACATGCTCGCCGCCGCCTTTCTCTTCATCCTCCTCAACGTCTGCCTGATCTGCTTCGAACGCTTTTTCATCCACTATGCCGAAGGCTATCTCTACCGCCGTCTGTTCTTCATGTTCCAGCAGCAGTCCCGGAAGCAGCTGCGCCGGATTCTCATCTACGGCGGCGGGCTCAACTGCCGGTTCTTCGCCAACCAGCTTTACAACACCAATTCGGAAAGCGGCGGCGAAACGATCGTCGGCATCCTGGACGACAACCCGGCGCTGCATGGACTGATTGTGCATGGCTTCCCGGTTCTGGGCGCCCTCGACCGCCTGGAGGCCATCCAGCGGCAGCGGGCGATCGCCAAAATTGTCATCACCATGCACCGCATCCCCGCCGACCGGCTTGAAATCCTCAAGGATTTCTGCGCCAGGCACCAGGTCGAATTGACGACCTTCGGGACCACGGAGATCAATCTTCTGCCCCAAGTCCCCGCAGCCGCCCCCTGACTCCTGGCTTCCGGCAGCACCTCCCTTCAGACCCTTTCCAGCGGTCAGTTTACCGCTGGTGATGGAACCAAGTCGGCCAGCCGGGGTCTGGCGCAAAGGGGCGGCTCCGCCGCCCGACGCCATTTGCCCATGACACGCCAGCCTGACCCGGCGCCAGGCCCCGCCATCGCCCCGCCATCGCCGGGCGCAACTGATGCCCGACCATCCTGACAAGGAGCAACCCGCATGGAAACCCTTCTCGCCGACATCAACCGCCTGCGCCGGGAACGGCGTGCCGTCATCCTCGCCCATACCTATCAGGCGCCGGAAGTCCAGGACCTGGCCGATTTCGTCGGCGACTCCTATGGCCTCAGCGTCAAGGCGGCGCAAATTGCGGACGCCGACCTGATCGTCTTCTGCGGCGTGCAATTCATGGCCGAAACCGCTGCCATCCTGAACCCAGACCGGGAAGTGCTCATGCCCGACCCGGAGGCCGGCTGCCCGATGGCGGACATGATCACCGCCGAACAGCTGCGCCAGTTCAAGGCCGAACACCCCGGCGCACCGGTCGTCTGCTATGTCAATTCGACGGCGGAAGTCAAGGCTGAATCGGATGTCTGCTGCACATCCTCGAACGCCGTCAAAATCGTGCGCGCCCTCGGCGATGTGCCCGAAGTCCTTTTTGTGCCCGACCAGTACCTGGGCCGGTTCGTCGAAAAACAGCTTGGCCGGCGCCTCGTACTCTGGGAAGGCTTCTGCCCGACGCACTACACGCTCGGCCCGGAGACAATCCGGAAAATGAAACGGCTCCATCCCGACGCCAAGGTGATGGTCCACCCGGAGACCAGGCCGGAAACCCAGGATGAAGCCGACTACGTCCTCTCCACCGGACAGATGGTCGAGCTGGTCAAGGCCACTGCGCACCGCCAGTTCCTGATCGGAACCGAAGAAGGCATCATCCACACGCTGCAGAAGGCCGCTCCCGACATCGACTTCATCCGCCTCAGCGACTTTTTACGCTGCCCGAACATGAAGAAAACGACCCTGGCCAAAATCAGAACCTGCCTGGAGACCCGGCAGACCAGAATCACGGTTCCGGATGACGTTGCCGCCAAGGCGCGAGTCGCCATCGACCGGATGCTCGAAATCAGCGCCAGAAAATAACCCCTTCGCCCGCGCCCGTCACGCCAACCGCCAGTTGCAGGCGGCGGCAGCAGGTGTCTCCCAGGCAACGAAGCCATGCCGGCGTGCCGTGCCGGCGTGTCATGCCGGCAGCCGCAACGCGCCGGCCGACAACTCGGTTGGCGCACATCCGGCCGAATCACAGGAAGATACCGCGATTTCAGCGGCAGTCAACCTTTCGCTTTCCCATGAAACCCAATATTCCCTGGCGTGTTGATAACTCCTGCTGTCAATAACCGGCCTTCGGCAACACACCGGGCAGGGCTCCGCAAAAAAGTCATAAATTACCTTCTGACAATGCATAAACAAATAATTGCAAAGTCCTAACTCCATTTCCCGGGCTGTGTGCAACCTGTTGATAACCCGGGCATGGGAAGGGCATGGCCACCCTGCCGGCGCCAGCCGAACTGGCCCAGCCGCCAACACCGGGAATCCCAAACCGGTTTCAGAGCGCCGGGACGGCATCGCGCCTTGGCATTCCAGCCGGAAACACCGCCAAGCCGGAAAAATTAAGGACCGCGAATTTGCGAAACCGGCGAGGCGGGTTATTTTTAGTTATCCACCTTATCTTGTGAACATTATTGCGGTGACGCGGTGCCCACCGCTTCCGACAGCTCCAGGAGGTCTGCCATGACTCAGAATCCCATGGACGGCAGCAAGGCCAAATTGCGACTGAAGAATACGGACACGAACCGATTCAAGGTCGAAACCGGCAGCATGCCTGCAATCAAGCCCCCGGCGCCGGCGCCGGAGCCCAGACCTGAGACCCCGGAGGCGACCCAGACCATCAGCGATCCGCTGAGCCTGCGGGATACGGCAACCGGCAAACTGAAACGCGTCACCGACACCCAGACCAGCGCTTCGG
Organism: uncultured Lentisphaeraceae bacterium; assembly: GCA_964407145.1. GTDB lineage: Bacteria > Verrucomicrobiota > Lentisphaeria > Oligosphaerales > Oligosphaeraceae > JAAZKI01. Next base: position 2,156 of record CAYOUR010000180.1, on the reverse strand, counting down.
CTCTGGCGCCCAGCCAGATCAGCCCCGGACCGGAGGCGCCGCAGAAAACCGAAACCGTGCGTTTGAAAGTCGTCCGCAGCACCGCCAAGCCGGGCGTCAACCTGGGCGCCGGCCCGCAAACCCCTGTACTGCCGGCCACCCCGGGCATCAACGCCGCGACCATCAAGCTGGGCGACCGCGCGGCGCCACTGCCCGCGGCGCTCAAGTCAACCGGCCATTTTCAACGCGAACCGGCGGCCGGCACAGCCGCCGCCCCGGCCGCCGCCCCCAAGCCAGAACCACCGACGGCGACCAGCCGACCGGCCCCGGCCCCGGCCCCGGCCCCGGCTTCGACTTCGACTCCGCCGCCGCCTTCAGCCCCAAGCGAAACGCCAGCTCCCTCCGGGACCGCCCAGGTGGCAACGCCGAGCGCAGCCCCCAAGGGCAGCTCCTCCACCATCAAAATCAACATCATGCGCCCCGGCACCGCCGCCAAACCGGCCGCCGAACCGGCTGCCCCGGGGACACCGGCTGCTGCAGCGCCCGCCGAACCGGCTGCTCCAGCCGCGGAAGCGCCTGCCGGCCCCAATTCCAACACCCTGAAAATCAGGCCATCCACACCCGGCGCTCCCAAAGTTGCCGGCAACCAGTCGGCCGGCGCCACCGTCAAACTGACCCCGCCGGCGCCGGGGGCGCCATTGCCCACCTCCGGCTTGAAGCTCTCCCTGAAAAAGGAAGAACCGGCTTCGGGCGCCGAGACGGGTGCGACCCAGACCGTGCCGCCGCCGGTCCAGGCCGGGACGACCCAGGCCGTGCCGCCGCCAACCGAAGAGAAGAAGGGCGGCCTGAAGATCAAAACCGGCGAAGGCAAGCCTCTGAACAGCGCCGCCACCCAGGCCGTCCCCCTGCCGGCGCCAGCCGCCGCGGCGCCGTCGGCCGAGGCCAAGGCCGCCGTGGCCGAAGCGCCGGCCGCCAGCCCATCGCCGGCCGTCCAGCCGGCACCGGCCACCGGCAGCGCGCCGGGGATGCTCGAAACCATCGCCGCCTTGGCTGCCTGCCTGGCCATGATTGCCGGTGCGGTGCGAATCGTCATGGACTTGATGCAGCAGTTCTGACCGGCGGCCGGCCCAAGCTCTTCCATGTACTTGCCCATGATGTCCAGACCGGCAGCCAGGCTGCCGGTCGTGGCGTAGTCGGTCCTCAACAGCCCCTGCCAACGCATTCAGCCCAGGAAAGCCCGCATGCGACTCACACCCTGCCTGGAACTTTTCTTCCGCGACCTCCCCTTCCCGGACCGCATAGCCGCCGTCGCCGACTGCGGCTATCAGGCCGCCGAATTCTGGGGGCATGGCAACAAGGACCTGACGGCCATCGCGGCCGCCAGCCAAAAACACGGCGTGGCCATCACCAGCTGCACCAGCGCCTGCAACAACCTCCTTGACCAGGCCAAGCATGACCAATATGTCCATGACTTCCCGGCTGATATTGAAGCCGCCAAACGCCTGCAGTGCCGCAATCTGATTGTCCTTTCCGGCAATGTCGTGCCAGGGCGGACCCGTTGCGAGATGAGCAAGGCCGTCATTGAAGGCCTGAAACGCCTGGCGCCGATGGCCGAGGCCGCCGGCATCACCCTCCTGCTCGAACTGCTCAACTCCGCGGTCAACCACCCAGGCTACTTCATCGACAACTCGGAGGAAATGGCCGCCGTTGTCCGCGCGGTGGACTCGCCGGCCGTCAAGGCCCTGTATGACATCTATCACGGCGGCATCATGGAAGGCAATGTCCTGTGCAAGATCATGGCCAACCTTGACATCATCGGCCATTTTCATGCCGCTGGCATCCCCGGCCGCAACGAACTCACCTGTGGCGAACAAAATTACCCCTTTATCTGCAAGAAGCTGGACGCCGCCGGCTTCGACGGCTACCTCGGCCTGGAATACATCCCCCTCAAGGAGTCCCGGGCGTCCCTGACCGAAACCCGCGAATGGCTGCAGGCGTGACCGGCGCCGCCTTCACCGGGTTCTGGACGGGCCCCGCCTCACGCCCCGACCGCGGAGCCAGCATTCTGAGTTTTCCAGCCCGGAACGGGTCCTCCTGGCCCTTCCGGATGTCTCTGATGTAACAAGCAAAAGGTCAAACCATGGCAAGCAAAAAGGTCAGAATCGGCTTCATCGGCT
>CAYOUR010000179.1:0-8869 GCA_964407145.1 uncultured Lentisphaeraceae bacterium | reverse complement strand
CAGTTCGCACGTTGACCGTCATTCTCAATGGGTGACCGGTTACGTCTAAAGAAAAAATAGCCTTGGCCGCCGGATGACATCGGTTTGAATACGGGCTATGTTATGCATGAATTGGCCAGACGCCGTCCAAACAGGCATCAACCGCGACTGCGACGAGACCGTGTTCGCTCCTTGCCGAAGCCAATAACTTCACTGCCCGCCCGCCGACAGGCGGCTCCTATGGCTCCATACCGCCCGAATTAACTCTTTTTCACTCTGACCCCCAGGCACGACCATGTCCTTCCTTATCGGCTGTCACCTTTCCGCCGCCAAGGGTTTCACGCCCATGGCCCATGACGCCATCGCCATCGGCGCCAACGTGTTCCAGTTCTTCACCCGCAATCCCCGCGGCGGCAAGGCCAAGGACATCAACCCGGACGACGTCAAGACCTTCCTGGAACTGGCCGGAAAGCACCAGTTCGGGCCGCTGCTCGCGCACGCGCCCTATACGCTCAACCCGTGTTCGGACAATCCCTCCACCCGGCGCTTTGCCCACGAAGTCATGACCGACGACCTGATGCGCATGGAATACGTCCCCGGAAACCTCTACAACTTCCATCCCGGCAGCCACGTCGGCCAGGGCATTGACGCCGGCATCGACATGATCGCCGACATGCTCAACGACATTCTCAGCCCGCGGCAGACCACCACCGTCCTGCTCGAAACCATGGCCGGCAAAGGCTCCGAAGTCGGGTCCCAGTTCACCGAGCTGCGACGCATCATGGACAAGATCAAATTGCCGGAAAAAATCGGCGTCTGCCTGGACTCCTGCCACATCAGCGACGCCGGCTACGACGTCATCAACGACCTGGACGGCGTGCTTGCCGCCTTTGACCGCGACCTCGGCCTCCGGCACCTGAAGGCCATCCATCTCAATGACAGCCTGAACCCCGCCGGCGCCCACAAGGACCGCCACGCCAAAATCGGCGAAGGCGAAATCGGCGCCGAGGCCCTGGCCCGCATCATCAACCACCCCGCCGTCAAACACCTGCCCTTCTACCTTGAAACCCCCAATGAACTCGACGGCTACGCCGCGGAAATCGCCCTGCTCAAAACCCTCCGCCAACCCTGAACCACCCGACCTGGCTCCTGCCTGAGCATCGGCCGGCCGCCGGCAGCGCGCGGCAGCCGCCCACGACTTTTTGTTAGAGGTCGTCCGAAAGGGCCCGCGGCCCTTTCATCCCCCTCGCGAAACCCGACTATGCCTTTCGGTTGAAGCCCAATTTCTGGAGGACTGCGCCATGCCCAAGATGACTGCCTTCTCGATGCTCTGCTGCGGCGTCTATGCCTTCGCCAGCGCCGTTGCGGCGGCCGACCGCAACCAGGCGGCAGCGCTCTTCCAACAGGCCAACTACGCGGAAGCGTATCCCCTCTACCAGGCCCTCGCCGTCCAGGCCGACACCCCGCCCCGGCTCGCCGCCCAGGACCTGCTCCGGGCCGCCGACTGCCTGGAACGCCTCAACCGGGTCGGGGAATGGGACGACCTGCGCGAGCAGGCCGCCGCCGGCCACCCCGGCGACTGGGCCGTCGCCGTCGCCATCGCCCAAGCCAACCGCGGCCTGCCCTCCTGGGGCTTCGTCACCGCCGGCCAGTTCAGCCGCGGCGACCAGCGCGGCGGCAACTGGCACAACCACCGCACCTGCCGCCAGCGCGACCGCACCCGACTCCTCCAGCTGATGACCGACGCCTTGCCCGCCTTCCTCCGCGACCGCGACGCCATGACCGAAGAAGAGGAAAAAAACTACCTGCACACCTTCCGCGATCTGCTGCTGCCGGGCGAAGACGACTCCTGGCGACTGCAGATTCTGACCGACCTGACCACCCTCCCCGAACTGGGCGACAACGACGCCCCCCAGGGCAACGGCGCCCCGGTGAACAATGACGGCTCACCGGTCTTCCACGCCCTGCCGGAGTCATACGCCAAGGCCCACAGCGACGGCGAACGCTGGCGCTGGCTGCTGCACCTGGCGGAACAGTCCAAAGTGGACTCCATTCGCTGGCGCGCCCGCATGGACTTCGCCGACTTCCTCCGTTCACAGTTCGGCGTGCAGACACTTCAGCGAGACTTCTTCCATGCCGACAGCGGCGACGATTCCCTCGCCGCCGTCCTGGCCGTGGAAACGCTGTCCGACGACGAGACCATCGCCCGACTGGCCGGCGGCATCCGGCGCTTCCAACTCCCGGATGAATTCAACTACATCAAAATCTACCAGAGGCTGATAGACGAATATCCACTGACTTTTACTTCCCCGAACCGGCTGGCGGCCATCTATGAAAACCGCCGCCAGTATCCCAAGGCCGTGGAATGGTGGCGGAAGGAAGCGGAACGGGCCGGAGAAGACGCCACCGACCAGAATAACCACGCCTTTCGGCAAATCCGGCGCATCACCGGCAACTGGGGCGAATTCCTGCCTGGCAAACCGCAGGTCGCCGGACAGCCCGCCACCGCGACGCTCAGGTTCCGCAATGCCGCCAAGGCGCGCCTGACCGTCCACCGCATCGACCTGGAAGCCCTGCTCGCGGCCTCCAAAAAACACCTCCGGGCCAACGGCGACGGACGCCATCTGGACTGGAACATGACCCAACCCGCCAACATGTTTTCCCTCCTGGTCGACAAAAAAGGCCAGGCCTTCGTCAAGGAGCAGCTGGTCGCCTGGGAGGAAACGCTCGAACCGCTGCCCGGGCATCGCGACCGCCAGGTGACCGTCGCCACGCCGATCACCAAACCCGGCGCCTATCTGGTCACGGCCACTCTGCCAGACGGCAACATCAGCCGCCTGCCCCTCATCCTCGAAGACGTCAAAATCGTCAGCAAGTCCCTGGCCGACGGCCATCTGTGGCAAGTCCTCGACGCCGCCAGCGGCGCTCCCGTCCCCGGACTCGACCTGCGCCTGTTCGGCTGGAACGTCCGCTGGAACCCCAAAACCAAGCGCAACCAGCTCACCTTCCGCGAACTGAAAGCCAAGACCGACGCCGAGGGCCTGGCTGTTCTGGACGCCAAGACGCTGGGGACGAGCGACGACTATGGCAGCCTGCAATGGCTCGTGGAAACCACCAGCCCGAGCGGCGCCTATGCCTGCCATGGCTATGACGCCTCGATCGGATTCGGCCGCCGCCACAGCACCTGGCAGAACACCAAGGCGTTCGGCGTCACCGACCGGCCCGTCTACCGCCCCGGCCAGAAGGTCGACTTCAAGTTCTGGATCGCCGAAGTCGCCTACGACCGCGACACACCCAACCCGCTGGCCGGAACCGCCGTCACCATCCGCCTGCAAGACCCCAAAGGCGACAAAATGCTGGAGACTTCCCTGACCGCCGATGGCTGCGGCGGCGTCGCCGGCGACTGGCAGATTCCGGAAAACGCCACCCTGGGCGTGTATTCCCTGCTCCTTGAAGCCGGCGCCAACCGCCGCTTCTACCATCGGGTCGGCTTCCGGGTGGAGGAATACAAGAAACCTGAGTTCGAAGTCTCCGTCGACCTGCCCGCCGAGCCGCCGCTCCTGGGCGACCAGATGCAGATCACGGTCCGCGCCAAATACTATTTCGGCGCCCCGGTCTCTTCCGGCCAGGCCAGTATCAAGGTGCTGCGCCATGACCACCGCGATTCCTGGTGGCCGGTCCGGCCCTGGGACTGGTTCTATGGCAATGGCTACGCCTGGCTGGCCGAAGACGCTGCCTGGCATCCAAGCTGGCGCGCCTGGGGCCGCGCCCGGCCGTATTTTGCCTGGCTGCCGCCGCGCCATGCCGGGCCGCCGGAAGTGGTGGTCCAAATCGACCGCCCCCTCGGCGACGACGGCGCCGTGACCTTCACTCTCGACACCAGCCTCGCCCAGACCTTGTTCGGCGACCGCGACCACCGCTACGAAATCACCGCCGAAGTCCGCGACCCGTCCCGCCGCACCATCGTCGGCACGGGTTCGGTCATCGCCCCCCGCAAGCCCTTCGCCGTCTACGTCTGGACCGACCGCGGCTACTATCATGCCGGCGACCAGATCAACGCCTCCCTGCAGGCCAGGACGCCCGGCGGCGTGCCGGTGCAAGGGGCCGGCACGCTCAAGCTGTTCCGCCTCGGCCGCGATCCCCTGGGCGAACTGGTCGAAAAACTGGAACACGAATGGCCCCTGGCCCCAGGCGACGACGGCACGGCCCAAATGACCATCAACGCCGCCGAACCCGGCCAGTTCCGCTTGACCTGGACCGTGACCGACCCCAAGGGCCGCGCCGTCGAAGGCGCGGCTGTCATCACCGTCCGCCAAACCGGCAAGCAAGTTGAGCAGAACTTCCACTACAACGGCCTTGAGCTGATTCCGGACCGGCCCGAATACGCCCCCGGCGACACCGTGCGCCTGGCCGTCAACACGGCCCAGGCCGACAGCACGGTCATGGTCTTCACGCGGCCGGTCAACGGGGCCTGCGGACGGCCCGCCGTGCACTGCCTGCAAGGCCAGTCGACCATCATCGACCTCAACGTCACCCGCGCCGACATGCCGAACTTCTTTGTCGAGGCCTATACCATCGCCAACGGTGAAATGCATCACGTCATCCGGGAAATCATCGTGCCGCCGGAAAAAAAAGTCCTCCAGGTCGAGGTGCTTCCCGATCAGGTCCGCCATCGCCCCGGCGGCCGGGCCGAGGTGAAGGTCAAGCTGACGGACGCGACCGGCCAGCCGTTCGCCGGCAACCTGGCCATAGCCGTCTATGACGCCAGTCTTGATTACATCGCCGGCGGCGACAACACCGGCGACATCCGCGCCGCCTTCTGGAAATGGCGGCGACATCACCAGCTCAACGGCAGCACCATGGCCTGGATGCTCACCAACCTCCTCCAGGAAAACGAAAAGCCCATGCCCGGCATCGGCATCTTCGGCGACCTGGACGAAGCGGACGGCGCCGTCCTGGGCGCCGCCGCAGGCGGCAATACGCGCGGCGTGCGCTTCAAGGCCGCCGGCTTCGGGGGCATTGCCGAAATGAGCACCATGGCGGCCGCGCCGACCTTGCGTGACATAAGCAACCTCGCCAGGGAAAGCGGCGCCGCCGACCAGGCCGGCGGCGCCGCGGATGACGCCGCCGCCCCGGCCGCCATCCGCAGCCTGTTCGCCGACACGGCGCTCTGGGTCGCCAGCCTCGACACCCAGACCGACGGCACGGCCACCGTGACCGTGCCCATGCCGGAAAACCTGACGGCCTGGAAAATGCGCGTCTGGGCGGTGGACGGCCATACCCGCGTCGGCATGGGCGCGACCGAACTGGTCACCAGCAAAGACCTGATTCTCCGCCTGCAGGCGCCGCGCTTCTTCGTGGAGAAGGACGAAGTCGTCCTCTCCGCCAATGTCCACAACTACCTGCCCGCGGCCCAGACCGTCGAGGTCAAGCTGGAACTCGACGGCCCCTGCCTGCAGATGATGTCTCCACCCGCCCAGACCGTCGTCATCGCCGCCGGCGCCGAAGCCCGCGCCGACTGGCGCGTCAAGGCCGTCCGGGAAGGCGAGGCCGTCGTCCGGATGTTCGCCTTGGCCCAGGCGGAATCCGACGCCATGGAACAGCGCTTCCCCGTCAAGGTGCATGGCATCGACAAGACCGTCGCGGCGACCGGCTTCCTGCGGCCGGAGCAGACCAGCGCCCAGGTGAAACTCGTCATCCCGGCGGAACGGCGGCCGGAGACGACCCGCCTGACCGTGCGCTGGTCGCCCAGTCTGGCCCTGGCCATGCTGGACGCCATCCCCTACCTGCTCGACTACCCCTACGGCTGCACCGAACAGACCCTGAACCGGTTCCTGCCGGCCGTCCTGACCCGCGACACCCTGCGCCGGCTTGGCCTGAACTTGGCTGACCTCCAGAAACAACGGGCCAACCTCAACGCCCAGGAACTGGGCGACCCGGACACCCGCCGCCAACAGTGGCAGCGCACTGGCCGCGACCCGGTCTTCTCCGAGGACGAGATGGACAAGATGACCGCCGCCGGCGTGCGCGACCTGTGCGCCATGCAGTGCGCCGATGGCGGCTGGGGCTGGTTCAGCGGCTGGGGCGAACGCTCCTGGGCCCACACGACCGCCCAGGTCGTGCATGGCTTCCGGCTCGCCCAAACCGCCGGCGTCGACATCCCCGAAGCTGCCCTCCAGCGCGGCGTCGCCTGGCTGCAGGACTATCAGGCAGAAGAACTGCGACGGCTCCGGCTGCCGAAAAACCACCGCGACTACAAGACCTACGCCGACAATGTCGACGCCCTCGTCTTCCGCGTCCTGGCCGAAGCGCCCGAACCCGGCAAAAGTCAGCCGCCAATGGCCGACTTGCTGTTCCGCGACAAGCCGCGTCTCTCCCCCTATGGCCTGGCCCTCTTCGGTCTGGGCCTGAGCGCCGACCCGGCGGAATCCCGCACCGCCGACGTCCTCCGCAACCTCAAACAGTTCCTGGTGACCGACGACGAGAACCAGACCGCCTGGCTGAATCTCGGCAACAGCGGCTTCTGGTGGTTCTGGTACGGCGACGAAATGGAAACCCACGCCGCCTTCCTTCGCCTGCTGGTCGCCCTGGAGCCCGACGGGGACCTGGCCCCGCGCCTGGTCAAATACCTGCTCAACAACCGCAAGCACGCCACCTACTGGCGCTCGACCCGCGACACCGCCGCCTGCCTCGAGGCCTTCGCCGCCTTCATCGCCAAAACCGGCGAACAGGCCCCCGACCTGACCGTCGACCTCTCCCTGGACGGCAAGCCGCTGGCGACCTCGCGCATCACCCGGGACAACCTCTTCACCGCCGACCTCACCCTGGACCTGACCGGCGACAAGCTGACGACGGGCGAACACACCCTGCTCCTTCACAAGACCGGCACGGGGCCGCTCTATTTCAATACCTACCTGTCCTATTTCACGACCGAAGACATGATCAGGAAAACCGGCCTGGAAGTCAGGATCGACCGCCAGGTCTTCCAGCTCGTCCGCGAGGACGGCACCGCCCAGGCGCCGTCCGCCCAGGGCCAGGTCGTGGCGCAGCGCGTCGAAAAGTACCGCCGCGTGCCCGTGGCCTCCGACGCGGCCGTGCACAGCGGCGACCTGCTTGAAATCGAACTGACGGTCGAAAGCAAAAACGACTACGAGTACATCCTGCTGGAGGACTTCAAGCCGGCCGGCTGCGAACCGGTCGATTTGCGCAGCGGCTACAACGGCAACGCCTTCGGCGCCTACGTCGAATTCCGCGACGACCGCGCCGCCTTCCTGCTCCGGACCCTCCCCCGCGGCCGCCGCAGCGCCACCTACCGCGTCCGCGCCGAAGTCCCGGGCCGTTTCAGCGCCCTGCCAGCCATCCTTACCGGCATGTACGCCCCTGAACTGCGCGCCAACGCCGATGAAATCAAAATCGTCATCCTGGACGAAAAGTAAAACCAGCGCCTTCGCAACACCGTGGCCACCGACAAGCCCTTGACGACATTAACCACGACATGACTTCTTGGTTCATGTGCAACATGTGCCTATGGGAAAAGTTGCTGGGCAGAAGGGTCTCTGCTTCTTCCTTCTGGAAAGACTGCCAAACCGCTACTGAAGCAGAAGGTGGGAAGACTTTCTTGCCACCCCTACGGGGAAAAACCGGGGGGTAACAAACATATCCCTGGGCGACCAAGAACCGAAGGGCGTGGGAACCCGGGATAAAGAAATTCCACAGCCACGCCCGAAGGCCGCCACTTTGGTAACCCGTGGTCGCCACGGACAGCCGGCGGATGCATCCATCACCACATTTTGCCCATGAACAACTTTTTCTGTTTTTTTTCATATCCGGCATAGACAATCACCTTGTCAATGCTATATTCAAAACCATGTATAGGTGAAAAAAATATTTTCAGCAGGGTCTTCATACGGATTTCTCTGTACAATTTATCGTTACGACCAATCGTGTATTCAACCAAGGAGAATGAATCATGAAAAAATTGTTTTATGCCTGTTTATGTTCGTTGCTGCTCCTGCCGGCCGTCATGGCACAGCCAACAGACACCCAAACCGCCAACTTCGCCATTGACCTCCCGGCCTGGTCAGCCATGACGTCCGCGGAACTGCAGACCTACCTTCTGGGTCTGCCTGAAGCCGATTTCGTCAAGGCCATGCAGGCCATTGCCACCAGCCCGCAGCTCGAATTCCGTACCCGCGCCCTGGCCGCGGCCCGCAGCATCATCAACAAAATGCCCCTCAGCAAACGCACGCAAGTGGCGGAACGACTGCAGAACGCTTCGTCGGATCTGCGCGTCAGCGTCAACGCCGCCGGCGAAGCGTCCTTCTACACCCTGCCCAACTTCCGCCTCTCCATCGGGCTTGTGCCAAGAATCAACACCAATATCAGTCAACCGCCAACCGCGCCGTAAGGCGGCCTTTGAACCGGCAACGCCACACAAGATAAACCTCCCCATTTACCCACCAACAGCCTTATCCCGCCGGCTGATGACTGCATCGCCTGTCTCCAGCCGGCGTTGAAATTTCCACCTCCGCCATTATCGCCATGGAGTGTTCGTCTATGAGGAATCCGATGCCCCAAAGCCTCCTGCCCGCCTTGTTAGTCATGACCATGATCGGGCTGAGCCTGCAGACACGGGGCGCCTCCGGCGCCCTGGGCAACTTCATGGAGGCCACCGCGGATGTCATTCCCAACAAGCTGGCCTTCTCCGTCAGCCAGGAAGTCACCTATGACGACAATGTCCGCCGCGCCGTCAAGGGGGAGGAACAGCACAGCTGGATATTCAGCACGGGCCTGACCGCCGACTGGTACCGGACGCGGGGCGGACTGAATTATGGCCTGCAGGGCGAGATCTCCTACGACCACTACCACCCTGACGACTACGACCTGAGCC
>CAYOUR010000178.1:7441-8899 GCA_964407145.1 uncultured Lentisphaeraceae bacterium | reverse complement strand
GCGCGTTGTGTGTGTGTGTCGCTCGCGCGTTGGGTGTGTGTCGCTCGCGCGTTGCGTGTGAGTGTCGCGTTCGCCTGAGGAGGGCTTGGGGTTTTGTTGGCTGATGCCTTGACCGTCTTGCAAAGGCCCTGTTATCAATCGGTGACCGGTTACACTTGACCAGCACGATTTGCCATTCGGGTGGTTGCATTTTGTATAGAAGGGTATATGATAATGACAGTGCCTCCTGTCGGGAGAGCGCGTGATGAACCAGATTCACCCATGACGGCCTTTTTATCCGGCAACTGCCGGGCCGGCCAACAAGGGAAGGCCGCCATGACTGACAAGCCCAACATCATCCTGTTTTTCACGGAGCAACACCGCGGGGACTGCCTCGGCTGCGAAGGCCACCCGGTGCTGATGACGCCGAATCTGGATGACATAGCCGGGCGTGGCGCACGCTTCACCAGGGCCTATTCCAACTGCCCGACCTGCATCGCCGCCCGCCGAACCCTTCTTTCCGGCCAGTTCCCGGCCACGCACGGTATGGTCGGATACCGCGAAAACGCCGAATGGGACATCACCGAAACCCTGCCGGCCGTGCTGAGGCAACAGGGCTACGAGACCTGCTGGGTCGGCCGCAGCATGCACCAGTTCCCGGCGGACAAGACCTTCGGCTTCGAACACATGGTCAAAAGCGACCACCGCGACCCCGAAGGCAACGACTACATGCAGTACCTGCAACAACGCCGGCCGGACGACTGGGAAGGCGTCTACGGCACCGGCGTGATGCACAACGACTGGACCGCGCGGCCCTGGCACCTGGACGAAGACCTGCACCCGACCAACTGGACCGTGCATGAAGCCCTGCGCTTCCTGCGGCGGCGCGACCAGCGCCGGCCATTTTTCCTGGTGGTGTCCTTCCTGGCCGCGCACCCACCGCTGCTGCCGCCGGCGTTTTACTTCGAACGATACCTGCGCACCGGCGTGCCGCAGCCCCATATCGGCGATTGGGCCGTGCCGCCGCCCAACCATGGCCTGGGCTTGAGCGTGGACAGCGCCCGCGTCGACCTCCGCGGCGAAGCGTTGCTCTGCGCGCGGGCCGGGTACTATGGCCTGATCAATCATCTTGACGACCAGGTCCGACGCCTTTTGGCGCCGGTGACCGGCGTTGACCGCATGACCGGCAACAACACCGTCGTCATGCTCTCCAGCGACCACGGCGAACTCCTGGGCGACCACTACCTGTGGCGCAAATCCATGCCCTATGAAGGCTCGGCCCGGGTGCCGTTGCTGGTGCGTGCCCCGGCTCGCTTCAACATCAAGCCCGGCGCCGTGCTCTCCCAGCCGGTCTGCCTGGCAGACATCATGCCGACCGTGCTGGACTTCGCCGGCGTCGACTGCCCGGACGCCGTCGACGGCGACAGCTTGCTGCCCCTGCTCCAAGGCCGCCCCGTCGCCTGGCGCGAATTCGTCCAC
>CAYOUR010000178.1:0-7431 GCA_964407145.1 uncultured Lentisphaeraceae bacterium | reverse complement strand
TCCTCGCGATGGCCGGGATGCCGGTTCCGTCGTCCATGGAGGGGCGGTCGCTGCTCCCGAACCTGGAGGCGCCCGAGACTGCCGACGCGCCGCACGAGTTCGTCCACATCGAACACGCGCCCCTGCATCACAGCCTGACTGACGGCCAGGAGAAATTCATCTGGCATGTCGCCGATGGCCGGGAGCAATTCTTCCGCCTGGAGGACGACCCGCATGAGTGCCGTGACCTGATCGACTCGCCCGAAGCGGCCGAGCGCGTGCTCTGGTGGCGGGCACGCCTCATCCATCACTTGAGGCATCGTCCGGAAGGATTTTCCGATGGCCGGCAGCTCCTTGCTGGCCGGCCTTACCCCGCGACGCTGGCCAAGCCCTGACTTGGCCGAGACCGCTCCTCGCCCCCGGTGCGTCAATTCCGGCACCTGCATGCCTGGCTCAGCACGTCGCCGGACGAGGCGACATCCAACCGGCTCGCCCTGCACCGTTGACCCACCGACCGGCAGCGCTCCCATCCCGTCCCCACCCCCGAATCCATCCCTGGGCAGCGCTTTTCCCCGGCCCGGGCGGCCACAACTCCCTTTCCGTTTGCCGGCGTTGCACCAGCATTCAGGCCTTTTTCGACAAACGCCGCCAGAACACCTTGGCGGCGCTGCCCATGAAAACACCACCTGCCACCCCACACAGGAGAAAACCACATGAAGAAACGCAAGATATACATCACATCCTTTGACAAGACGCGGCTGGAAGAGCTGATCTCGGTGGCCGGCGACTTTGGCGAGCGTCGTCGCGGCGACCTGGAAGACCTGTACCAGGAACTGCAACGCGCCACGACTGTCGACGCCACCAAAATCCCGGCCAATGTGGTGACCATGCACTCCAAAGTCCTGCTGCGCGACGCAACGGGCGCCAAGGAAATGACCTACACGCTGGTTTTCCCGAACGAGGCCAACATCGACACCGGCGCCATCTCCGTGCTGGCCCCCGTGGGCACCGCCATCCTCGGCTACCGCGAAGGTGACGTCGTGGAATGGGAAGTGCCGGCGGGCCGCAGGTCCTTCAAAATCGAAAAAATCCTGTATCAGCCGGAGTCAGCCGGCGATTATCATCTGTAATCGACCTGGAAGTCAAGGGGACGCCACGCCCCCCCGGCGGCGCAGCTTCTTCCCCTTCCGTGGCCGGCCGCCGGTGGCCGCCGGTGGCCGGCCTTCACCAGCCCCCCCAGAGACCAACGCCCCTGCCGCCGCGGCTGAGACCGCGTCGGCAGGGGCGTTTTTGGGGGACTTGAGGATTGCGACCGGGTCAGCGTTCGCCGAGCATCCGGTCAATGAAGAACATCGCTCCAGGCGCATTGCTGGCCATCTTCAGTTTTTGCACGACGGCGTCGACGGAGGCTTCCTCTTCGACCTGCTCGTCCACGAACCACTGCAGGAAGTTCAACGTGGCGTTGTCCTTGAGGGACTGCGCCTGGGCGACCAAGCCGTCAAACGCCTTGGTCACATCGCATTCATGCTTGTAGGCGTCTTCGAAGGCCGCCAGCGGGCTTTTCCATTCCGTCGGCGGGGCCGGGACTTCCGTCAGCAGGATGCGGGCGTTGCGTTCCTTGAGGTGGTTGTAGAGCTTCATGGCATGGCCGGTTTCCTCCACCGCCTGTTTTTCCATCCAATGGGCGGCGCCGTCCAGGTTGATGTCATAGAAGTACGTGGCCATGGACAGGTACAGACGGGAGTTGTAGAACTCGTTGTTCATCTGGACATTCAAGGCCTTGACCATTTTGTCGCTGATCATGCTGTGTTTCCCTTTCCTGATGGTTTGTTTCCCGATGAGCTCGCATCCGTTTTGATGCCTCTCATGATGATTTCCAGTTAACCGTCCTGGCCGGACGATTGTCAGGCCCTGCTCTCGTCTATTGGCTGGGCGCCGTTGTCAGAGTGCCGGCCAACATCGTCCGGTCCAGCTATAGTGTAATGCCCGCCGACGTTGCTGTCAAATCCCCTCAGACGGTATTTCACACCGTCTGCGGCATAGCGGTTTGCCGCAGGGGGGCATTCGACCGCATACCGGCCAGGCAGTCATTTTCCAATTCACCATCCACGTTTCATTCTCTGGCCAATGCCTGATCAGACCCGCAGTTTTTCTGCAAGTTCCCGGAGAGTGCGGGCGCGTCATTCAGCGTGAACACCGGCCAGGGTCGGCCAGACCGCCAAGACCGGCGGAAAACACCATGCCGGATGTTGTGATTATCTCGACGACATGGTATCTTATGGCGGAAAGGGACATGTGGCCGGTCCACCGCCCCGGCGGCGGACCGGCCGAGCCACCTTCAGGTCATAGTCATCCCCCCAGCAGTTGATCGGTTAATGGGCGAAATGTGGTGATATGAGGCGATATTTGACAACGTGCACCAGTATCATAGCCATCTCATGCGGCCAATCCATCCTGCGGCAGGCTAAAGCCTGAACGACCTGCGGCAGGCTAAAGCCTGAACGACATACGGCCTGGACTACGTACGGCAGCCTGGAGGCTGCACGACAAGCGCTTGTCACCACATTTCGCACATTGACGCTGATTGAGGAGAGCCATTGATGTCCACCGCACCGCAACGAATCACCAGCTACAGCCGTCGCGCCGCCGTCATCTTCATCATCCTCACCGGGGTGATCAGCCTGTTTGCCGACATGAACTACGAGGGCGGCCGCAGCGTCGTCGGCCAGTACCTGCAGCTGCTCGGGACCAGCGCCTTCGCCTTGGGGCTGGCCTCCGGCCTCGGCGAATTCGTCGGCTATGCCGTCAGGCTCATTTCCGGCACCCTGGCCGACCGCACCCGCAAATACTGGTGGTTCATTATCGGCGGCTATGTCGTGCAACTGTGCTCGCTGCCGGCCATCGGGCTGGTCTCTGGCTGGCGGCTGGCCGTCGTCTTCCTGTTTCTGGAACGCCTGGGCAAAGCCATCCGCAAACCGGCCTTGGACGCCCTGATGTCGTTTGCCGCCAAACAGACCGGCAGCGGCTTTGGCTTCGGCCTGCACGAGGCCATGGACCAGATCGGTGCGTTCCTCGGCCCGGCGTTGTTCTCCATGTTCCTCTTTGTCGGCCCACTGGGAACCGACCTGGCGGCCTACCGCACCGGCATGCTCTGGCTCTTCGCCCCGGCCGCCCTCGCCGTCGCCACGACCATCGCCGCCAAATGCCTGTTCCCACATCCGGAAAAATTTGAGATACCGACCAAGACGCCGCAGATCGCGTTTGCCGGATTTCCGTTGGTTTACTGGCTGCTGGCCGGTTCGGCCGGCCTGTTGGCCATGGGCATCACCGACTTTCCGCTGGTCGGGTTGCATCTGGGCCGGACCGGGGCGTTTCCGGAACAGGCCATTCCGCTTTTGTATGCCGGGGCCATGGCGGTGGATGCCGCCGCCGCCATCCTGGTCGGCCTGTGGTATGACCGTTTTGGCCTGAAAGTCCTCGGCATTCTCTTTTTTGTCGAAGTTTTCACGGCGCCGTTGCTGTTTTTGACGCCGATGCCGGGCATCATTGCGGGCATGGCGTTATGGGGCATCAGCGTCGGCACTCAGGAGTCCATCCTCAAGGCAGCCCTCGGCGACCGCGTCCCCGAGGACCGGCGGGCGCGTGCCTTTGGCCTGTTCCACACCATCTTCGGCGCCGCCTGGTTTGTCGGCAGCGCCGCCATCGGCGCCCTGTACGAGGCCTGGGGCGCCGGGCCGCTGGTGGCCTTCTCCGTCGTTGTCCAGGCCGCGGCCTTCGTGCTCTTCCTCTATACGCTGAAAATCGAAAACGCGGAGCCCAAGGCGCCGGCCGCGCCCCAGGGTTGATGCCATCATCATCCGGCGCCGCGGCCGTTTCGCCGGGAAGACCCGCTCCTCAGGATCTGCGGTTGCAAGGGCCGTCGGGGAGCAGCCCGGCCTCGGCGGCGGCGCGCCCGAACATGAGCAAGGGCAGGCTGCGCATGGCAAAGGCCTTTGGGCTCAGGCCGCGTTCCCAGATGACCGCGTGCTCGCGTTCGGACTTGGTGCCGGGGCCGCGCGGCGTCTCGGCCAGGGTCTCCATCAGCATCGGCAGGCCGGCCCGGATGTATCTGGCGTCCCGGGTCAGGTCCCAAGCATAGGCCAGGCTTTCCAGCACATACATCCCGGCGCCGCGTTGCTGCAGACTGGGCAGGTCCTTGTAGCAGAAACGACCGTCCGGCCCCAGGGTCTCGGCCAGCAGGTCATCCATGGCCCGGACCACGAGCGCGCCGACCGCATCGTCGCGGGTCAGCCAATAGTAGCGCATCAGGCTGCTGGCGGCCACGGCGACCATGAACGGCACCCGCACCAGCGTATGGTCCGTGTAGGGCGCCAGCCAGGCCCCGAACTCATCCTGCCAGACCTGGAACTGACGAACTATTATCCGGGACGCGTCCAGCCAGCGCGCCTCGCCGGTTTCGACATGGAGAGCCAGCAGGCTGCGCAAAGCCCATCCGGTTTCGCGGGCGCTGCTGCCGCCGGGCTCCTGGAAAGCCGGCTGTTCCAACAGGCGCAGGAGATTTTCCCCGATGCCCAGCGCGGCGTCGAGAGCATCGCGGTTGGCGGTGACGTGATACAGGTCAAGCAGCCCCTCGACCCACTGGTGCGAAGGGGTGGCGCCGCCGCTGACATGGTCGGCGCTGTGGACAATCTGGGCGCCCATCCGGCGCGGGTCCGGGCTGTAATGGCAGATGTCGACATCCATCTGGTGTTCGCCGGTGACCAGGAGATAGTCGAGCAACCGGCGTTCGCCATTGCGTGCGTACATCAGCATGGCGGCGTGCGGCAGGTCATATTCATTGTTGCACCAGACCAATTTGCCGCGACCGCGGCCCTGGCTGGTGTAATCCATGTCCGGGGCATCGCCCCAATGCAGCAGGCCATAGGCGCGCAGGCGCCGGTCAGCCAGGTCGTTCAAGTACGCTTCCAGAGGCTGGAATGGCTGGTCGGTCCAGACATTCTCCAGCACGCCGGCGCGCCGGTACCATTCAGAAGGCAGCCGGGGCCGGTCCGGCATCTGGAACTGGAGGCTGCGGACATTGGCGTCGGCCAGGGTCAGGTCACCGGCGTGCGGCTGCAGCAGCAGGCGCTGGGTCCGGGCGACGCCCTGACGCCAGCACAGCGGCCCATCCGTGCCGGGAAACAGCGCCACGTCCAGGCCATCGGCGTCAAGACGCAGGCCCTTGGGGTAGTTCTGCTGCGCCTGAAAGACCGTTATGCACATGCCGTGCTGTCCAGGTTCGCACCAGTCGCCCCAGAAGGTCCCATAGAGCGTCTCCGGGGTCTGCTCGTTGCTTTCATACAGCAGCCAGTCGGCATCGACTTCCTGCTTCAGGACGCCATCGTTGCCCGCCTGTTCCCGGATCTGGCTGCGGTAGTTCGAGCGGGCCACCGCGCGGCGGCCGGCGGGGGAAAGGGGCTTGGATGCCTGCCAGCGCCAGGTCACCCGGCGCACCAGCAGTTCCGGCTCCGGCCCGGCATGAATCAATCGGTACTCGACCTGAAACCACGGCTTGCCCGCATAGGCATGCACCCGAAGCTGAAAATCAAGGCATTGGCGGCCGTCCTCGGAATGGTGCTTGCCGCGGCCCTGCACGATGGCGTGAACCGGCCCGGCGCTGACGACCTGCCAGCCGGCCTGCCCCAGGACGGCTTTCCAGGCCGTGCCGGAGTCGTCTTGCCAGGAGGGCCGATGGCGGTCGCCAAAAGGTTGTTCCTCGCCGGCCGCGACCAAACTGGTCTGCAACTCCAGGATGCCGCCAGGGGGGCTGAGCCGCAGGGCGGCCACGCCGCTTTCCAGGCAGGCGGCGCCATCAGCCGCAACGCTCGCGGCCGCACACGCCCGGTCACCAGGAAACGCCGCGGACGGCGCCAGGCGCCAAGTCAGCCGCTTATCCTTCAAACCGGGCAGGTCGACCTGGAAATCGGCATAAAGCCAGCGGACGGACTGGTCCGGCCAGCGCGAGGTAGCCATCGCCTGGCAAGGCAAGGACTGGTCGCCGTCCCAGATGGAAAAAAGGTCGGGACTGCCGAGGACGCCCTGCGGCAACGGCAACGCCAGGCTGCAGGGCTCCTGAATACGGTCAAAACGCGACAACCGTGGAAATGTCAGCTCACCATGATGTGTCATGCGAATACGCCTTTCGGGGAGTGGACAGTGAACCTCAATGGACGATAGTAAACGTCCGTAGACCATAGACAGTGGACAATGGACAATGCCAGAGAGCCGAGAATGGGGGACGTGGGACAAAAAACGAGCGTAGGCTGGAAGAATCGGATGGGATTCACTTGCAAACGGAGCTGATCGGGGTAAATTATTTTCCGTACGAGACGCGGGTGTAGCATAATGGTAATGCACTGGCTTCCCAAGCCAGCTACGTGGGTTCGATTCCCATCACCCGCTCCATTGGTTTGTCAGGCCATGTCCCGAGGCGCATCCTCAGGTCGTGGCCTTTTTGTTTGGCTGTGAGCCGTCCAGGCGGCATAGCTGCCGGAAGGCAGGGGCAAGGCCCCGGGCGTGGCCTCAATGACCATCTCCCCGGCCTCCAGGCTGCCGCCGCCGGCAATCTGACGGACGAGGTGCTGCAAGACCAGAGGCGTGTACCCGGGGGTGTGGCAGGATAAAAACACAAACAGCGGCTTCGGCGCCAGGACCTGCCAGCAAAGCCCCAGCAGTTCGAGGAGGTTGTCATCAATTTTGAACAGTTCCTGATTGGCGCCGCGGCCAAAGCTGGGCGGGTCCAGGACGATGCCGTCATAACGCCGGCCGCGACGCACCTCGCGCTGCAGGAACTTGCGCACGTCGTCGACAATCCAGCGGATGGGCGCCTGGCCAAGGCCGTTCTCGTCGGCATTGCGCCGCGCCCAGTCGACCATTTTGCGGGCGGCATCCAGGTGGCAGACTTCGCAGCCGGCCTTGGCCAGGGCCAAACTGGCGCCACCGGAATACGCAAACAAATTGAGAACCGAAAGCGACCGACCGGCGCCGGCAACTGCCCGGGTCATCCATTGCCAGCCCAGGACATGCTCCGGAAAAACCCCGATATGGCCGAAATCCGTGGGGCGGACCTGGAACTTGATGCCCCCGACCTCACAGATCCACGACTCCGGCAAAGGCCGGCGGAACTCCCAACGGCTGCCCTGCTCGCGCGTGAAAAAAGCATCCGCCCCGGACCACTCGGCCGGACTGAGCGCCGGCCGCCAAACGGCCTGGGCGCAGGGACGGTCCAAAACATGACTGCCAAAGCGCTCCAGCTTGCGGCCGGCGCCAGTGTCGAGCAGGGCATAGGATGCTTCTTCACGCATGTGTACGATCGACTTTCGGGGAAAACAAGTGGGCAGTGGGCAGTGGGCAGTAGTGTAACCGGTCACCCATTGAGAATTGCGCCATGGTATGGTGTCGTCGTCCTGGCAC
>CAYOUR010000177.1:0-9021 GCA_964407145.1 uncultured Lentisphaeraceae bacterium | reverse complement strand
GACACTATATTAAGCACATCGCCGAAAAGAACCGCCGTACGATTAACAGCTCATAACGTCCTTTCCGACGGGAAAACATCATGAAAAAAACTCTGCTTGTCCTGGTCGCCGTCCTGGCGGCCATCGTGTTGCTGGCGTTGTTTGCGTTTCTGGCCTGGATTTCGTTCAAGAACGGAATCATCCGCCAGCGGGAAGCGGTTGATGCGGAATGGAGCCAGGTGGAGAATCAGCTGAAGCGCCGCGCTGACCTGATTCCCAATCTGGTCAACACGGTCAAGGGCTTTGCCGCGCATGAGCAGGCGGCGATCGCGGCCGTGACCGAGGCCCGGGCCCGGCTCGGCGGCGCCGGCGGCGCCGTCGCCGATCGCGCCAAGGCTGAAAACGAACTCGGCAGCGCACTGGCGAGGCTGCTGGTCGTCGTGGAAAACTACCCCAATCTGAAGGCGGACCAGACGTTCCGGCAGCTGAGCGATGAACTGGCCGGCACCGAGAACCGCATCGCCGTCGCCCGCCGAGCCTACAATGAGGCGGTGAGGGCCTACAATACCAAGATCAAACAATTCCCCGGCTCGCTGCTTGGCCTGGAAACGTGCGATTACTTTGAAATCGCCGAGACTGACAAGGCTGTGCCCAAGGTGGAATTCTAAGGGCTGGTTCCGCCCGGCCCGCCCGCCCCCGCCACCGGAACGGCGCGCCGTTCATGCCAGTCCCGCGGCGGTCGCCGGGCGAACGGGTGCGCCCGGGAGGACAACCGCAATGACATGCCTTGCCGAAAAAACTCAGGTCGCGGAATACATGCGGCGACTGTATGCCCGCGGCCTGACCACGGCCTCCGGCGGCAATATCTCCTGTCGGACCGGGGACGGGTCGTTCGCCATTACGGCCTCGAAGCTGGACAAGGCGGTGATCGGCGCCACGGGCGTCGGCCTGGTGACGGCGGCCGGCGTCAATCTGACTCCGGGCCTGGCGCTCAGCATTGAGACGGCCATGCATCTGGCCATCTACGCCAAGCGGCCGGACGTGCGGGCGATCGTCCATGCCCATCCCGTCTTCGCCAGCGCCTTCAGCGCCGCATCGGTTCCGCTCAACACCCGCTTGACGGCCGAGGCCTATGCCATTCTCGGCGTGCCGGTCTTCATCCCCTATGCCCTCATGGGCACGCCGGAACTGGCCAGCCAAGTCGCCGACGCCCTGGCCACGGGCTGCTGCGGCGTGCTCGAAAACCACGGCGTCATCGCCCTTGGCACCGACCTCCTGGAGGCATTCGACCGCATTGAAGTGCTCGAAAATGCCGCCCGCCAAACCGTAATCCTCATGCAGCTGGGCGGGCCGAGAGAACTCTCGGCCGACCGGCTGCGCCAACTCGACCTCTTCATGGGACGCGCCTAAATGTCAGACACCGCCACACCAGAGCTGATTCGACAGCTGCTCCGCAACCTCGGCGAGCAACCGGAACGCGAAGGGCTCCGCGACACGCCGCAACGCGTGGCGGACAGCTTGTCGTTCCTGCTCTGCGGCTACCAGCAGGATCCGGAAGCCATTGTCGGCGACGCGATCTACCATGAGGAATGCAACCACATGGTGATTGTCCGCGACATCGAAGTGTACAGCCTGTGCGAGCATCACATGCTGCCGTTTTTCGGGCGTTGCCATATCGGCTACATTCCAAACGGCAGGGTCTACGGGGTCAGCAAGCTGTCCCGGCTGGTGGACTGCTTTGCCCGCCGCCTGCAGCTGCAGGAGCGCCTGACCCAGCAGATCGCCCGCTTCGTCAAGGACCGGATCAACGCCGAAGGCGTCGGTGTCGTCCTGGAATGCCAGCACCTCTGCATGATGATGCGCGGCGTGGAGAAGCAGAACTCGAAAATGATTACCTCGGCCATGCTCGGCAGCTTCCATAACTCCCAGGCCACCCGCAATGAATTCCTCCAGCTGATTCGAGGCAGCTGAGCGCGGGCCTTCCATGGGCTAACCACCACCACCACCGCAGCGGCAG
The DNA here is from genome assembly GCA_964407145.1 of uncultured Lentisphaeraceae bacterium. Classification (GTDB taxonomy): domain Bacteria; phylum Verrucomicrobiota; class Lentisphaeria; order Oligosphaerales; family Oligosphaeraceae; genus JAAZKI01. The sequence goes on along the minus strand of CAYOUR010000177.1, from coordinate 7,025 downwards.
CGGCAGCGGCAGCGGCAGCAGGGGACTACGATGGCGACACGAAAACTCGACTTTGCGGAAGGCTCGGTCGGCGCCTGGCTGGTGATCGCCCTGGCCGTGTACGCTGTCCGAATCATGCCGTGGGCCATGGCCGAACTGTGGTATGACGAAGTCATCACCCTCGGCGACTATGTGCTTGACCTGCGCGGCCGCGGCCTGGGCTACGTCTTCCGCAACTATCCGGTCGCCAACAACCACATGCTTTCGTCGGCCGTCTACTGGCTATGGATCCGTTTCATCGACTTCAACATCACGGCCGAGCATCTGCTCCGGATGCCTTCGATGGCCTTTGGCGGTTTGGCCATTGCCCTGGTCATGTGCCACTGGCGCCTCTGGCTCGGTAACCGTCTGGCCATCCTGGGCGGGCTGCTGTTGGCCATCAGCCCGGTGTTCACAGCCTATGCGTACCAAGTCCGCGGCTATGCCCTGACCATGGCCCTGGCGACGGCGGCCGTGTCGGGCGCCCTCGAAATCATCAGCGGCAGGTTCTGGGCCGGGCAGGCCGTCATGGTCATCGCCATGCTGCTGCTGCCTCTGGTCATCCCCAGCAATGTCATTCTGGCGCCGGTGCTGACACTGGCGGTCGCAGCCGTCCTGTGGCGGGCCGGGCGTCCCTGGCGCGAGTGGCTTCTGCGGCCACTGCCGGGAGTGGCCGCCGCCGCTGCCGGCTTCAGCTATTACTTCACCCTCTGGGATAAATTTCTGGCGGTCAGCCGTGAGCCTGGCGGCTGGTCCTCGTCCTGGCTGGTGGCGGGCAACGTCGCCTTGGCGACCTTGGCACATGCCGGGCTCTTTGCCGGTGTCCTGGTCCTGGGCGGCGTCCTGGCTCTGTTCCGCCGTTATGTCTGGACCCCGCGGCCGGCGCCGGACCCGGCCCTGGCGCTTGCCCTGGCCTCGGATACCCCTTCCGGCCGCCGGCCGCGCCTGGCCGTGCCGCCGGTCATGACGGCCACCGTGCTGGCTGCCGGCGCCGTCCTCGTGGTCGCAGCCGTGCTGCTGGCCGCCCGGGCCGGCCAGGCGCCCTATCCGCGCGTGTTCCTGGTGCTGCTGCCGCCCGTGACCTTGGCCGCCCTCCTTGCCGGCCGCGCCTTCGCGCCCGTCCGGCATGGGCCTTTTGGACTGGTCGCCCTGCTGGTCGTGGCCAACGGCTTTGTCTGGGAACGGGCGGCCGAGGCCGTCACCGACACCCAGCTCCGGCGGGGAATCACCCCCAATAACCTCGTCCAGCAGTACTACCGCGGCGCCGACGAACTGCGTCATCTGGCCACCATTATGGCCGAACAGCAATGGCTTGACGGAGCCGTGGTCCTGACGGATGAATACGACTTCCCGACTTTCCGGCTGTATTGGCAGCTGTCCGGCGGCCAGCGCGGCGCCGTCATGGCGATCAATCGCCTTCCCGACGGCTTCGCCCCGCCCAGGGCGCCGAGCCGCCTGTGGATCATCGCCCGCAACCAGGATGCCGCCGCCGCGCTTTATCAGCGCGTGGCCGGAGGGGACCTGGCGGACATCCGGCAGAACTTCAATCAGCCGGGCGGCCTGATCGAAGTCGCCGCCTATCGCCGCCGTGGTCTCTTCGTCCCCTATGGGCCCAAACCACCGAAAATGCAGAAAAACCAGCCGCCCAGGCCGAAAAACCTGGTCTGAGCCGCAACGACAATCCCCCCCATCCTTTCCGTGTGACCATGCCTACTTTGATTTTTGATCTTGACGGCACCTTGATCGACTCCCGCGCCGACCTGACTTGTGCCGTCAACCTGACCCGCGCCGACTTCGGGCTGGCGCCGCTGGCGCTGGCTGCCGTCACCAGCCTGGTCGGCGACGGCATCTACAACCTCATGAACCGGGCCCTGAGCGACCTGGCCAGGCCCTGGGACCTCGAAGAGGCCGTCGCTGTCATGCAGCGGCATTATCGCGACCATATGCTTGACCAGACCTGCCTGTATCCAGGCGTTGAGACGACTTTGCGTGTCCTGAAAGACGACTGGCGCCTCGCCGTGGTGACCAACAAGCCGGAGGCCGAGGCCCGGAAACTGTGCGCGGCTACGGGGCTCGGCGAGCTTCTGGACGTCATTGTCGGCGGAGGACGGTGCCCGCACCTGAAGCCGCGGCCGGAGCCGCTGCTGCTGGCCGTGGAACTGGCCGGCAGTACGGTGGACGGCTCCTGGATGATCGGCGACCACCGCACCGACCTCGGCGCCGCCCGTGCCGCCGGGCTCCGGGCCTGCTTCTGCGCCTATGGCTTCGGCATCCAGGACGACCAGCGTGCCGATGCTGTCATCCAATCCTTCCCCGACCTGCTGAATGTGCTCCGGCCCGGGCCGCGGGCCGTCCCGGCCAAGCAAGGCCAGGAGACGGCGCCAGCGGCCGGCCGCGCCGCTGCGGCCGGCCGCTGAACCGGGGCCGTTCTCCGGCCTTTTCGCGCCATCCGAGGCCATAAGCCATGCTTTCCTATCAATACACCTGTTCATCCGAGAATCTTGCGGCGCTCCGGCCGGAGGTGGCGGCCGCCCTGGCAACGGCGGCTGACGAGTACCGCCGCCAGACCGGCCAGGCCATCACCGTCACCTCCGCCGGCCGCACCTTGCGGCATTGCGCCGAGCTGATGGCCGGCTTCAGCCGGACCCAGCTGGAGGCCATGTACTGCCGGCATGGCTACCCGGACTATATCCGCCAGCTGGTCGCCGCCGCGGAGGACAAGCAGGCACCACTCTCGGCGGACGAGGCCTACCAAGTCCTCCGCCAGCGCCAGCAGGGCTACATCTCCTACCACCTGTTCGGCGCCGCGGTCGACATCGCCACCGCCGGGCTGCTTGACGCCGGCCGGCTGACGGAGTGCCTCGCCCGGGCCGGGTTCGCGGTCAGCGATGAAAACGACCTCGGCATTGCCTGCCTCCATGCCTCGTACATCAACGTCCCGGCGCCTTTGCCGGTCGTCCGGGACTGACGTCCCGATTACACCCCCAGAGCCTCCCAGACCCGAAAGAATTCGACATCATGACATCCGACTTCGCCACTGAAGACAAGAAGGTCTCCTATTGCATCGGGATCGACATCGGCGCGAAAATCTGCCGGCTGCCCTTCCGCCTTGACCTGGAAACCTTCCTGGACGCCTTCATCACCATTGCCGAAGGCCGTGAGCCCAAGATCAAGCAGGAGGAATTCCAGCAGACCATGCAGGCCTTCCAGCAGCGTCTGGAACAGGAAGCCAGCCAGGGCCGGGAAGACAACACCGCCGCCGGCGACACCTTCCGCAAGGAAAATGCCGCCCGTGCCGGCGTTGTGACCACCGCCTCCGGCCTGCAGGTCGAGGTCCTCGCTCCCGGACAGGGCGACGCCCCGAAGGCCGATTCGACCGTCCGCGTCCACTACTCCGGCACCCTGATCGACGGGAAGGAATTCGACTCCTCGTACAAGCGCGGCGAACCGGCTGAATTCCCGCTCAACCGCGTCATCCCCGGCTGGACCGAAGGCCTGCAGCACCTGCGTCCGGGCGGCAAGGCCCGACTCGTCATCCCGCCGGAACTGGCGTATGGAGCGCAGGGCGCCGGGCCGGAGATCGGCCCCAACTCCACCCTCGTCTTCCAGGTCGAACTGCTGGAAATCCTCTGAACCGCCACGAGGTTGCGCGCTGGCCGGCCGGCGCCTGCCAGCCGCAACCCCTGCCAGCCGTACGCCGCCTGAAGCCCATGCCGGGGATATGCCCCCGCACCCGTGCCCGAGTCTTTCATTTGCATCACCAGGAGATTGCCCATGCCTGCCATCATCATTGACGGCAAACAGGTCGCGGCCGACATCAGGGCCGAACTGAAGGCCAAAGTCGAAGCTTTGAAAACCGCAGCCGGGGTCACTCCCGGCCTGGCCGTCATCCTGGTCGGTGACGACCCGGCCTCCAAGTCCTATGTGACCGCCAAGGAGAAGGCCTGCGCGGAGACTGGCCTGTATTCAGATGACAACCGGCTGCCGGCCGACTGTCCGCAGGAACGCCTGCTGCAGCTGATCGACCGCCTGAACCATGACCCGCGCATCCACGGCATCCTGGTGCAGCTGCCGCTGCCCAGGCACATTGACGAGGCCCAGGTGATCATGGCCATCGACCCGGCCAAGGACGTCGACGGCTTCCATCCGGTCAACGTCGGTCGCATGGTCATCGGCGAAAAGGCCTTTCTGCCGTGCACGCCGCACGGCGTCATCCAGCTCCTGGTCCGTTCCGGCATCCGGATTTCGGGCGCGCACGCCGTCATCGTCGGCCGCAGCAACATCGTTGGCAAGCCCCTGGCCAACCTGCTGCTGCAGAAGGCCGCGACCGGCAATGCCACCGTCACCATCTGCCATACCGGCACCCGCGACCTGGCTTCCTTCACCCGCCAGGCCGACATCGTCATCGCCGCCGCCGGCCGGCCAGGTACCATCACCGCGGATATGATCCGCCCCGGAGCCGCGGTCATCGACGTCGGCGTCAACCGCGTTGACGACCCGGCCGCCCCTCGCGGCTACCGGCTGGTCGGTGATGTCGACTTCGAGCCTGTCCGGGCCAAGGCGTCGCATATCACCCCGGTCCCCGGCGGAGTCGGCCCCATGACCATCACCATGCTGCTGCACAATACTGTCCAGGCCGCCGAAGAGGCCGCCCGAAAGGCCTGACCACGGCCGCGCCCCGACCGCCAGGCGCATCGCTCCAGGAACGCTTCAACCCCTTGCACGCAGGCAAATCATCATGTCAGACATTCCCTCCAAGCGCATTGCCACCCACTCCAGCACCTGCGCCGCCGTGGTGGCCGAAGTCCTCGTCGCTTCCCTGCTGGAGCGCCAGCCGGCCGACCGCTGTTTGGGCGCCATCTTCCGGCAACGCCGCCAGCTGGGCGCCCGCGACCGCCGCGTCATCGGCGAGACGCTGTTTGCGGTTCTGCGCTGGTGGGGCTGGCTGCGCCATCTTGCCCCGGCCGAGTTCACCGCCGCCATGGCCGCCGGCCGCCCCCTGCAACGGCCGCTGCCGGAATTCCTCTGGTTCGCCTGCTTCTCGGCCGCCTGGTACCTGGAAGCCAGGCCGGAGCTGCCTCAGTCCGTGGCCTGGTGGCTTTACCAGGCCAGAATCGACCTGCCGGCCATGGACTTTCCAACGGCCCGGACAACACCCCTGCGGGAGCGGCGACGCCTCCTGAAGCCCTTCCTGGCTCATTTCAACGTGTCCCTGCCCCTGCCGGTTGATGACCTCATTCCAAGCTGGGCGGCCGAGATGATTCAGCCCCCGCGGCCTCTGTCCGAACTGATTGAAGTCATGCAGGTCCGGCCGCCGCTCTGGCTGCGGGCGCAGACCAATGACCTGGACCGGCTGATTGCCGAGCTCGGACGAGACAACATCAGGGTCGAGAGCCACCAGCGCCTGCCGCACGCCCTGCAGGCGACCGCCGCACCGGCCGTCAACCTGCGCGCCCTGGAGGCGTTCAGGGAGGGCCGCATCGAAGTCCAGGACATCGCCTCGCAGGCGGTGGGCTGCATCTGCGCCCCGAAGCCCGGGGAAATGTGGTGGGACGCCTGTGCCGGCGCCGGCGGCAAGACGCTGCACCTGGCCTGGCTGATGCAGCGCAAGGGTTCGGTCCTGGCCACGGACAACCGCCTGTACAAGCTTCAGGACCTGAAGCTCCGCGCCCGGCGGGCGCAGTATCCGAACATCACCTGCAAGGAATGGCTCGGCATTGACGTGCCCAGGTACCATCGCCATTTCCACGGCGTCCTGGTCGATACGCCGTGCTCATGCTCCGGCACCTGGCGACGCAACCCCGACGCGCGCTGGACGACCCGGCCGGAGGAGCTGCCGGAATTCACCGGCCTGCAGCATCGCCTTCTCACCCACGCCTCCCGGGCCGTCGCCGCCGGCGGCACGCTCGTCTATTCGACCTGCTCCTGCTTTGCCGCTGAAAACCAGGACCTCGTGAACCGTTTCCTGGCCGAGAACGCCGACTTCGCGCTGCAGCCGTTTGCCTGCCCGATCACCGGCCGGCAGACCGACGGCATGTCCCAGGTCTGGCCGTGGGATGCCGACTGCGACGCCATGTTCACGGCGAAATTCGTCCGAATCAGCTGACCGGACCCTTGGCGAGGGCCGCCTGGCAAGGGGGCCAGCCAGACGCCAACAAACAGGGGGAATCATGCCGCAGGCTCAACCGAACATCCTGTTGATCGTAGCGGACCAGCATCGGGCCGACTGTCTGGGCGTCAACGGCCATGCGATCGTGCAAACCCCCTGCCTGGACCAGCTGGCGGCCGAGGGCGCCAACTTCAGCAGCGCCTTCACGTCGTCGCCGATTTGCACACCGGCGCGCAACAGCCTCCTGCACGGCGTCTGGCCTTGCCGTCATCTCAGCATCGCCAATGCCGATACCGAGGCGCCGCGGCCGGCCGTCGACCTGCCCGCTTTTCCGGGAATCCTGGCTGGCGCCGGCTACCGCATGACCTTCATCGGCAAATGGCTGGGCGGCAAGGCCCGCTCGCCGCATGACTACGGCTTCCACCATGTCATTCCGGAAAGGGACTACCAGGCCTGGCGGGCGGAGCAGAACCTGCCGCCCCGGCCAGGCGGCATCCCATTCTACGGCTGCGATGAGTCCATTTCCCCCGAGCAGTCGCGCCTGGCCTGGGGCGCCGGTCATGTCATCGGCGCCCTGCGCCAGGCCGCATCTTCGCCGGGTGAGCCGTTCCTGATCCGCTGGGACCCGAGTGAGCCGCACCTGCCCAATGTCGTCCCCAGGCCTTTTGCCGACATGTACGACCAGGCGCGGCTCCCCCCCTGGCCCAGCTTTGCCGAGGACTTCCGCGACAAGCCGTATATCCAGAGCCAGCAGCTGCGTTCCTGGGGCATTGCCGACTGGACCTGGAAGGACTGGTCGCCCCTGGTCGCCCAGTACCTGGGGGAAATCTCCCTGCTGGACAGCCAGGTCGGGCGAATCACCGCCGAACTGCAGCGGCTGGGCCTTGACCGGAACACC
>CAYOUR010000176.1:0-9022 GCA_964407145.1 uncultured Lentisphaeraceae bacterium | reverse complement strand
TCAAGCGCCTATCACCACAGTTCGCACGTTGACCGTCATTATCAATGGGTGACCGGGTACCATTTCGCCTGGTGAGAACTGACCGGACCGCTTTCTTTTTGCCCCTTTGCACTTATATTTACAGTTGTCGGAAGTCAGGAACAAGACGTGGGGATAAAACAGCGGCATGGCGATGGTGACAGACAAAGCGGAACTATTAAGGGAGGTCATGGCCGACCCTGAACACGCCCTGCGTCTCTTCAAAGGGGGCAACCTCCCGACCCAGATGCTGCGCGACCTGGCCGCCAACCATCAATACGTCAATGTGCAAATCTTCCTGGCCGGCTGCCCGGACAGCCCCAGCCGGATTCTGGAGGAATTGTTCGAGACGACCCACAGCCTCGAGGCCCTGGCGCACCTGGCGGACAATCCGCGTACACCGAAGACCATCCTGCAGCAGCTGGCCCGGCATGAGAATCCGGAAGTCCGCCGGGCCGTTGCGTCCAGCCGCAGCATCAGCCCGCAGACCGCCCTCATCCTCTGCGAAGACCCGCTGCCCGGAGTCCGCGTCGCCCTGGCAGAAAACCACGCCATTTCGCCGCGCATCCAGACCCGCCTCAGCGAAGACCCGGTCCCCTTTGTCCGGGCCAGCCTGCTGAAGTCGACGCGACTGGATGAAGAGGTGCAGCAGGCCCTGGCCGACGACCGCGATTTCACCGTCCAGGCCAAGGCCATTCTGGCCCCGAAACAGCCCGCCGCCGAATTGCTGAAATGGGCGGACGCCGATGAACATCTGCAACAACGCCTCCTCCTGGCACGAAAACAACTGCCTGACAAGGTGCTCGAATCGCTGATTTTCAGCTCCCATGCCGACATCCAGCGCGAGGCCGTATCCCGCAAAGCCCTGACTCCCGATGAAATGCTCGGATTCGCCAAGACGGGTGACGAGGCGCTCAAGGCCCGAATGGCCGCCCTGAAAAACCTCATCGACCCGGCCCAGCTGGAACTGGCGACTTCCGCCAGCCTGGCAACCAGGCAAATCCTGGCGGCCAATCCCTTTCTCTGTGATGACGCGGCCCTGCTTCTGGCACGGTCAAAGGATGGCGGCCTCCGCCTGGCCCTGGCCGGCAATCACGGCCTGTCCCAACCAGTAGTCATGCATTTGGCCGGCCTGGGCGAACCGTCCCTGGGCAAAGTCCTGGCCAGCCGCCCGGAACTGGCGCCGGAGACGGTGGCTGTGCTCCTCGAACAAGGTGACGACGCAGTCGCCTACCATCTCGCCTGGCATGGCCACTGCGGCCGGCAACTGGCCAACGCGACCTTGCGCCACCTGGCAGACCACGTTTTGCCGACGATTCGTGCCCTGGCGGCCAGAAGCCGGCCGATGCCAATCGCCATCATGGCCAAGCTGGGTCGGGACCAATCACCCGTCGTCCGTCGAGAATTGGCCAGAAACCCGGAAACGGTCCAGTCCATTCTGGAAAATCTGGTTGAAGACGAAGACCAGGATACGGCTGCGGCTGCGGTCGCCAACCTGGCCCAACGCCAGCCGGCCGAACCGCCGCAACCTCCGGCCGCTGAGGCGGCCGCGGCCGAGCCGTCACCGCCGGGCAAACCGTCGCTGCTGCGGCGTCTGATCGGCAAAGTCACCGGCGAAACCTGAACACCTTCTGCATAATGTCCCTTTATTTCGTGTTACCGCCACCATCACCAGGAGACAAAAATGGCCAAAGCACCATTGTCAACAGCGCCCTTGACATTTGTCGAAATTGTCATGCGCGCGGATGCGGAGACAATCAAGGCGGCCTATGAAGCCCGCCTGAAAGTCGACGCGCTGCTCAAGGAACGGGAAGAGGCGTACCGCCGCATTGCCGAACTGGAAAACCAGGTTGAGACCATCATGGGCGAGCCCGGCGTCTTCATCTTCCCGGAACCGCCGCTGCCGGTCGCCGGCTTTACCAGCACAGCCGCCACCGCCAAGAAGAAAAAACCCGCGGTGTCCACTCAGGCCGCGGCGCTGACCCATGCCCAAACGCCCGCGGCATCCACCCCAGGCGCCGACAAGAAGCCCCCGGCCGCACCGGCAGCCGACAAAACCAAGGCCTGATGCCTCCAGCAACGCGCTCTGACACGACACGCCCGACCGCAAAGTCCACCCGCCGGCCGTGTCCCCGAAGGCACGACGGCCAACGCCAGACAGGACTGAACCACCGCCGGTGACTTTTGCCGCCACGGTTGCCAGCCCGCCTTGCCAGCAGCCGCCAGGCCCGATTCGCCCAAAACGCCTCCGACAACGGAACTTGACGCCGATATGACCTTCTCCAGAGACATCACGATCATTGATCTGCTTCGCCAGCGCGAAGCGGAGTTGGTCGTGGTCTGGAAATGTGAACAGGAAATCCGTCGTCTTCTGGACGATGTCGACTATCCATTCCCGCTGCCGACCGGCCTGCCCTCGCTGCGCAAATCGAAGCTGTCCGCCCGCAAAACGGCATCCGCGAAGCCAGCGGCATCCGGGGCGTCGTCACCAGCGCCATCCTTTGCCGCCGCCGGTCTTCCTGTCCCGGAATGCCGGAAACTCGATCCCGCGCGGGAAAACGCCTATCGGCTGGTCTTCCTTCGCAACGGGGTGAGGGATTCCAGCTTTCAAACCGACACCGAGCTGATTAACACCCTGGCTGGATTGAATTGCCAGGAATTCCAATTACTTTCCTTGGAGACGGTCTTGTTCACTGATTTGGATGACTGGCATGTCGTTGACACCCTGTGGGCAGAGTCGCCCGCCGGGCAGTAGAGACATCTGATCAGGTGGAGGACACAACATCATGCTCACCACACCAAAGTCACGATTGCGCCGTTATTCATCGTCGTCGGAGCCTGGTGCGTTCCGCGCGACCCTGTCACGGCTGTACCGCACCGTGCTGCTGCCGTGGAGCCGCCTGGTCCGTCTGCCCAATCTCCTCACTGTGCCGGGGGACATGCTGGGTGGAGCGGTCCTGGCCTCGGCCATCACCGGCTTCAAGTTCAGCGTCTGGAGCATGATCGGCATGTCGCTATGCTCGCTTCTGCTGTACTGCTTCGGCACGATGACCAATGACGTGTGCGACTTTCCCGAAGACAGCCGCCTGCGGCCGGAACGGCCCCTGCCCAGCCGGCAGATCACCACCACCCAAGCCACTCTGGCGGCGCTGATCTGCCTTTTTGCCGCCCTGCTTCTGGCCGGCCTGAATGGACAGCGGCCTTTCCTGGTGGCGATTATCCTGAGCCTGCTGATCATCGCCTACAATCTTCGCCTGAAAAAACATCTCACCCCCGGCGCCACCGCCATGGGGCTATGCCGCGGCATGAATTTTCTTCTCGGAGCCAGTGTCGTAGCCGTGCCCATCGGCATATTCCCGCCCGTTCTGGCCTTGTCGACCCATATTTTCATGGTGACATGGCTGGCAGACGGTGAAAATCGTACCCAAATTCCCAAGGATAATGTCTTCGTCCCCGCAATCGCCTTCTTGGCCGGCTGGCTGCTCACCCTGCCCTTCATTCCCATCGCCGTGCTGCGCGCCTGCGGCGGGGTCAGCCTCGGCTGCCTGCTGGTGGCCGTCGCCGTCAATTTTTACGCCGGCCTGGCCGTCTTCAACAAATCTACTCCGCCGGTCAAGATGCGGGCGCTCATCGGTCGGCTCATCCGGTCGCTGATCTTCTGGCAGTCTGCCTGGATTGCCCTGGCCGGTTTCAACCACGCCCTGGAAATCATCACCGCCATGTTCGGATGCTGGGTTCTTGCAACCCTGATCGGCAATAAGATATCATCCAGCTGAAGCGCCGGCGCCGCGCTGAAAACCGGTCCGAAGCCAGCGCGGCATCATCTTCTCCATGGAGCCCAGTATCGTGCAGACTGCGGAATCGAATTCAGACTTATCGGACAACCTCGACATACTTTTCACGGCAGCCACCGGCCACGCACCGCGTCACTTCCATTCGCCACCACCATGCCTGAGCCTCGAAAACTCCTGCTTGTCCAATGCGCCGGACTGGGCTACCAGCTGGTGGAACGCCACCGCAGCCGGCTGGCAGGCATTGGCCTGACCTTCGACCCCTGCCAGGCCGTCTTTCCGGCTGTCACCTGCCCGGCGCAGGCGACCATGCGAACCGCCCTGCCGCCCGCGCGGCATGGCATCGTTGCCAATGGCCGTTTTGACCGGCAAACCCGTCGAGTCGACTTCTGGCAACAATCGGCACGCCTCGTGCAAGGCGAACGGATCTGGGCCCGAGGCCGACATCAGGGACAGACCAGCGCCATGCTCTTCCACCAACAAAATCTCGGCGAGGACGTGGACTACCTGGTGTCACCAGCCCCGATTCACCGACATCATGGCGGCATGCTCCAAGCCTGCCAGACACGACCCCCAGAACTGGAAGACTGGCTCAATGCCGCCGTTGGAAAACCATTCAACCTGGCTGACTACTGGGGGCCCGGCGCCAATCGCAAGTCCACTCAATGGATCACTGCCGCAACCAGGGCCATCATCCAAAAATATGAACCCGACATCCTGCTGACCTACCTGCCCCATCTTGACTATTGCCAGCAATGCCATGGGCCGGACAACGACCGCCTGATCGGCCCCGAAGTGACCGTCCTGGCCGACTGCCTGCAACTCCTGGTCATGGCGGCCGATAAATACGGCTACGACCTGATGGTCTGGGGCGATTATGCCATCACCCCAGCCAGCCGACCCGTGTTCCCCAATCATACCTTGCGTGAAGCCGGATTGTTCCACTGCCGGCGGGTGTCTGGACGTCTGTACCCGGACCTGCATGACAGCCGGGCCTTTGCCCTGTGTGACCACCAGATTGCCCACGTGTTCATCAACCAGCCTGGGGATTTGCCCCGGGTGCGAGAACTGCTGGCCGCGCTTCCAGGCGTCGCCCAAGCCTGCCCGCCGACGGACATCGACCTGGGACACCCGGAAAGCGGCGAACTGGTGCTGACTGCGGAACCGGGCGCCTGGTTCGCTTATCCCTGGTGGGACTCCAACCGCGAAGCACCCGACTACGCCAGCCATGTCGACATTCATAATAAAATCGGCTTCGACCCCTGTGAGCTGTTCTGGAAGATACCCCTTATCTCAACCAGCACCGACTGCCGGAGGCCCAAAGGCACGCATGGCCGAACTGACCAGCCTGCCGCCGTGGCAGTCAGCGATGGACTGGCCGGCACCCGCGCCCTGCCATCCCTGCTGGAAAAAAGCCAATTCCTCAAAAAACGCCTGCACCAATCCACCAACAAGCCTGATGCACCGGTCGAAGACTCCCGGTAACAACCCGGGAAATGCCCTGTGTAAATCATGTGGACAACGTTGTGGGTTATATTTATCACCATCTTACCAACACCTTGCAGAAAGGTTTTTATTCTATAGATGTCGTTCGGAATCATATAATTAACTGAACCAACTTGAAAACTGGCTTTGCATAATAATATTGTATTGATTACTACAATACTCATCATAATATAGACTGCTCTGCCGGTGGCGGGCCGGTGCGTCCCGGTCCGGCTGGGACCTTCAACGCGCAATGGGGAAAGACAACTACCATGAAATTTTCGGTCACGAAAGAACATCTGAATACTGCCCTGAAGCGAGCCATGTGCGCCATCAGCCCCCGGGTGACCTTCCCGGTGCTGAACAACTTTTTGTTGGAAGCCAGCGGCGACCGCCTGATCGTCACGGCTTCCGATCTCGAAGTGTCGGTCCGAACCAGCGTCCCGGCCTTGGTTGAGGAAGAAGGCAAGACCACGCTTCCGGCAAAGAAACTGTCCCAGATCGCGGCCGCCTTCCCGGCCGGCGATGTCTATTTCATCTGTGACGAGGATGAAATCAGCTCGTTGTCCTGCCAGAAGTCCCATTATCGCCTGCGCGGACTGGACGCCGGACAATTTCCGCCTCTGGGGGACTTTGAGGAAGTATGGTCCTTCACGCTGCCGACGCATGAACTGGTCAGGAATATCGCCAAGGTCTCCTATGCCCGCAGCGCCGATGAGACCCGCAAGCAGCTCAACGGCGTGCTGTTCAGCGTCCGCAACGCCGTGCTGACCATCGCTGCCACGGATGGGAGACGTCTGGCCCTGGTCGAAAAGCCGCTGACCGATACGGCCACCACCGACGGTGATGTCATCCTGCCCAACAAGGCCTCGGCGGAACTGTCCCGAGGTCTCGACGGCAACGGTGATGTCAAGGTCCGCCTGAATCAGGCCTGCGTGGTCTTTGAAACAATTGATACGGTTATCATGACCAAGCTGGTGGAAGGCACGTATCCCAACTTCCGTCAAGTCATTCCGGATAATTTCACGCGTTCGGTCGCGATTCCGCGGGCCACGTTCGCGGAGGTACTCAACCGCGTCGCGATGGTGGTCAGCGACAATAGCGCCTCGGTCCGCCTGCAGATCAGCGATGGCCAACTGGTCGTCTCGGCGAGCAGCGCGGATGTCGGTGACGCCAGTGAGCCGGTTGATGTCTCGTATGAAGGCGACCCTGTCACCATCTCCTTCAACCCCCTGTTCTTCAATGAGCCGCTCAAGTATCTTGACTGTGATCAGCTCATCATGCAGTTCAAGGACGATTACAGCCCGGTCGTGATTTCCGGCGATGAGGGGTTCCTGTATGTCCTGATGCCGATGCGCGGATGAGGCAACGTGCTCAATCATATCCGCCTGACTGATTTTCGAAATTATGTCTCATGCCGGATTGATTTTCATTCCGGCATGAACTGTTTTATGGGCCGGAACGGCCAGGGCAAGACCAACCTGCTCGAAGCCGTCTATTATCTGTCCCTGGTCCGGTCGTTCCGGACTACCCGACTGGCCGACCTGATTGCGTGGAAGAGGGATGGGTTTGTGCTCAGCGGCCAAGCCCGTGACGCCGACGGCCAGGCCGTCGACCTGGCCGTTGCGCAAGGAGTGGAAAGAAAACTTCTCGTCAATCATCAGCCCGTATACCGGGCCAGTGACTTCATCAACCAATTTATCTGCGTGACCTTCATCCCCCAGGATTTAGAGCTGATTCAGGGCGAAGCCCTGTTGCGGCGCCGGTTCATGGACATCGCCATCAGCCAGTCGTCACCGGAATATCTCCGCCATCTGCAGGCGTATGGCAATGCCCTGAAAAGCCGCAATGCCATGCTTCGAAATCCGGACAAATACCCCCGCGCCATGATCACTGCGTACGATCAGCAGATGATTCGAGAAGGCGTGGCCGTGGAATTGGCCCGCAAGGAATTTTCCCGGGAGGTCAATCAGTCGCTCCAGGAAAAATCGGCCGGGCTGCTGACGCCTGGTCGCCGCCTGGAAGTACGTTACTTGTCACGGCTGGGAAACCTCCTGCAGGCCTGCGATGATGACGCTGACAAGGTTGACCAGGCCTACCGGCAGGGGCTGGAAAAGTCGTACGAGCGTGATTGCCGCTATGGCAATACGGCCATCGGTCCGCACCGCGCCGACCTGAGCTGCATCCTCGACGGCAAGTCGCTGAACCATTACGGCTCCCAGGGGGAGTCCCGCATGGCCTCCCTGGCCCTGCGCTTCGCCTGCCTGGACATCATCCGCCGGCGCCGCGGCAAGGATGACGTTACCCTGATCGTCGACGATGTCTATGGCGAACTTGACGCCTTCCATCGGCGGCAATTTTTCGCCGAGCTGTCATGCTGCAGTCAAGTCCTGCTGGCGTGCACGGCCATTCCGGCCGAACTCAACCGGCCTGATTCTATTTACCATGTAAAAGCAGGAACCATTGTCATTCAGGAGAAGCATGAAGAATAAATCCGTTTTGGTCGGCTGGCTGGCTTTATTTGTCAGTATCGCGTTGTTCAGTACAGTTGAAATTGTGGGCAAGAAAATCAACTTCAAGGCGGATGTCGATCCGTTCACCATGGTTTTCCTGCGGTTTTTTCTGACCGGCGTCATTTTATCGGCGTTGTCCTTACCGGGCTATTTTCGGCGGGGTAATCGTCTGAACCGTCAAGATCTGTGGCTGTTCCTGGTCAACGGCACCATCGGCATCACGGTCTCGATCAGCTTGTTTCATGCCGCCATCGAAATGTTTGTCAACGCGTCTTCTTCGGCCGTCGTATTCAGTGCCAATGGTGTGTTCACGGCCGTTCTGGCCCGTTTCATCAACAACGAGGCCTGGAGCTGGCGGAAATGGGGCGCGATTATTTTTGGAATACTCGGCGTGTCCCTGTTCATCGGGGAGTCCGGCGCGCCGACGCGCGGGGCCATCTATGCCATTTTGGTGATGTCCCTGTCGGCCCTGTGCTTCAGTTTCAGTGTCTGCTATGCCCGGCGCCACGCGGCCAAGTACGGCCCCATGCTGTTCATGGGCGCATCGTCGTTCTTTGGCGGTCTGCTGACGCTGCCGGTGGCCCTGCTTCGGAAAAACGCCGACACCTACGCCGAAATCGGCGCGGTCGTCCCGGAAATGCTCTACATGGTCCTGGTCTGCACCACGCTGGCCTACTACCTGCTATATTTCGGTATCGCCAGGACTTCGGCGTTCGGGGCCTCCATGTCTTTTTTCCTGAAACCCGTCTTGGCTTGTCTCTTCGCCTGGATGCTCATCGGTGAACAGATGAATGCCTGGACCATTGGCGGCACCGCCCTGATCATGGTCGGAATGTGCTTTATCCTTAATTTCAAAGCCTTCAGGCAGGCCATGAAAAATTAGGTAATGTGCGAAATCTTGTGATGAACATTTGTGAACTTTCAGACTGCCGGATGTCGTCCAGGTTTATGTGTCGCCCTTTCAGGGCTCAATGAACATTTGCCTTTACCCAGGGCGGCGCACGCCTTCGGCGTGCTTGCCCTGGGCTGTTATGTCTCGCCCCTTCGGGGCTTTTTCCGCTTCGCGGCGGAGACGTTGTGGACTGGCACATCTTATTAAAGCCACTTAAAGCCACTGTCAGATCAACGGGCATTGGCCGCGGCCTGAAGGGCGGCCCTGCGGGGCGTCCCCAGGCGAAGCACTGCCTGTTCTATGATTGGACTTTTTGGACGGGT
>CAYOUR010000175.1:0-9314 GCA_964407145.1 uncultured Lentisphaeraceae bacterium | reverse complement strand
TTTGGATAGGCCGTGACAGACATTTCCAGGTTTGGCAAGGAGGCACAGCCGATGGTTGAAATTTTGATTTGCATGGGCAGTTCGTGTTTTGCTCGAGGCAACAACAAGAATCTGGCGGTGATTCAGGACTTTTTGCGGCGCCATGGCCTGGACGTGTCGGTGAAACTGCGTGGCGACCTCTGTCATGGCAACTGCAAGGAGGGACCGAACCTGGTCATTGACGGCGTGTCCTATAATCAGGTGGACGCCAATACCTGCCTGGATTTGCTCAACAAGCATTTTCCCGCCAAGTCGTGACGGAGCTGGCTGTCTCTTTGGTGGCCTCGTCCCCGGATGCTTTGTCGCCACGTACCGGCGGGTCTCTGAACCAACAGGCTTGACATGACACAACCGCAGTTGCCACATCCCATTTACACGGAAAAGAACGAGTGCCAGGATTGTTGTCGCTGCGTGCGCAGCTGTCCGGTCAAGGCCATCAAGATCGAAAACGGCAGCGCGAACATCATTCCGGAACTGTGCATTGCCTGCGGCAAGTGCACCAAGGTCTGCCCGTTCAATGCCAAGCGGGTGCGCGCTGATGTCGGGCGGGTCAAGCAGCTGCTGAAGGATGGCGGCCGGGTGCTTGTTTCCCTGGCGCCGTCTTATCGTACGGAATTTGCCGGCGTCCCGCCGGAGAACCTGGTTGCCGCCCTGAAGCGGCTCGGCTTCACCGGCGTTTCGGAAACGGCCCTGGGCGCGCAGGAAGTGTCGAGCGCCATGGCCGAGCTGCTGCAGCAGGAACCCGACCGGAAAATCTTCATTTCCTCGGCCTGTCCGGTCGTGGTCGAACTGCTCAACAAGTATCACCCCGAGCAGGCGGCGTGGATCGCCGATGCCTGCTCGCCGGCGCAGGCCCATGCACGACTCCTGCAGAAAATCTATGGTGACGACACCAAGGTCGTCTTCATTGGTCCGTGCATCGGCAAGAAGCTGGAGGCCGACCAGCACCCGGAGCTGCTCAGCCAGGCGCTCAGCTTCAACAACTTGCGTGAGTGGCTGCTCAGCGAAGGCCTTGACCTGACCCAGATCCAGCCGACGCCGGAAGACCATTTTGTGCCGGCTGCCGCCCGCGAAGGGTCATTGTACCCGGTTGACGGCGGCATGATCGCCGGCATCAAGGGCAACTGCCCGGCCATTGACATGGATTTCATGGCCTTGTCCGGCATCGGCAATATCGTCAATGCCTTGGAAGGGCTGCAGGAAGCCGAGCTGTCCCGGCCGCTGTTCCTGGAATTGCTGGCCTGTGAAGGCGGCTGCGTCAACGGGCCGGTCGGCCACCACGAGCAGTCGACTTTCCTGAAGCGCCGTGAAATCATCAGCAACGTCGCGTACGACCCGGCCGAGCTGCCCCGGCCGCGGCAGGTCGACACCGGGCTGCCGCGGCAGGGGCCGCCGGTCCAGGCGAAAGTCTTTTCCACCCAGGAAATCAACGAGGCCCTGCGTTCCATCGGCAAGTACAGCTTTGAAGATGAATTGAACTGTTCCGGCTGCGGCTACAACAGCTGCCGCGACTTCGCGGTGGCGCTTCTGGAGAAGAAGGCGGAGCCGTCGATGTGCGTGTCGTACATGCGCAAGCTGGCCAACAAGACGGCCAACGCACTGATTCAGACCATGCCGTCCGGGGTCATGATCGTCCGTGAAGACATGCGGGTGGTCGAATGCAATATCCGCATGGCCGAGCTCCTGGGCGAGGAGGCCCAGGAGGCGTTTGCGGCGGCGCCTGGCCTGGAAGGAGCCAATGCGACCAAGCTGGTGCCGTTCCTGGTCAAGTATTTTCGCCAGGTCCTGGAGACCGGGCAGGACATCACCTACCGCGAGCTGGAAAACGACGGCTCGGTGTACAATGTCACCATTTTCACGATTGAGCCGCACCGGATTGTCGGCTGCGTGATGCGGGACATCACCGAACCGGCCGTGCAGAAGGAACAGGTCATCCGCAAGGCCCAGGAAGTCATTCACAAACAAATGGAAACCGTGCAGAAGATCGCTTATTTGCTGGGCGAGAATGCTGCCCAGTCGCAGGTCAGTCTCAATGACATCATCGAATCCTACCGCCCCAAAACCCTGGCAGACCGAAACGCCCGTGATGAACAACCGCGATGACGACGATTTTTTCATCGAAGTCGACTTCCACCAGTGCTGCAAGCATACCCAGCCGGTGGGCGGCGATGTGTTCCTGTCGCGTAAGATCAAGGCTCAGAAGCGCATCATCTCAGTGCTTTCCGACGGTCTGGGCAGCGGCGTCAAGGCGAATGTGCTGGCGACGCTGACCAGCACCATGGCCCTGGAGTTCGTCACCCGGGACACCGACCTGCGGCGGACCGCCCAGGTGATCATGGACACGCTGCCAGTCTGCAGCCAGCGCAAAGTCGCTTATTCGACCTTCACGATTGTCGATGTGGAAAGCGACAACACGGTCCGCATCATTGAGCATGACAATCCACCCTGTCTGGTTCTGCGCCAGGGCCATGTCCTGGAACGGGCGATGGAGACCAGTGAGTTGACGCCGGGAACCGGCAATGTCCTCGGCAACCGCACGGTCGTTTTCTCCAGCTTCCAGGCCCAGGAGGGCGACCGGGCGATCTTTTTTTCCGACGGCGTCACCCAGTCCGGCATCGGCCGCGACCAGTTCCCGCTGGGCTGGGGCGTGGACGCGGTGCGTGCGTATGCGCTCAGCCTGATTCGGCGGCATCCCGGCATTTCGGCCCGCGAATTGGCCCGGGACATCGTGGAGCGCGCGGCGCAGAATGACGAGAACTGCCCCAAGGACGACATCACCTGCGGGGTCGTCTACTTCCGCCATCCGCGGCGCCTGCTGGTGGTGACCGGGCCGCCCTTCCACCGGGAGAACGACAAGCTCATGGTCGACTATCTGCGGGATTTTCCGGGGAAGACGATTGTCGCCGGCGGAACCACGGCCGGCATTGTCGCCCGTGAACTCGGTGCGGACATTGAAGTCAGCCTCGACGGTCTCGACCCGGAGATTCCGCCGATGTCGACCCTGGCTGGAGTCGATCTGGTCACCGAGGGCACGATCACCCTGGCCAAGGTCGCCAGCTGTCTGGAAAAGGACGCCTACCTGGAGCGCCTGCCCGACAATGGCGCCACCCGGATTCTGAAGATGTTCCGGGACAGCGACATCATCCAGTTCATCGTGGGCACGCGCATCAACGAGGCCCATCAGGATCCGAACGTGCCGGTGGAACTCGACTTGCGGCGGTCGCTGATGAAGCGTCTGGCGCGGCTCCTGGAGGAGAAGTACCTGAAGGAAACTCAGATGCAGTTCCTGTAGGATCGCCATGGCCGGGCCATATCCCCAAGCCGGCAGAGATGCGAACGAATCATGGGGCGAATGGGACGAATGAGACCGAAAGGAGCAAGCGATGCAACGGGCAATTCTGGTTTTGCTGGCCTTGGCCGGCAGTTTGACGGCGCAGTTCCGGGTCTTGTCGTTTTACGAATCGCCGCCCGTTGCCGAAGCGCCGCGGATTGACGGGCGGTTGGACGAGGCGTGCTGGGCTCAGGCGCCGGGTCATACGTCCTACTACAAGTATTTTGTCCCCAACCCGCCGCCGGGCGAGCTGCGCACCGAGCACCGGCTCCTGCATGACGAGCGCGGCTTGTATGTGGCCATCATCAATTATGAAGAGCGCCCCGACAAGCTGCGGATGCGCTTCACCGACCGCGACAACCCCAGCCTGTGGACGGATGACTGCGCCGAACTCTACATCGACTGCCACGGCAACGGCATCGGCTTCCGCAATTTCGTCATCAGCGCCGGCGGGGCGGTCAGCGACATGATGCGTGTCGACGGCGCCGTCACCTTGAGCGAATGGAGCGGCGACTCCTGGCATGCCAAGACCGGCGTGGAAAGCGACCGCTGGATCATCGAGGCGTTCTTCCCCTGGACCGACCTCGGCGGCCGGCCGCAGCCGGGCGACCTCTGGATGTTCTGTCATGTCCGCTATGCGTATACCAGCGGCAAGTTCGTGGGCGTCACTTCCGCGGCCGGCGGCAACTACAGCAATCCGGGCGAGTTCGGCTACCTCGCTTTCCGGGCCGGCGACACGCCGAGCCCGCCGGCGGCGGTCGGTGAGCTGCTCTGCACGCGCGCGGCCCCGCCCTGGGGGCTGGCCATCGGCGAACAGCTGCTCTTCAATACGGGCGGCGGCGTCCAGAATGTCCGCCTGGCCGACCAGCTCACCCAGGAGCAGCAGAACCTCGACAACTGGCGCCAGAAAGTCGAAAAACTCCTGCCGGAACCAAGGCTCAAAAAGAAATTCCAGCCGGAATATGACGGGCTGGCGACATCAATGCCGTCAGCGACGGCGGACCCCTTGACGCGTCTGACTGGTTTGGCGGCGGCGGCTGGCAATATGCGGGCCCTGTTAGCCAGGATGCGCCTGGAACTCGACTTTAATTGACCGCCGCATCCCGGCGACCGGAAAACTTTTTGCGGGAATTGTTTCACCTGAATAGGGAGAGGATGACGCATGAAACACCAAACTTCTCAATTTTGGCTTTTGCTGGTTGCGGTGCTGGCGGCGGGAACTGTCCACGCCAAGCTCGATGGCCGCCAGTTGCATGGCTTGAGCGCCGACTATGTGACGCCGCACCTGACCTGGGCGTCGGCGCCGGCGCCGCGCCCGCCGCGCGTCCTGTTCATCGTCCCCCGCGGCGGCGCCCGCGAGGTGATCGAACTCCAGCAGCGCCTGGCCATGGACTGGTCGGCATACTTGTGCTATGACCACGGCAGCATCGCCAAAAGTGACATGTACGACGCGCCTTACGAAGGAACCAGCTACCTGGAAAAACAGCAGGAGCTGATGACCCGTCTCGAAAGCGACTATGATCTGATCGTGCTGGGTGAAGTGCTGTTCCGGGCCCTGCCGGACGAGGCGAAGTACGTCATTCTCACCAAGGTCGAAAAGGGCACCGGGTTGCTGCTGGTCCAGCAGGGCGGCCCGGAACGGCTGCCCTACCGGAAACTGT
Source organism: uncultured Lentisphaeraceae bacterium (assembly GCA_964407145.1). GTDB lineage: Bacteria > Verrucomicrobiota > Lentisphaeria > Oligosphaerales > Oligosphaeraceae > JAAZKI01. Next base: position 4,283 of record CAYOUR010000175.1, on the reverse strand, counting down.
ACCAGAACCGCCTGTCTGAACTTGACTTCCTGCAGGATTTCCCTGAGTCCATGGCCATCCGCCCGGAACAGACCGGACCCATGCTCCAGGCCAGCCAACTGGGCGCCGGGCGCATGGTCCACCTGAGCTATTACAATCGGCGGCCGCATGGACTGAGCTTGACGCCATATCTGCCGTATGACCGCGAATGGGCCGCCCGCTACGAAAATGCCCTGGCCTGGGTCGGACGACTCTGCCTGTGGACAGCCGGCGTCGCCCCGACCGCGACCTGCCGCAGCGCCGCTCTCGCGGAAACGCCGGAGTTTGCCTTCGAAGCCCCGGTCCGCCTGGATGCCGTACTCACCGGTGTCGGCCAGGTGCGCTGCCGCCTGCGCAATCAGTTCAACCAGGTGGTGCAGGAAGGCGACTATGACGGCCGCCAACTCGTCCTGCCCGACTTGGCGCCCGGGCGCTACTTCTGTGACTTTCTGGTGCGGCAGGGCGAACTGACCGCCAGCTTCGGGTATTACGGATTTACGGTCGCCGCGCCGGTCGGCCAGGTCAGCCTCGAGGTGCCCGAAGTCCATGAACTCCAGGCCGCCATCAACGGCCGCCTGACGTTGGAAACGCCGTTCGCCCGCCCCCTGCAAGTCCGTGTCGAGCTCTTGGACTCGCCGTATTACCGGGTCTGGCAGCGGCGGGAGTATACGCTTGCGGCTGGTCAGGCGGCGCTTGACTGGCAGCTGCCGAGCGACCATCTGCCGACCATCGCCGGCATCGTCCGCTGCACGCTGTCAGACCCGTCCGGCAACGGCCGCGAAGTCGGTTCGGCGGAAACGACGGTCTTCTTTCCGGACTACCGTCTGGACGACTACATCCAGATGGCGTGGAACAATGTCGACGAGAGCATCGCGCCGATGACCGCGCCGGTGCTGGTTGACCGCCTGGGCTGGACGCTCGGCCTGTCCCATCCTTCGGCCGAGGGCCGCAATGCGCGGGTCAGCGCGCTTTTCAATCAGCGCTTCGTGGCCTACATGACGCGCATCTGCGTCACCAAGGGCGCCGGCGGCGGCGCCAAGCAGTACCGGTGGTTCTTCCTGCCCGACGGCTATGAGGAAAAGGTCAAAGCCCTGAACGAGGACGAATGCTTCTACCGCCCGGAAGTCCAGGAGCTGTGGGCCGCCGGCGCCGCCCATCGCATCACCAACCTGCCGAAGTACAGCCCGGTCATCTATTCCCTCGGCGATGAGAATTCGCTGAATCTGGAGGCCGGCTTCGGCCCATCCGACCTGATTTATTTCCGCCAGTTCCTGGAAAAGAAATACGGCGGCATCGCCGCCCTGAACCGGGAATGGCAGAGCGACTACGCGAGCTTCGCCGAGGTGCCGCATCCGACCATGAAGGAAAGTCGCGAGCAGGGCAATTTCCCGGCCTGGTTCGACCATCGTCAGTACATGGAGAAAATGTACGCCGATATTCATCATTTCATGGCGGCCGAGATCAAGAAGCACGACCCGCGTGCCCGGGTCGGGGCCGAGGGCTCCGTGCCCGGCGAATTGGAGCTGAGTATCGAAAACCTGGAATTCTGGGGGCCGTACAGCAATCTGGTCAACGACGAAGTCCTGCGCAGTTTCGGCGGCGACCGCATCCGGATGCTCTGGTGGGGCGGCTACCCCAGCTCGCATGGCGGCCGCGGCCGCTATCCGATGCCGATTTTGGGCGACTTGCTCAAGGGCACGGTCAACGGCAATGCCTGGTTCACATCCCGGGTCGGCAACCATGGCGCCATGACCTGCGACTTCGACTTGGCCCCCTATGTCAAAAACTACCTGCCCTATCTCGACGACCTGCGTTGGGGACAAGCCGCGCTGCTCATCAACAACCCCCAGGTCGACAGCGGCATCGGCATCTACTGGAGCCACCCGTCCCAGGCGGCAAGCATGCTCGACGACCGCTGCTTCAAGCCGACCGACGGCATTGGCACCCTCATCCGCTATTGCTACCAGCGCGGGCTGGGCTTTGACTTCGTTTCGGCACGGACGCTGTCCCGCCTGGACCAGCTGCGAATCGTGTTCCTGTGCGGCGCCTCGGCCTTGAGCGACGCCGAAAGCGTGGCCTTGAGGCGCTTTGTCGAGCGCGGCGGCGTTGTGGTCGCCGATCTCAATCCCGCGATTATGAACGGCTATCTGCGAGCCCTGCCGGCGAATCCGCTGGCGGACTTGTTTGGCGAAGTCGTGTTTGACAAGCTGTCGGCGCCGGTGTTGGGCGAAGCGCACGTGTCGGCCGAGTGGCGTGGCCGGCCGTTGCGGTTCCAGGCCAGGAAGACCCAGGTCAATCCCGGTGCGTCGTCTTGGCAGGCCCGTGCTTTCGGCCAGGGGCAGGCCGTCCTGCTGCATTTCGGCCTGGGTGCGGCGGAAAGCACCGCCGCGCCGGAGACGCCGCTGGCCGGATTTTTGGACCAGGTGCTGGAGGGCGTCGGGTGTGTGCCGCCTTTTCTGGTCGCCTGTGATGACAAGTACGCCTTGATTCGCAGCCGTCAGGGTCGCGGTTTCCGCCTGCTCGGTATTCTTCTCTCCGAAGCCAAGGTCGGCAGCGTGCTGACGGCGCGTCTTCCGGAAGCCGGCTTTGTGTATGAGAGCAAGAAGGGCTTCCTGACGCAGGCCGACCGCCTGGAACTGCCGTTTACGGATACGCCGTACAAGCTGCTGAGCATCTTCCCGGAACGGCAGTCGCCGCCGGAACTGCGCCTCCAGGCGACGACGGTCGCCCGCGGCGGCGCGGTCAGCGTTGACATCCGTCTGCCTCCGGCCGGCAGGGTATATTTTCTGGAGCTCAAAGACCCGTCTGGAGAAGCGCAGTTGACGCGCCATCGTGTGTTTGACACGGCGAAGGTGCCGGTGCCTTTGAGCCTGCCGTTCGCCTTTGACGACGCGCCCGGCCGCTGGCAGCTGACTCTGCAGGACGTCGCCACCGGCCTGACCGACACGGCCACCGTGGAGGTGCAGCCATGACGCCTGGACGCTTCCAACTTGCGTTTCCGGAATGGTGCTAAGGAGGACATGGTCCATGAACAGGCATGCATCTGGTTTGAAAGCCGTCCTGGCTGGGCTGCTCCTGGCCCTGACTCATCCCGCATTGGCCGGGTCGGGCGCGAACTTGCGTTTTGAACACGAGAAGCGTCAGGACGACGGCCGGCAACTGGAGAGCGTCACCCGCGTCCTGAATTTCGGTGACGCCACGGAACTGCGTTTCAAGACCACGCAGGTCAGCGGCACGAATGACCTTTACAGCCGGAAATGGGGCGATTACTTCTTCGGACTGTCGTTTGGCCGCAATGGCAACGGCAGCTGGGATGTGTGGGACTTCCTGCAAGTCCACAGCCTGGAAAACAAGAAGCCGGTCGCCTTCATGCGTCAGCGCCTGCCCGATTCCGTCACCCTGTTCGAACAGTCTGACCAGATTCTCGCCGAATGCCGCTGGAGCAGCGCCGATGGCCGACGCCTGCGCCTGCAAATCAGAAAATTCGGCTCCTGGCCTGACTTCCTGTTTTTCCGGGTCTTGTGGGAAGGTCCGGGCTGGGAGTCGCCGTCGGTGACGTTGGCGGCCTATCCCGGCAATTCCGACCAGCCCCCGGAACGCGAACGCTGGGCCGCCACCCGCGAAGAGTCCTTTCCGTTGGCGTCCGGCCATCGTGAACTGACTCTGGCCAGCGACGGCCTGGCCCTGTTCAACAAATACCGTTATGAAGATTTCGGCAATCTGCTCGTCGTCAATCACCAGGCTTTGCAGAGCCTGCTTCTGCCGCAGACCAATTACCACGTTCGGGTCGTCCTTCGGCCGCGAAATCCGCAAGTCTGTTCCTTTGCGCTCAGTTTCTTCCGGCGCCGGCACTACCACGAGGTGCTGGAACGCTTCCTGGCCGAAGAGGCCGATGCCGCCCGCGCTTTTCTCGACGGCATCGACTGGGAGCCGGAACTGGAGGGCGAATCGCTGAACCGGCTGCAGAAGAACATCCAGGCCCTGCTGGACAGCCTGCCACCCGAAGATGACGCGAAAATGGCCCTGGATGATGACTTCCGTGCCCTGCAGGCCCGGGCCATCAAGGGCCGCGATGCCCGCGACGCCGCGGCTTATGCCGCCGGCCTGAATGACCTGCAGGCCTTGCGGCAACGACTGATCCAGCACGGGTTGCAGCGTTTCCGCTGAGACGCCAGCGCGTTGCTGGCGATCGGCTGCTGGTTGAATACCTTTCGGAAAAATCGCCGGCGCTCTTTTTCCGTATAACGTCAAGGTTGATGCTTCGG
>CAYOUR010000174.1:3395-9329 GCA_964407145.1 uncultured Lentisphaeraceae bacterium | reverse complement strand
CAGCCTTCAGGCTGCCGTATGTCGTACAGCCTTCAGGCTGCCGTATGTCGTCCAGGCTCATTTGCCGGACATCGGGCCAGGATGACAGAACTGTGCCACGGTTTTGTTATCAATGGGTGACCGATTACGGTGAAACGCACCTCGCCTGTATTGATTTTTGGCACAATGGCATGATATTTATCATTTTACGCATTTGCCGGCATGTCCGGCCTGTTTCACCTCCCATCACCCTCCTTTCCCGGCACTATGGAACCACACTCACGCTATACCATCGGCATCGACCTCGGCACCACCAACAGCGTGCTGGCCTATGTCGACCACCAGGCCGCCAAGCCGGCGCCGCAGCTGTTCACCATTCCGCAACTGGTCGCCCCAGGCGAAGTCGCCGCTCTCCCCGCCCTGCCCTCGTTCATCTACCTCCCCGAAGACGGCGAAATCAGCCCCGACCAGCTGCGACTGCCCTGGCACGGCAAAACCACCGCCGCCGCCATCGCCATCGGCGCCATGGCCCGCGACCTGGCCGCCAAGGCCCCGGACAAGGTCGTCGCCTCGGCCAAGTCCTGGCTCTGCTCCGAACGCATCGACCGCCACGCGCCCTGTCTGCCCACCACAGCCCCCGTCCAGGCCCGCAAAATCTCCCCCGTCACGGCCGCCCAGATGATCCTGGAACACCTCCGCGACGCCTGGAACCACCTCATGGCGGCCAAAGACAAAACCGCGCGCCTGGAAAAACAGGACCTGGTCATCACCGTGCCGGCCTCCTTCGACGCCGTCGCCCGCGACCTCACCGTCGAAGCCGCCAAACAAGCCGGACTCGCCTTCACCCTGCTCGAAGAACCCCAGGCCGCCTTCTATGCCTGGCTCGCCAGCCAGGGCGACGCCTGGCGCCAAAATGTCGCCGCCGGCGATGTCGTCCTGGTCTGCGACATCGGCGGCGGCACCTCCGACTTCAGCCTGATCGCCGTCACCGACCTCGACGGCGACCTGAGCCTCCAACGCATCGCGGTCGGCGACCATACCCTCCTCGGCGGCGACAATATGGACCTCACCCTGGCCTACACCATGGCCGGGAAAATCAACCGCGAACAAGGCGTCCGGCTGGACGCCCACCAGCTGACCGGCCTGACCCATGCCTGCCGCCAAGCCAAGGAAACCATCGGCAACGGCGCGGCCGGCCCCCAACCCCTGACCGTCCTCGGCCACGGCTCGGGACTGGTCGGCGGCACCATCACCACCACCGTCAGCGAAGAGGAACTCCACCAGGCCCTGCTCGAAGGCTTCTTCCCGGCCTGCACCATCACCGCCAAACCTCAGACCGCCCAGCGCGGCGGCTTGCGCACCTTCGCCCTGGACTACGCCGCCGACCCCGGCTTCACCCGACACCTGGCCCAATTCCTTGACCGACACAGCTTCAAGGACGGCGACGGCAACCCCATCCTGCCCAGCGTCGTCCTCTTCAACGGCGGCGTCACCAAGGCCCCGCTCTTCCGCGAACGACTGCTCAATGTCCTGCATGACTGGAAAACGGCCGATGCCGCCCCCGTCACCGTCCTCGAACAGCCGGACTCCGACCTCGCCGTCGCCCAAGGCGCCGCCTGGCTCGCCCATGTGAAACGCAGCGGCGGCGTCCGCATCAAGGCCGGCTGCGCCCGCTCCTACTACCTCGGGGTCGAATCACCCATGCCGGCCGTGCCCGGCTTCCCCACCCCCACGGACGCCCTCTGCGTCGTCAACTTCGGCCTGGAAGAAGGCAGCAGCGCCGACGTCCCCGGCCAGGGCCTCGCCCTCGTCGTCGGCGAACCGACCGCCTTCCGATTCTTCACCAGCACCAGCCGCCAACAGGACCAGCTCGGCGAACGGCTGCACGACCAGGAACTCCAGGAGCTGACCGAACTGCCCGCCCTCAATGTGACTCTGCCCCTGGAAGACGGCGACGAAAAATCGGCCGGGCAGCTCGTGCCGATCACCCTCCGCACCGTGCTGACTGACATTGGCACACTCCAGGTCTGGTGCGATGAGTCCCCCGGCAAACGCAGCTGGCAGCTGGAATTCAACCTGCGCGACTGAACGCCCACCCTCACCGCGAAAGAGAAAAGCACCGCATGACCTTCACGATTCTGCAACAGGACTCCGGCAGCCAGGCCCGCCGCGGCGTCCTCAATACCGCCCACGGCCAGGTCCAGACGCCCGTGTTCATGCCGGTCGGCACCCAGGCCACGGTCAAGGCCATGGCCCCCAATGAACTGGTCGACCTGGGCGCGGACATCATCCTGGGCAACACCTACCACCTCAACCTCCGGCCCGGCATGGACATCATCACCGCGGCCGGCGGCCTGCACCGCTTCATGGGGTGGGACCGCGCCATCCTCACCGACAGCGGCGGCTTCCAGGTCTTCAGCCTCAGCCGCCTCGGCAAGAAAACTGCGGACGGCGTCTTCTTCCAGTCCCACCTTGACGGCAACCGCCTGTTCATGGGGCCGGTCGAATCCATGGCCATCCAACGCCAGCTCGGCTCGGACATCGCCATGGCCTTTGACGACTGCACCCCCTGGCCGGCCACCTGGGACGAAGCCAACCGCTCGCTGGACCTGACCCTGCGTTGGGCCGCCACCAGCCGCCAGCAGCCGGCCGCCCCGGGACAGCTCCGCTTCGGCATTGTCCAGGGAAGCCTCTTCCCCGACCTGCGCGAAAAAGCCACCCGCGCCATCATCGACCTCGACTTCGACGGCATCGCCCTGGGCGGCATCAGCGTCGGCGAACCGGAACGCGACATGGTCAAGGTACTCGACATCTGCTGCCCGCTGCTGCCGCCCGCCCTGCCCCACTACCTGATGGGCGTCGGCACACCCCGCCAGCTGATCCTCGGCGTCATGCACGGCATCGACATGTTCGACTGCGTCCTGCCGACCCGCATGGGGCGCAACGGCAGCGCCTTCACCACCACCGGAACCGTGCCGGTCAAGGCCGCCATCTACAAGGACGATTTCACGCCCATCCAGCAAGACTGCCAGTGCTACGCCTGCCGGTGCTTCACCAAAGCCTACATCCGGCACCTGCTCAACGCCAATGAAATCCTCGGCGCCCGACTGATGACCATCCATAACCTGCACTTCTTCATCGACCTGATGCGCCAGACCAGACACCACCTGGAAAATGGCACCTTCGCACCATTCGCCCAAAACGTCCTCGAACACTATCCTGAGGCGCAGGCCGCGGACGAACAGCCGGAATAACCCCGGCGCGACGCCCCGGACAGCCCCCCCTCACCGAAAATGCCGCCAAAGCAACGGCGCCGCCCCCTGAACCGGGACGGCGCCGTTGCTTTGAACCGACATGTTCTTTCCGGCAAGCCCTTCAATCCTCGCGGCGCACCGGGCACGGCGCCAGGGACGCCGCGTGGTCCAGGTCGCCCCAAATCAGAATGTCGGGAATGCAGCAGGCCATGGTCTCGCCCGGCTGGGCCAAAGTCGCCGCCGATTTGGCCATCACGACTTCAGCCACGTCCTCGCCGCCCTCGCAGACCACCGCAAACAGCGCGGCCACGCCGCTGTCGCCAAAGCCCTGCCAGACCAGACGCACGCCGGGACAGAGCCGCCGCACGGCCGCGGCGACCAACAGCCAATCCTGAACCCATTCGCCCATCAGACGCCGCCCCAGCCACATCAGCGACCGGCTCAGCAGATGCTGGTCACGGCGCGTGCCGGTGTCGACATACCCGCATTCGCCAGTGCCATAATGGTCGAACAGCAGCACCGCGTCATCCGACGCCAACGCGGCCTCCAGCAGCGCCGTGCCCGCCAGGCCGGCCTTGCCGCCGGACGACGCCATCACCCGGCACCGGCCGGAACGGCCTTCCCGCCACAGCAACGGCAGCATGCGGCCGCGCGTCCCGGTGACGCACAGCTTGCGCCAGCCCAGCTCGGTGTACAAATCGTCAAGCCAGGCCAGGCTCTCCTCGGTAAGACGCAGCACGGACCGCAATTCCGCGGCCGTGCCCCGGGCCGTACTCCGCAACGCCGCCGCCCGCCGGGCGACATAGTCCTCAATGGAACAGACCTCCGGCGGACGGGCGCCCCTGGCAAACACCATCAGCTTCTCCTCCGGCTGCTCCTGGTAGGCCGGCAACGGCGCCGGCAGACAGGCACCCCGGCCGCACAGGTGATAGTCAAAAAATCCCAGCACGGCCGAACGCACCTCATCGGGATACGAATGCTCGGCGTTGAAGGCCAGCGTCGCCAGCTTGCCGGGCACGCCCAAGGCCGCATACACCTTGCGCGCCTCGGCCTGGCTGCGCAGCATCTCCGGCACGTGGAAGGTCGGGTTGATGTCATGCATCGCGTTGCAGATCAACAGCGCCCGCGGCGCCGCCAACGCCAGCAGCGACGACTCCTCGCAAATCTCCAGACCGTCCGGCAACAACTCGCAAATGCAGTTGGCGCCGCCGACATACGACTGGAAAGTCCCGACGCTGACCACCGGCGCCGCCGCCAGCACCCGCTCGTCAAACGCGGCCAGATACATGGTCTGGTTGCCGCCGCCCGACCCGCCGGTCGCGCCAATCCGGCTGCCGTCGACAAACGGAAGCGACTGCAGCAGGTCGACCGCACGCATGTTGTCGACGACCTGAAAGCCCATCAGCGATTCGCCGACATTGAGCAGCCGGCCGCCGATCTGGCCGCCGTGGTACTCAAACACGCCGTGTTCCGTGCAGCGTTCGCCGGACCCGAACGCATCCACCGACAGCACGACATACCCACGCTGCGCCAAAATGTGCCCCATCGCCTGAATTTTGGGCGCCAGGTGCCCCTGGGCCCAGTGGCCATGCAGCACCGCCACCCCCGGAAACGGCCCGGCCCCCTCAGGCACATACAGCGAGCCGGTCACATACACGCCCGGACGACTTTGGTAGTACAACTGCCGAATCGCATACCCGGCACACGCGACCTCGCCCGTCCAGCGGCAGTCGAGCGGCAGATCATGGTCAACCTCAAGCACCAGCTTCCGACGCAGCACTTCCAGCAGCTGCCGACGACGCGACTGCCATTCCGACGCCGTCGACGGCAGCTGAAACCGCCGAAAACGCCGCGCGGCCGCCAGCCGCAACTCCTCCATCGTCTCCCGCCTGAATCCCTCCGTCCAAACCTGGGGTAATGTCTGTGTCATCTGATTCCTATCCTTTATTCCACCGTCCCATAGTCCTATTCGCCGTCCCATAGTCCTATTCGCCGTCCCACCGTCCACGGTCCACTACCTCAGCTCTGTCCGCGTGAACGTCTCCGGCTGGTGATGGCGGCCGCCGTACAGGGTGCTGACCTCGGAATTCTCCTCGCCATGATTGGCGTAGCGCACCACCAGGATTTCCAGCGTGGCCTTTTCGGCCGCGCTGTTGAGATTGAGGGCCTGGAACGGCACGGCCAACAGGGCGCTATGGCCATTGGCGGTCGTCTTCTGCTCCAGGCTGAAGTCGCCATTCCAGGACGCGTCACGACCGAGCGCGTCATAGATATTGCCGTTCAAGTCAAAGACAATCTGGTAGTAGCAGTCATTTTTCTGGCGGTCCAGGCCAGTCAGGAAAACCTCGATTTTCTCTCCGGCCGGCCATTCATCGCGCGGCTGCCCGGCCGGCTTGGCAAAAGCCTCGCCCGGACGCTCGTCAAAGCTCTTGATGCCGAGATACAAGTTTTTCTGGTCATGCAGCAGTTTCACCTGCGTCGCCGCCCGTGGCCGGCTGCCGTCCTTGAGAAAGAATTCACGCACGGGGAAACTGAGCCAGGACGGATCCTTGAAGTCAGGGTCCAGCCGCAAGGGCGCCTTGGCCTTCGCCGCCCTGAGAACACCGCCCATGTTGACTTTCGCCCGCTTGACCTGCTCTTCAAACGACGACCGCAGCGCCGACAGCATGATGGCCACGCTGCCGGTGGCCTGCTCCCGAGA
>CAYOUR010000174.1:2031-3385 GCA_964407145.1 uncultured Lentisphaeraceae bacterium | reverse complement strand
TCTTCGCGCCGTTGCCCTCCGGAACCAGACCCGCCGCCCGCTCCAGCGCCGCCCGGCAGGCTTCCTCCAGGCCGCCCTCGACAATACCGCGCCGCCACAACGGCAGGCTGGTGTCGTTGTAGCGGGACGCCCCCTTCATCGCAAACCACGCCCGTTCCGTCAGACGATAGAACTCCGCCACCTCAAACGCGGCCGACCCATATACCCGCTGAAAAAATTCCGCCCGCAGCGCCGCCACGCTTTCATACGGATTCCAGACGCCATTGGCGATCACCCACAGATAGGGCGCGTTGAAGTCCCAGAAGGCCGGCCCCTCCGGATGCCGTGTCGTGGGCAGGTCAGCCCACAGCTCCGAAAACGTCCGCACCACGCCGCCGGTGGCATGCAGATAGCGCCAATCCTCCATGGCCACAACGTCAATCGGCCGCGGATACGCGCAATACAACCCGTAATACTCCCGCCAGCTGATCGCCGAAGTCTTGGCCAGCCACAACGACATGTTCGCCCGCGTCAACGCGTTGCGGACCTCCAATAGCGACCCGCGCGAATCCTTCCGGATCGGCGCATACGAAATCGATATGTTCGGTTCCAGGGGAACTCCCGGCGCCGGCTCCGTGAAAAAGTACGCAAACGACGACAGCTGCTTGCCGGGATACTTGCGACCAACCTGGGCCGCCAGGCCGTTCAGCCAGGAAAAATACTGCGTCGACCGGAAATTGCCGTCCCCGGGATGCACGACGTCCCCATTCGGAAGCGCTATCGGCGCCTGGCAGGACGGGCATTCGCAGGTCGGCCACACGTCCTCAATGTGCACACCATACGAATCATAGGCGATGTTCGCCTGAATCAACGCATCCAGCTCCTGCCAGAACACCGCCTTGAGATCCTCATTGGTGAAGCACAGCTGCGTCCGCAAGCGGCTTTTCCGCGGATCAAGGCGCTCGCCCTTGACCAACGGGAAAAATTCCGGATGGGAATCGTAGTATTGGTCACCCCTGATGTAGACCCCGGTGAGATTGTGATGGGGCACGCAGGAGGTTATCATACCGTAGCGGGCGCTTTCCGGACCGACCCGGCCATGCGAGGCGCTGCGGTTGGCGCACTGCCGGAACAGCCACTCATACTGCCCCTGCTCACGCCCGGCATGCATCTGCCAGCCACGATGCGTATACACCGGCACATCGACATAATCCGCCGACGTCAGGGAAAAGTCCGGCGTCCGGCTGTAATTCGTGCCGAAATCATCATTGGGCCGGGCCCAGATGATGTCACTGTTGCGCCGAAGCAGCCGATAAACGCCATTCAACACGCCCTTGGGGCAGGTCGCAACAAGGTGCACCTCACGCCCGCGCGT
>CAYOUR010000174.1:0-2021 GCA_964407145.1 uncultured Lentisphaeraceae bacterium | reverse complement strand
GCCAGCCCCGCCACGCGCGCGCTTCAGGTCGTGCCGCCCTCCGGCCCGACCGCCAGCACGACGGCGGCCGTCGCGTCCGAACGCCGCGCCACAATCGGCAGCCGGGCGCCGGAAAGGGCCGCCATCCAGCGTTGCAGCTCCTCGGCCGCAAACGCCGTGGCCGGCGCCGCGCCCTCTGCCACGACGATTTCCGCCACCGCCTGGCCGCCCTGCGCAAGCTCCACCGCCCCCTGCATTACCAGGCCCGAACCGGCCATCACGACAACACCAATCCGCCAACATAATCCTCGCATCACCTTCACCCCCGCTGATGGCCTGACTGTGCATCGCCCCACGGCCGCCTCGTCACTCCCCGCCAAACCGGCCGCAAACCCAATACCCTCGTCCACTGGCCACTACATCCCACTGATTATTTTTTCCAGCCGCTGGCGGGATTCTTCCAGGACGCCGGCGTGCAGGCTCTGGCCGGCGGCATCCATGGTGACAATCGCCGGAAAATTCCTGACCTGCATCACCCAGATGGCCTCAGGGGCGCCGAATTCCTCCAGAAAGAAGACATCACTCACCTCGACGACGCAATCGGCGAGCACCTGCGCGGCGCCGCCGACGGCATGCAGGTAGACGCAGCCATGTTCGCGGCAGGCGGCGGCTGTTTTCGGCCCCATGCCGCCCTTGCCGATGACCGCCTTGATCCCGTACTGCCGGATGATGCCGGCCAGGTACGGCTCCTCGCGAATCGACGTGGTCGGCCCCGCCGCCGTCACCCGCCAGCGGCCATTGGCCTTGACAATCACCGGACCGCAATGATACAGCACGGCCGAACGCAAGTCCAGCCCGGCCGGCAGGGGCCCGGATTGGGACGCCAGCCGCTGATGGGCCGCATCGCGCGCGGTGTGAATCACACCGTTCAGCAATACCGACTCGCCCAGGGCCAGCGAACGCACACACTCCTCAGTCAAGGGCAACGTTAATTCTCGCATGTGAGCTCCAACAGACGCATCGCGTTCAAATGCGTGATCTTGTCATACACAACTGCTGAAAGCCGCCGTTCCGACAATCCAACCGCCAGAAAGTCGCGCAGGTTGACCAGCACCGTCGACCGGTTCTGCTCCATGCACACGTCCGTCCCAAACAGCAGCCGGTCCTGGAACTCATCCAGGAATTCATAGCCGAAGCCGGGGTCGCGGCTGACGGCGATAAAGCCGCTGCCCGCCGACAAGTCGCCGTGCAGGTTGGGATAACGCCGCATCAGCTCCACCACCCGCCCGGGCTGAACCGCCCCGCGCGGGTATCCGCCCCACGTCTCCGGGGTCACATCCGAACTGATGTGCGACCAGAAAGCCTGCGAATGACCCAGCAGACGCAGCTCCGGAAAACTCCGCAGCACCGTCTCCAGCCGGGGCAGGCCAAAGTCGTCCACCAGGCCATAGGTATGGCCTTCCCGGGTGGCAATGTGGAAGGTCAACGGCAGGCCGCTGCGTTCGACATGAGCCAGAAGATTCAACACCCGCGGATCCGTGAACGACAAATTCGTCGTCACCTCGCCCACCCCGCGGCAACCCTTGGCCTTGTAGTGCTCCAGCAGAAAACCGAAATCAGCGTTCGGATGGTTGAACAGCATGCGCGCGTCAAGATTGCAGAAGGGTATGAAATGCCCGTCCGACGCGGCCACGATCTCCAGCACCTCCTCGTTCGACTGGATGACGCTGGCATTCTCCGGGCCGATGATCGGCAGCAGCACCCCGCGGTCAATCCCGGCCTCACGGTGCATCGCCAGCAGCAGCTCCGGCCAGACCAGCGGCTTGCCGCCCGTGCAGTACGGTATCTCCCGCGCCCGAACACAATGACCATGTATGTCAATCAGCATGCTGCCTTACTCCTTGACTTGCCCATCAATACCTCTGGCGCCCATTGTTGGCTGACGCCCACGGCCCAATACCCACTCGTCCGCTCGTCCATTGCCTACTGACGTCCATTAATATCCACTAATGTCCACCGCCCACCGTCCACTACCCCCCCAG
>CAYOUR010000173.1:0-9397 GCA_964407145.1 uncultured Lentisphaeraceae bacterium | reverse complement strand
TGTCCTTGAAGAAGCACAAGGCGCCAGGCCGGGGACTTTTCGGATGGCCTCTCACTAGAGGGCATCCTGCAAGGACGACGGAACCGGGCCGTTGATTCGTTATCAATGGTGACCGGTAACTCATCGGCAACACCCTGCGAGGTACACGCCAGACAAGCCTGAGACTTGCGGCCACCGGCCACGCCCTCCCGACGCCGCGCCCCTTCCGACCGTCCGGCTTACGGCGCCGGAACGGGTTGAACGGCTGGCTCTGGCAGCCGCACCACCGCAAGCACCGGAAAGTGGTCGGACGGGTACAGGTCGTTGAGCGAATCCGTCAGGGTGTGGTGTTCCAGCACTTCAATCCTCTGGCTGACAAACACAAAATCAATCGGTGGCTTCCCCAATTTCTCGGGCGTCGGCTTGAATCCGTGGAAGGTCCCGCTGGGACCGGCGGGTCTGGCCTGGGAGTGCCGGGCGCTGTTTTTCAGGATGCTCTTCAGCAGCATGATGGACGGCGAATCCGGCTTGGCATTGAAGTCGCCGGTCAGAATGGCCGGTTGACCGCGCCGGATGTCCGGCAGCTTGCTGATGATCAACCTGGCGCCATTTTCCCGCGCCGACTGGCTGCCGTGATCAAAATGGGTATTGATGACGACGAAGACAACTCCGGAGCGCCGATCCCGGAACCGCCCCCAGGTGCAGATGCGCGGATAGATGCATTTCCAGCTGCGGGAACCGGGTTCCTCCGGCGTTTCCGACAGCCAGAAAGTCCGGCTTTCCAGGCACTCAAACCGCTCCTTCCGATAGAGGATGCAGCAATGCTCGCCTTGTTGCTCGTCCTCCTGCCGCCCACGGCCGATATAGGCCCAGCCAGTCTTGAAGACAATCGCGTCAATCTGCTGCCGCGTGGCTTCCTGCAAACCGACCAGATCCACCCGATGACGCTTCAGCAAAGCCCTGATGCGCGGCGTGCGGTTACGCCAGTTGTTGGGCGGCGCGTCACCCGGCCGCCGGATGTTGAACGTCGCCACCCGTATGACGCGGTCGTCGGCGTCGCTCCCGGCGCCGGTCGCCGCCGGCGCAACTGCCGCCCCTCCAAGCAGCATGATGAACTGCACCAACGCGAACAGATAGTGGCATGGTCTCATGGTTCTGGCCTCCCCCGCCCTGACGTCATCTCTCCCGATCGTCCTTACCGGCCTCCACCGAAACAATAATGCCCTTCAACGCCCATAGCCGCCCCTGTCGACCATGATTAATATAGCCAAACCGCACCAGACGGCAAATCAGCGCCTTTTTCCCGCGGCGACCGCAGGTAACCGGTCACCCATTGACAACGAAGCCTTGACACAGCTCTGTGTATCATCGCTCCACTGTCCACTAACGTCTGCTGACGCCCACTGTCCACCGTCCACTAAAGCGCCCTACCCAGAACCAGAGCGCTTGGCCCCGTGGCTTGCAGGGACAGCGAGTATCAATGGGTGACCGTTTACTCGAGCGACGTCAAGCTCTTGCCTGCCCGCTTGCATAACGACATCAATGGGCTATTTTTATGCTGACTGCCCCTAGGCACTTTTTGCCCAAAACAGGCATAACTGCCGAAAAATTGTAGCGAAATGTCCAATCCATGCACTTGTCAATTTGACGACAACGACCGGCGGCAGCCACAACCCCGCGGCTGCCGCCAGTGACCTGAAAGGGATGGGCGAGGGATACGAGCCCAAGGAAAAGAAGCGCGGCGCCGTTCCTGCCCCTGGCTGAGTCCAACCACGACTTGAAAGGAAATTCAACGACATGACAGCTGAAACCGACCAGAAGAAAGTCTGGGGCCCCTATAGCATCAAAGAATGCGACGTGCCGGCCTACACCCTGCCCGACCCGTTGCTGAAACACGACGGCAGCCGCGTGACCACGGCTGCCGAATGGGTCAATCACCAGCGTGCCGCCATCCTCCAAACGCTCAAGGACGGCGAATATGGTGAAATCCTGCCACGGCCGGACGCCATGCGCTTCGAACTGCTCTCCCAAAAAGACGACGCCCTTGACAATACCGCCATCCGCCAGGAAATTCGCCTCCACAACGCCATGGACAATGGCGCCGACTTTGCCTTCGACATGCTCCTGTACCTGCCGAAGCACGCCACCGGGCCGGTTCCGGCTTTTCTGGGACTCAATTTCAAGGGCAATCACAACACAACCGACGAAGCCGACGTCCGGCCCACCGGCTTTGTCAAGCCGGGCGTTCTGCGAGTGGAAACGCGTTCCGAACAGGTCGACCGCTGGTGTTTCCGCGAGGCTGTCCGGCGCGGCTTCGCCTCGGCGACCATCTGCTATCACGACATCCACCCCGATTTCACCCATTCCGAACAGCACAGCGCCTTCCGCCTGTTTTTCCAGGAGGCCGACTATGACACGATCCAGGACCGTTATTCGGTCATTGGCTGCTGGGCATGGGGCTTGTCGCGCGGCTTGGACTGCCTGGAGTCCGAACCGCGGGTCAATGCCACCCGCGTGGCCGTACACGGACATTCGCGGTTGGGCAAAACCGCCCTCTGGGCAGGCGCGATTGAAACGCGCTTCCGTATGGTCATCAGCAACGACTCCGGCTGTGGCGGCGGCGCCTTGCACAAACGCAAATACGGCGAGAATCTGTCCCAGCATTTTGAGGCTCACGAGAAGTCCGGCGTGCCGGCCTGGTTCGTGCGCAAGTGCCGCGACTATGTCTGGAAAGAAGAGACGATGCCGTTCGACCAGCATGAGCTGCTCGCCATGGCCGCGCCAAGGCCATTGGCAGTCGCCACGGCGACCCAGGACTTCATGGCCGACCCCAAGGGCGAATTCCTGGCGTGTGTCGAGGCCTCGAAAGTCTACCGACTGTTTGGCTCCAACGGGCTGCAGACCACGACCATGCCCCCCCCGGACCAGGTGGTCTCCGGCGACGTCAGCTTTCATTACCGCACTGGCAAGCACGACCAGACGCCTTTCGACTGGGAACACTATTTCTCCCTGGGTGACATGTTCCTGAAATAGGCGTTCACCCCCCGGTGACGTCCCCTGCCGGGGGACATCGCCCCCGAACGCCCCACACCGCCCGGGACTGTTATCTGTCGCCTCGGCGGAGCTGCCAGAGCAATGGTCGTTGCCTCGTCAAAGGCAATTTCCCATCATTCATTGAAGCCTTGAACGGCTGACGAAAACCGCGACCGAAAAGACACTGACCGTTCAATCGACAAAAATCGACGGAGGGCGGAAAACGCGGAAGTGCATCGCATCGCACTGCCTCTCCCCCGCAAAAAAACCACCCTGCCCTGCCTCAGTTTGCCTCCGTTTCCCGTTTTCTTCTCCCGGAGCTCCACCAATGCAAAAGCACTACCGAGGAATTCGGCCTGACGATTGCCACGGCCGCATGGGGCTGCCCAATCCCGAACGCGGTTTTCGGACTGAGATGTACTTCAGCGCCATCCCCGGCGAAGTCGCCGGCATGTGCTCTTGTCATCACAAACAGCTCAAACTCGACGGCCGGCCGGAAAAACCCGTGTTTCAGAACATCGACATCCCCGGCGTGCCGCATTTGATTCGCGGCAACCGCCTCGACGGCTTGGAGTTCAGCCACGCCCAATGGCAGGACGAGCTCGACTTCTTCACCTACGACGGCATCACCGTCATGCAAAGCTACTGCTTTCTGATGCGCTACAGCGACGGCCAGGACCTTCCCGCCCGCAAACTGGAGGACATCGAGGGCTTTTTCCTGAAACTGCGTGAAAGAAAAGCCAAGAGCCTGTTGCGCTTCGCGTACGAATTGTCGCCGACGCTCAACGGGCCGACCGCCGCCACCACCCTGAAGCACCTGGGCCAGCTGCGGCCCCTGCTGCGCCAGTACCGCGACGTCATCTACGTCCTGCAATGCGGCTTCATCGGCAAATTCGGCGAATGGCACAACAGCTACCACCACCTGCAGCATGACCGCGCTTTCCACCAGGAGCTGTTCGACGCCGTGCTGGAAGCGCTCCCGCCTGAACGGCGCACCATGCTCCGCTACCCAGCCCTGAAAATGCACTTGTACGGCCCCGAACCGCTCGCCCCTGCCGAAGCGTTCGCCATGACGCCGCGCGCCAGGATCGGACACTTCAACGACGGCTTCCTCGCCGCCGAATTCCACGGCGGCACCTTTGGCCGCCAGGACAGCCTGGTGCCCATAACCTCGCCGCAGAAGGCCGGTTCCTGCCCATGGACGGCGAATTGTTCTGGCGAGACCTGCGCGGCATGGCCCTCCCGGCCGAAGCCACCGAACTCTTCGCCCGCTGGCATTATGACACGTTCGGAGTCGTCCACGGCAATTCCCTTTTCGAAGGCGATAAATTCTCCATCGACGCGTGGAAATCTGTACCGGTCGACCCGATGTCCCTGCGTGACAAGAACCTGCCCATATCCGACGGCTATTTTGCCGACGCGCATGGTCAGCACGTATGGCGCAGTTACTACGAGTACATCCGCGATCATCTGGGCTATCGCCTGGAAATGACCCGCGCCGAATTGCCGGACCAGACCCGACCCGGCCAGTCCTTCACCGCATCGGTGGAGTTGCTCAACCGCGGCTTTGCCAGCCCGGTCAATCCGAGGCCGGTGCTTTTGGTGCTGCGTCAAGGCGCGGCCGAATACACGTTTGCGTTCGATGCCGACATCCGGCGATGGGAGGGCCATTCGACACCACAACATCTGGCGTTGGACGCAATTCTGCCGGCCGATGCCCCACCCGGCGCCTATGATGCCGGCCTATGGCTGCCGGACGGCTGCGATGTTTTGCGTCATGATCCCGCCTATGCCATCCGTTGCGCCAATGCCCTGGAATTCCGTGATGGCATCAATTGGCTCAACTTGGCCATCAATCTCCAACCCGCCACCACCTGATCTTTCCGCCCTTCCCCTCCGGCCTTCTGCCGCCGGGCAAGGTCGATTGCCCGCGCACGCCATTTTTCGATTCAATGCCCTTTTCCTCTTCATGCCCCTTCATCTCCATGGCTCGCCGTCCATTCACGACCATGGTCGACTAAACGCCTATTTATGTCCAGTACAATCCACCTGGCACTGCCTGCCGTCCACTCCCCCATGCCACATCCCTGCTTCAACATCGTCCTGGTCGCGCCGGAGATCCCCCAGAACACCGGCACCATCGGGCGTCTCTGCGTCTGCACCGACGCCGCGCTGCACCTGATCAAGCCGCTCGGTTTTTCGATTGACGAGGCGCATCTGCGTCGGGCCGGACTCGACTACTGGCCCTTTCTGAACTGGCATCTTTACGAGGATTGGCGCGACTTCCTGACTCGCAACCAATCGCCGTCCAACCTCGTTTTCTGCAGCACGAAGACATCAAGGAGCCTGTACGAGTGCACCTTACGCGAAGGTGACTGGCTCGTTTTCGGCAATGAGGGCCATGGCTTGCCGCCAGAATTCTACACCCAATACCACGACCAGTTATTCACCATCCCCATGCCTGGCCAGCATGCCCGCAGCCATAATCTCGCCAATGCGGTCTCCATCGCGCTTTATGAAGGCCTGCGTCAAACACGTTGGAACCGCCCATGACGCCGTCGTCCCACGTTACAGGCGGTCATGCAGAACACCCGCAGACCAAACGTCTTCCTCTCCAGTGCGGCATGGCCTTCGACCGCTTGCCCCGGGACAGCTGTTTTTTCAAAGGGAGCCCTGCAGGGGTGACTCAACACCGCTGGCGGCACGTCAATACCTCATTTGCCGGACATCCGGCAGGACGCCGGAACCGTGCCGTCGATGTGTTATCAATGGGTGACCAATGACGCGGCGTTCTTCTGTCCCGCGGCCCAGCTGCTTGCGGTCAGCAGTTACCCAATTATATTAGATTTTCGGCAGCCCCCCCGGGGGGCCATTTTCCTTTTGCATCCATATCTCAGGTCATCTTTTGCGCAACAACAAAATCACCAGTGGCCATCTCCTCGCCGGACTGTTCAGCCTGGCCACGCCGATGCTGATGCAAGCGCTGCTGCAGAACCTGCAAAGCATCATCGACTTGTACTTTGTCGGGGGGCTGGGCAATTCCGCGGTCGCGGCGGTCAGTGCCAGCGGCACACTGCTGTTTGTGATGACGCCGGTGCTGATGGGCGCATCGGTCGGCATCATCGCCATGGTCTCCCGGTTCACCGGCGAAGGGGAGCTCAAACAGGCCTGCCGCACAGCCGGGCAAAGCCTGCCAATCGGCATCTTCTTCGGAGCGTTCATCGCACTCATCGGCCTGCTGTTCACCCGGGAGCTGTTCGAGCTGATGAACACGCCGCCAGACGTCATCGCCGAAGGAGTCGGCTACCTGCGGGTCTCGCTGTTCTTCAGCTTCACCATGTTCATTCTCTTTCTGGGCAATGCCGCCATGCAGGGCGCCGGCGACGCATGGACACCCATGAAGATCATGGCCTTCTCGAATGTCCTCAACATCGTCCTGGACCCGCTGCTGATCTACGGACCGGGGATTTTCCCGCGCCTGGGCGTAACCGGCGCGGCCTGGGCCACGGTCATCGCGCAGTTCCTGGCCGCGATCCTGTCCCTGAAGTTGCTTGGCAGCGGCCGCCTGCACCTGAAGCTGTCGCTGCTCGATTGGCTGCCCAACGGAAATCTCTGCTGGAGAATCGCCAAGATCGGCCTGCCCGGCGCCGGCCAGATGCTGCTGCGCAGCCTGATGAACGCCACCATGTTCCGGATTGTGGCGCCCTTCGGCACGTCAGTCCTGGCGGGCTACAGCGTCAGCACGCGCCTGAACATGATGATCCTGATGCCGGCCTTTTCGTTCGGCAACGCCTCCGCGGCCATGGTCGGCCAGAACCTCGGTGCCGGCCGCCCGGACCGCGCCGTGCGCTCGGCCTGGGCGGCGGTCGGCATCGAAGGGGCGATCATGGCCGTCATCAGCGTGCTGCTGGTGTTCCAGGCCCCGTTCTTTCTGGGAATCTTCCTGACCGAGTCCGAGGCCATCCGGACCGGCGCGGAATACTTCCACATCGAGGCGCCGTTCTATGTCTTCAGCGCGGTCAGCATTGTCCTGAGCCGCGCCCTGGGCGGCGCCGGGGCCAGCCTGGCGCCGTTTCTGATCAACGCCTTCACGCTCTGGGGCGTGCAGGTGCC
The DNA here is from genome assembly GCA_964407145.1 of uncultured Lentisphaeraceae bacterium. Taxonomy (GTDB): domain Bacteria; phylum Verrucomicrobiota; class Lentisphaeria; order Oligosphaerales; family Oligosphaeraceae; genus JAAZKI01. Next base: position 2,272 of record CAYOUR010000173.1, on the reverse strand, counting down.
GCTGGCCTATGAGCTTTCCGGGCGCTTCGGCACCATCGGCATCTGGTCGGCCATGGCAGCCACCCAGGTCATCCACGCGCTGATGGTGACCGGATGGTTCCTGCTCGGCCGCTGGAAACACAACAAAGTCTGAGTCCTTGACAGCGCGGCGCTAGCCGTATCTCATGGCCGGGCGACCGGCAGCAATTCTCCTTCCCGAACATTGCGAGGTGACGTATGCAAGAACGGATTCGACTGTGCATCATTGGCTGCGGGGCGTTTGCCAAAAGTTTCGTGCCATTGTTTCTGAAGCATCCGGACGTCGAGTCGGTCTCGGTCTGCGACCTGCTGCCCGAGCGTTCGGCAGCGTATGCGGAGAAATTCGGCGTGCCGGTGGTCGGCAGTTTTGAGGAGGCGCTGGGCAGCCGTACGATCAATGCGGTGGCGATCTTCACGCAGCGCCATCTGCATGGCCCGCTGGTGATCGCCGCCCTGCAGGCCGGCAAGCACGTATACAGCGCGGTGCCGTGCGCCAGCAGTGTCGAGGACATCGTCGCCATCGAAGAGTTGGTCCGCAAGACGCGCCTGACCTACTCCATGGGTGAAACCGGATTCTACCGGGCCGCGACGATCTTCTGCCGACGGCAGATGGCCGCCGGCCAAATGGGCGACTTCGTATACGGAGAAGCGCAGTACAACCATGACCAGCGCCATTTCGACTACACCCGCAACGGTCCCGACTGGCGCCGCATCGCCGGCATCCCGCCGATGCTGTATCCCACCCATTCCACCTCGATGATCCTTGGGGCGTTGCCCGGCGTGTATGCCCGCAAGGTCGCTGCCTTCGGGTACACGGAAAAGTACCTGACTGACATCTTCGGGGGCAACGGCGTCAATCTGTGGAACAACCCCTTTTCAAACACCGCCATGCTGCTGCAGCTGTCCAACGGCGGTATTGCCCGCGTCAGCGAAAACCGCCGCGTCGCCTTTGCCGGACCCAACACCTACATCTCGCAGTTCTACGGCTCGAACGGCTGCTATGAATTCGCGGTGGCGCATCACTACTTTACCAGCTGGGACCAGAAAGACCCGAAACGCCTGCATATGCGGGAAGTCAGTGAACAACTCCTGCCGCCAAGCGTCTTCCAAATCCTCAACGAGCCGGATACGCCACAGAAAATCAGCGACCAGATCGGATTCTGGGAAAGCGCCCCGATTCAACCGACTGGACGCATCCCCGAATCGTACCGGCAGGACAAAAACGGCCACAATGGCACCCATCACTTCCTGGTCGACGACTTCTGCCGGGCCGTGACCACCGGCCGGCTGTCCCCGACCAACATCTGGGCCGCGGCCCGCTTCAACCTGCCCGGACTGGTCGCGCATCAGTCCGCCCTGCGCGGCGGCGAACTGATGGACGTACCCGACCTGGGCGACCCGCCCGCGGACTGGGAAGTGCTCGACCCCGAAAAAACAACGCCGTGAATGGTGCACAGTGGACATTAGTGAACCCTGGTGATCAGAGCGGTGTTGCTCTTGGCAAGAAGGCATGTCGTGGTATATTTATATCAGCTTTGACATGGCTTGCAACGTTGCTTGATAAAGTCTCTTTTTAGGAAAGGAATTCTACCATGAAAAAAACACTCGGCTTGATGTCCATGCTGCTGGTGCTGTCCTTGGTGGGCTGCCGTTCCCGTCAGGGCGCGTCCTCTGACCTTGGCGCCGGCAGGCCATCCGGCGTCAACAAGACGAAAGTGGCCCAGATCACGGCGCGCGCCCCGGTCGCTGTCAAGGCCGTTGACTTTATCGTGGCTGTCGCTCCCGAAGTGACGGACCCGGCATTGCGGGACGCCCTGGCCAAATATGTCGGCAACGCGTTGACCTACAAGGGCATGACGCCGGCAACCACTGCCGCGGAGGCCGACCTGACCGTCAAAGTGAACTTGGACGTACAGTCGCAGCGCCGCACCAAATTCATCGTCACGCAGCAGGCTTACGACCAGTCCGGCACGCTGTGTTGGTCAATCATGTCCAGCTGCACAACGAGCCTGTATGAGCAGCCGCTGCATTATCTGCCGGGATTGATCTCCGCCGGCATACCCTTCATCGGCGTCAACAAGACCGGCCCGGTCAATGTCTACCGCAGCCCAGAAGACCTCAAGGCGGTCTTGCGCTGACTCGGGGCTGTTCCTGAACCACAGATGGACACAGATAAACGCAGATATTTCTATAAAGACAAGCCTTGCCTGGCGAGTTTGGCCTAATGGTGATTCAGGGTGTGCCGGCTGGAAGG
>CAYOUR010000172.1:0-9448 GCA_964407145.1 uncultured Lentisphaeraceae bacterium | reverse complement strand
CAGGCCAAGGAACTCCAGGGCCTGCAGAATGACAAGCGCGACCTGACCGCCAAAGTGGCCGTGCTGACCGACAGCATTGACCGCGCCCGCCAGGAAGCCGCCAAGACCGCCGGCCAGGAAACCGCCCTGGCCGACCTGGCCGCAGCCAAGATGGGCCTGGAGCAAAAAGTGTCCCTGCTGGAGCTGCGTCTGCGCGAAGCCCTGGAAGCCAATGCCCGCCTCCAGGGCCAGACCCAATTCCAGGAACAGGCGACCCGGCTGGCGTCGGAGCTGAACCAGGCCCAGGAACGAAACCAGCAGCTGGCCAAGGAAACCGCCGCCCTGCGCACGGACAAGGAAGCCGCCGCCGCCAGACTCGCCGAACTGACCCGCCAACTGGATTGGCTGCAACGCCAGAAAAACGACCAGGACACCGCCCTCAAGGTCGCCCGCGAACTGGCTGACACCCGCAAAACCGAAAATGACAACCTGATGACCAGGCTGGCCGGCGCCGAAGCCAAACGGGAATTGACGGAAAAAATCGCACGCGACAAAGACCAGGACCAGCAAAGGCTGCAAAATCAAAACCTGAACCTGACCGCGGAAGTGACCGAGCTGCGCCGGTTCCGCGACCTCAACACCGAAAATCAACAGGCTATCCAGAACCTGCAGCTGGAAATTGTAAAACATCAGGAAACCATCGCGGCCCAGCAGCGCGACCTGCTCACCGCCCGCCAGGAAAACGCCACCCTGACCGCCCGGCTGGAGGCAAAGGTTCAGGAACTGGCCCAACACCCACGCGACCTCACGGCCACCCGACCGCAGCTGGACGAGGCCACCACAACCAAACTGACCAGCGCCGAAGCCAGACTGGCCGAGACCGAACAAAAGACCGCCGCGCGCGAGCAGGACAACGCGCGCCGACGCGACGGCAACGCCAAGAACGAAGCCGGAAAAACCGCCGCCCAAACCTCGGAAAACATCGCCAACGACCTGCCGACTCTCCGACAGAATCTCGTCATCCTGACGGAACAGCTGAAAACCAAGGAGGCGGCATTGCAGCGGCGCGACGCCGAACTGGCCATGGCCGCTGGCGAACTTGAGCGGAGCCGCGCCCAGGCGGTCATCCGGGAAGAGAAGAACCTGGAACTGCTGACCGCCACCGAGCGGCTGAAAACCCGCCTGGCCCAGGCGGAAAACCAAAACCAGCGCCTGGCCGCCCAGCTTCAGGAGGCCGCCCTGGTCCGTGACAAGACCGTGGACGACGCGCGTTCACGCATCAACCAGGCCGCCGAGGAACAGAAACAGGCCCGGCAGGCCATGGCAGACTTAACCGAAGCCAGGCAACGCCTGCAGGAACAGACCGACCTGGCCCGACGCCAGGAAAACCAGATCGCCGAACTGGAAAAAAACCTCCGCGACCAGACCGAACAGCTGACCCAGGCCCGGCAGGAGACCACCCGCACGCTGGATGATTGGAACCTCAGACTGGAACGCCAGACCGGCGAAATCAAGGAACGCGAACAGGCCATGGCCAGGCTCCAAATGGACAACAAAGACTTGCAGGCACGCCTGGCCGACCTGGAAAAACTTCAGGCCGGGAAACTCGAACAGCTCAATGCCCAGAACCGGCTGCTGGAGCAGCAGGAAAAGACCATTGCCGCCTTGAAGCAAAACCTGGACACCAACGCCCAGCTGGACAACCTGCAGAAACTGGCCGACCAGCAGATAGCCCTGCTGCGCCAGGAAAAGACGGACCTGAGCCGCCGCAACCAGGACTTGGCCCAGGCCCTGGCCCGGCAGGAGACCATCGTCACCAGCCTCAATGCCGCCATGAATGCCCTGCCCTCCCAGGAACACGTCAAAGAACTGAAAAACCTGCTCGCGGCCCGGGACGGCCAGCTGCAACAGCAGGAACAGCTGATCAGCAGCCTGAAGCAGCCTGGTGACCAGACCGAACAACTCATCCGCAAAAACCTCGCCCTCCAGCAATCCCTGGCCAAGGCCAACCAGACCGCCGCGGCGGCCGACGACCTCAACCAGAACTTGCGGCGGCAGGCCGATGACGCGGCGACGCAAAACCGGCAGCTGCGGGAGGAAATCACGCGTCTCACCCTGGCGTCCAGAAGCGCCGCCGCCGAACAGACCAGGCTGCAGGCCGATCAGCTCGCCGCCGCCACCGAAGCAGCCGAGGCCAGGCAGCGCCTCCTGGCCATCCAGGCCAACACCAGCCAACTGCAAGCCACGGTCGCCGAATGGCAGCAGAAACACCAGGAACTGGCCAGAAAACTGGCCGCCAACGAGGAACAGCTCGAAACCCTGCAAAAGAAAAACAAATTCCTCGTCGCCAAGACCGAAGTCGTCGACGGCATGGCCAAAACCCTGGCCGACGCCACCGCCGAACTGAAGAAAAGCCAGGACCAGCTGACAGCGGCACAAAGGCAGGCGGAAACGATGCGGGACCGAAATCTCGACCTGGAGCAGCAGGTCCAGGCCAAGGAAGCGATCATTGCCCGGCAGCAGTCAGCCCAGCAGATGCCAGATGCCTGGGTGGCGCGTCTGCAGGAGGTCAACACCCGCCTGGATAAGGAAACCCAACGCCGCAAGGCGCTGGAGGCCGCCCTGGTCGAGCTGGAAGACCGCAAGGGCGCCGCCAGCCAGGCGGCGACACCCGTCCGCGCGGCGGCCGTCAGCGCCGATGCCGGCGCTGACGGCATCCAGGCCAGTGAAAACCGCATCCGCCACGAACAGGAGCGCACCGCCATGGTCCGCGGCTTCCTGCGGCAGGGGCTCGATGCGGAACGCCAGCAGAAATTCGAGGCGGCGCAATGGAACTACCAGCAGGTCCTGGAGCTGGAGTCCGATCATCCGTTTGCCCTGCAGCGCCTCGGCATCATCGCCGCCAACACCGGCAACGACCAGGACACCCTGCGCTACCTGCAGCAGGCCTTCCGGCAAAATCCCGACGATCTTGACACCCTCCTGGCCCTGGGCTTTGCCCAAGTCCGGCAGTCGCAGCCCGATTGGGCCGTCTCCACCCTGGGACGGGCTGTGTCACTGTATCCCGACAATGTCGACGCCGCCCGCGCCTATGGCATCGCGCTGCTCACCATGGGCTGGACCCAGGCCGCGGAAATCCAGCTCAAGAAGACCTACCAGATGAAACCGGAGGACCCGGAAACCGCGTTCAATCTGGCGGTTCTGCTGGCGACGGCCAAACCGCCACGTCTGCCGGAAGCCGCCAAATGGTACCAGACCGCCGTCAAGAACGGCGCCCAGCCCGACCCGGGCCTGGATGCGGCCCTGGCGCCCGCCGCCGAGCCCTGAGACCCGGCGCGCCGGCGCGGCGGGTCTCAGCCGGCGCCGGCCGCGCTTCACTTCACCAGACCGGCCAGCCACCCGGTCATCGGCGTCGGGAAAACAAACAGCAGGGCGATGACGACAGCATAGGCGGGGTAGAAATACATCGTGCCCTTGAACACCTGGGCCGCATCAGCGTCCTCGGCCATGCTGGCCACAACAAAGCTGGACACGCCGATCGGCGGCGTGATCGCACCCATGGTCGTCACCACGCAGACCAGCTGCCCAAACCAGACCAGGTCATAGCCGAACTGCTCAACAACCGGCAGAAACAGCGGCAGGGAAATCAGCAGAAACGCCAGGGCGTCCATGAGGCAGCCGCCGACCAGGTAGCAGACCGCCATGAAAACAAGGATGACCGCCGGCGGCAACTGTGAATCAGCCGCGGCCTGAGTCAGCAGCATGGGCAGCCCGGTCATGACCAGGAACTTCCCGAATACGGTCGCGCCCGTGATGATCAGAAACACCATGCCGGTGATGTGCAGGGTGGAAATCATCGCCGACTTCAAGGCCGCCAGACTGAGGCGGCGGCGCAGCATGCACCCGGCGATGCCGATGAAGGCGCCGAACCCGGCCGCCTCCGTCGGCGTCACCACGCCGCTGAACATGGACCCCATGATGACGGCGAACAGGACGCCGACCTCCAGCACGCCGGGCACCAGCCGCCACCGCTCCCGCCAGGGCAGACAACGGCCGCGCGAAGCCCAGCCAGGACGGCACCGGCACAGGGCTATCACCGTCAGAATAAAGGACACCACCAGCACGCCGCCCGGAATCACGCTGCCGGCAAACAGCTTGCCGATGCTGACACCGGTGTAGAGCCCATACACGACCAGGACGATGCTCGGCGGAATGACCGCGCCCAGCGTCGAGCCCACGGCGATGACGCCGCATTTCAGACGCGGGTTGTAGTTGGCCTTGGTCATGGGCGGCATGGCCACCGAGCTCATGGTCGCGGCGGTCGCCGTGTTCGAGCCGCAAATGGCGGAAAAGCCGGCCGAGGCCATCAGCGTGGTGATCGCCAGACCACCGCGACGTCCGCCAAACCACGCCTCCGCCGCCCGGAACAGCCGGTCGCTGTAGCCGGCATGGAAAATCACTTCGCCCAACAGCACAAAAAGCGGTATCACCGTGAAGCCATAGTTGGAACAGACCGTCCACACCTCCGCCCCGATCACGCCGTTCCAGACGGCCGCCATGGAGGCCGGCGGGTTGATGACCATCAATCCCGCCAGGCCAACCAGAAGCATGGCCAGGCCGGGAGACATGCCGGTGAACAAAATCATCCCCAACATGACGGCAATGCCGACGCCGCCAACCACCACGTGTGCATCCATAGTCAAACCCGCTGCTTTCAACGATGCGGACCCGACAGGCACGCCCCGGTCCCTAAACACCCAAAATGGACATCGGGCAGCACGGACGACGCACTGCCCGACGACTCACCCAAACCGTGCTGACTTACTCCTCGATTTCCGCCCGGATGCTGCTGACCACGCCCTTGCGGCTGCTTTGCGCGTACGCCTCCGTGTCAGGATCCTTCCGGCACAGCAGGAAAACGAAATCCGTGAAAAAGGCGCAGGCCAGCAGGAACAGCCCAATGGCCGCGACATGAATCAGATAGGGATACGGCAGCTTCAGCGTTTCCGAGACCTCCCCGGCCACCAGCAGCCGGCCGGCTCGGTTCCACAGCTGCACCGACACCAGGAGCATCAGCAACGCCCCCGCCAGCATGTTGAACGCTCCGACAACACGCCGCGTCCGCACCGAATACCGGCGCGTGAACAGGTCGAGCTCGACATGGCCGCGCTTGCGCTGCGTGTCAGCCAGCGCCAGGGCCACGACCAGGGCGCCCAAGTAGCTGGAAAGCTCATAAATCGCGCCCAAGGGCTGGCCACCCAGCCGGAAAATCACATTGGCGCCGGCCAGCAGCACCATGAGCAGAAGCAGGGCGCCGGCAATCCACATGCCGGCCAGGCAGCACCACCGTTCAATCCGGACCAGGACCATCATGGCGCCGCCCTCCGCAGCGCCGGGTGCGACTGGATGAAATCAAGGACTTTCCGGCCGTCAACGCCCTTGGCCTGGACGCGCTGGACATAATCGTCAAACAAAGGCGCAAACAGCTCCCGGAGACGGTCGAAATCGGCCGCGGCCGGTTCGGTGACTTCGACGTTGTGCGTCGTCCTGGCCCAGGCCAGGGCTTCCTCCGCATGCTGGTCGACATAGTCGCCCGTCCAGGCCGACTGTTCGGCAAACAATCCGTCCAGAACCGCCTGGATGTCTTCCGGAAGGGCGTCATAGCGGGCTTTGTTCATGACCACGGCGAAGCTGGTCACTGGCAGGCGCATCGCCATGACATGACCGCAATAGGCCGCGTAATTCATGTCCTTGAGCACCTCGGCGGAGGAGACCAGGCCCTTGACCACGCCCTTCTGCAAGGCGTCCGGCACATCCGACTGCGGCATCGCCACCGGCGCCGCGCCCAGCAGACGCATCGCCTCCAGAACCGTGCCCGAAGAACGCAACGCCATGCCCTTCAGGGATTCCAGGCCGGACAGCGGCTGTGAACTCATCACCACACCCGGCGGACAGGTGAACAAAGACAACACTTTCACCTCGGCAAATTCGGCCGGAGACGTCGACGAAACCAGGTCGGACAAAATCTTCCCGGCCGTCTGGGCATCCGGGAAGAAATGCGGCAGGTCCAGCGCTTCGGACACGGGGAAGCGTCCCGGCTGGTAGCTCATGGCAAAGTTGCCAATGTCCGCGGCGCCGGCGACCACGCCGTCAAAGATGTCCTTGGCGCCCAACAGCGTCCCGCCGGGGTACGTCTTGATCTGCACACGACCGCCAGTACGCTTCTCCACCTCCGTCTTCCAACGTTCCATCTGCACGCACGGAAACGTCGAATTCGGCGGGAAATTCGCGTAGCTGAGAACAATGACCTCGCCCTGGTCCCGGCCGCGGCGACCACAGCCGACCGCCACCAACACCAACACGCCCAACAACGCCAGCAATACCATCGCCTTCTTGGATTTCATCAGGTCTGCCCTGCCTTTCTGAAACAACATGAGAATGGATTCAAACAAAGGAACTGACAGGAATCGCCTTGACGCCAACAGGCGCCCAGACGATTCGCCCCGGGCCGCTTTACGGCCGGCGACATGGACATAAGCAGCGCCGACCGCCCCCTCTGTTTCGATTGACTGATACAATGTACCGCCGTTTCAAGTGAAGACAAACGGCCTGACCGCGTTTTTTCCCGGAGCAGTCGCGTTTCCACGGGGTCCCGGCACGATTACGGCAGGCCTGAAGGCCGTGAATAACATCACGAACCACCCGAGACTGAACCATGACCTTCATCTTTTCCTCCTTTTCGTGCCTTGGGCATGGTGTGCGGACGGCTGCGTCAACTGGACGCCCCCCCGGATCAACAAGGCGGATTTGTAACCGATCACCCATTGATAAAAGGCATTATGCTTTCCCCGCTGGTGAGGCGAATGCCATGGAAAGCCGATGGCCTGCTGGCGCGTGAATTCCCGCCAAAGCACAAAATGACGAAGATTCGGCAAAATACGTTGGAAAAATGGCCTGTCCGGGGGTATTTTTTCGCGTGGCTTCTAGAAATCAAGCCCACCCACCCAAGAGGGGGCCACCATCCAAATTTGTCGCGCGCGCGTTGAGGAGGGCTTGGGGTTTTGTTGGCTCATGCCTTGACCGTTTCCCAAAGCCCTGGCATCAATGGGTGAGCGGTTACGCGCATTTTGTTTCCCGGGCCGTAAATTTACGTTTTCCGGCAGGCATTTCCGCTTTGATGATTTAAGTTTACTGCATTGCCGGCGCGGGACTTTGGCGCCGGCGGGTTTCACGCAGTCATCAACCGAGGCGGAAAAATGAGCATGTCGAACTGGAAGCTGGAAACGATAGCGGTTCAAGCCGGCTACACGCCGGGCAATGGCGATCCGCGAGTGGCGCCGATTGTGCAAAGCACGACCTTCAAATACGACGACGCGCAGAGCGTGGCCGATCTCTTTGACCTGAAGCGCGAGGGATTCTTCTACACGCGCCTGGCCAATCCGACCGTCGACTGCTTCGAGAAGAAGATCGCGGCCCTGGATGGCGGCGTGGCGGCGGTGGCGACCAGCTCCGGCCAGAATGCCAACGCCCTGGCCATCATGAACCTGGCCCGCAACGGCGACCACATCGTCGCCGTCTCCAGCCTTTACGGCGGGACCATCACGCTGTTCAGCAACACGTTGAAAAAAACCGGCATCGAGTTCAGCTTCGTCGCCCCGTCAGCCTCTCCGGCCGACATCGAAGCGCAGATCCGCCCCAACACAAAAGCGATCTTCGCCGAAATGCTGGCCAACCCGGCCCTGATCGTGCTGGATGTGGAGAAGATGGCGGCCATCGCCCACCGGCACGGCCTGCCCCTGATTGTCGACAACACCTTCCCGACGCCCATGAACTGCCGGCCGTTCGAGTTCGGCGCCGACCTGGTGACCCACTCGACCACCAAGTATATCGACGGCCACGCCATCAGCCTGGGAGGCATCGTCGTCGAAAAGGGCGGCTTCGACTGGACCAATGGCCAATTCCCCGAATTCACCGAACCCGACGCGAGCTACCACGGCCTGATCTACACCCGCGACTTCGCGGCGACGCCGTTTTCGGTGAAACTGCGGGCCCAATGGATTCGCGACCTGGGCACGCCGATGGCGCCATTCAACGCCTTCCTGGCCATGGTCGGCTGCGAAACCCTCCATATCCGCATGGAACGCCACGGCGCCAATGCCCTCGCCCTGGCGCAGCACCTGGAACAGCACCCGCTGGTCAGCTGGGTCAACTACCCCGGACTGGCTTCCAGCCCGCAGCACGCCCTCGCCCAAAAATACCTCAGGTCCTGCAGCGGCGTCCTCTGCTTCGGCGTCAAAGGCGGCAGCAGGGCCGGCGAAATCGTCATGAACAGCCTCAAGGTCGCCGCCATCGCCGTGCATGTGGCCGACCTGCGCACCTGCGTCCTCCACCCGGCCAGCATGACCCACCGCCAGCTCAATGACACCGAACTGGCCGCCGCCGGCGTCTCCCCCGACCTGATCCGCGTCTCCGTCGGATTGGAGCATATCGACGACCTGGTCGCCGACTTCGACCAGGCCCTGGCCAAAACCAAGTAAGGAAACGAACCCGCCGGCGCGCCCGGCAAGACACCGCCGCCACCGGGCTCGCGCGCCATCCTGTCCAGGAGAACACCGCCATGAAAATGCTCTGCCCGCAATGCGGCAGCGCCCTGCCGCCGGAAGCGGTCAACATCGCCACCGACCTGGCCCTGTGCCCGGAATGCGGCCGACCGAGCCGGGCTTCCGCGTGCGTCGTGGAAGAAGACATCAGCCAGGACGTGCTGCGCCGGCCGCCGCCCGGGACCTGGCTCCGCCAGGAAGCCGGTGAGATCGTCGTCGGCACCACCATGCGCTCCAAGGCCGCCTGGTTTCTCGTCCCCTTCACTGCCGTCTGGAGCGGCGGCAGCATGTGCGGCATCTACGGCACCCAGATCATCAAGGGGCGCTTCGAACTGCTCCAGTCGCTGTTCGGCATCCCCTTCCTGATCGGCACCGTCTTCCTGGTGGGATTCACCCTCTATTCCCTCTTCGGACGCCAGGAATGGCGCCTGGACGAGGACGGTGGCACCGTGTTCGACGGCGTCGGACGCCTCGGATGGCGCAAGTGCTTCGCCTGGAAGAACCTGATCCGCATCCGCATCGACACCATCCGCAACTCTGAGGGCGCAAGCAACTTCATGCTCATCCTGGAAGGCGCCTCACCCAAGGTGGAAGTCAGCCTCCCGGAGCGCGAAGACCGCCAGCAGTTCATCGCCAACGCCCTCCGCTACTACCACCAGGAATGGCGACGCCGCAACTAATCACGGTCGCTTGGGACAGTCGTCCTATTGCCCTGATCAACCGTCCCAGACGTCCCAAACGTCTTATGCGTTGTTTCCTGAAGGAACACAAGAATAGGTAATGTGCGAAATCTTGTGATAGGAGCAGATATTTGGGTAATGTGCGAAATCTTGTGATGAACATTTGTGAACTTTCAGACTGCCGGATGT
>CAYOUR010000171.1:0-9467 GCA_964407145.1 uncultured Lentisphaeraceae bacterium | reverse complement strand
CCGAGCCGTCCGGCCTTGCCTTCCAGGCGGATGTCCTCCATGGTCATGATGTTGTCGCAGCATGGGCATTTGGCTCCGGCCTTGGACATGGTTCCGGCGCCGAGGCGTTTGTCGTTTTCGCGGCGTTGGGCGGCGTTGCCGCCCTGCAGCGGCGCCTGGTCATCAATGCCGAACACGACGCCGTTGCGGTCGCGATTGGGCTGCATGGTCAGGAGGACGCGCTTGCCGTCTTTCTTGCAGAGCCAGCGGGTCTTGAGCAGCGGTACGGTAGCGCGGCAGTTTTTGCAGGTCACGGTCCGCGCCCAGAGGTAGGCCACGGTCGGCTTGGCCACCCAGCGCGGGTTTTGCTTGTCGGCCAGGTACTTCTCCGAGAACTCGCTGTTCAGCGCCTCGATGTCCGGCGTGCCGTCATCTTTGAGCGGGACCAGGCGCATCTCCTGGCGTTCGTAGGCCACCGGGGAGTCCCCCAGCGGCTCGAAGTCGGCGTAGGTCGGGTAGAACGGCGCCAGTTCCCGGCGCGCCTGGTTCAGCACCCATCGCCCCCAGGCGCGCACCTGCCAGGCCAGGTCGGCCCGCGGCGCCCGGCCGGAATCGGGCTTGTCCCAGAAACTGGGCTGGCGATTCTCCTCCGCCAGCTGCTTCTTGGTCTTCTTGGTCCGGCCGACGAGGTGCGGATGGGCCTGATAGAAATCCGCCATGAACGCCTCGTCCTCGAGGATGAAATCCGGCAGCGGATGCGTCTTGCCCGCCAGCTTCTGCGGGTATTCGAGGGTGCACCGGAGGATGAACCAGGCGACCGGGTTAATGTCCACCGCCGTGGCTTCACAGCCCAGCCGCATGGCCTCGAGCGGTATGGCCCCGCCGCCGGCAAAGGGGTCGAGAACCCGCGGCGCCCGACCGCCATGGGCCTTGCGGATTTCGTCACGGAACCACTGCAGCTCCTGCTCGCGGTAGTCGACGATGTCCTGGTGGTCCTGCCGCGCCTTCTTGTTGCCGGACTTCGGCGCCGTGCCGATCCATTTCAGAATGCCGCCTTCGACCTCCTCCTCCACCACCTCGCGCATCTTGCCGTCGGGCATTTTCTTGCGTTTGGTCTTTTCCACCACCTTGCCGCCGATACGTTCGCACAGTTCGCGGCGCAGCTCGGGCGTGCCGGGGTCCGGCAAGAGCGTCGCGATCAGCGCCGCCCGACACGCCGCCAGCGGTCGCCGCGCCGGCCAGATGTGCAGCGTCGAGATATGCCCATGGCGCACGTTCTTCTCATGCACCGACGTCAGCGACGCCTGCTTCAGCGGGAACGCGTGCTCGATGAGGCGTGGAGAATCGACAGGGGCAGTTTGCGATTGGGATGTGGTGATTATGCTCATGGTCGATTTTCAATTGTTGGTAGAAGCCTTGCCGGGATGCGTCTGGGCATCACCTTGGGCGCAGGCGCGGTTTGCCGTCGATGATTCTCCTCGCCGGCGTCACCTTGTCCACAGGAATGACGACAGTGAGATGGGAATGATGCGCGGATCCAGGATACGGACATCGTCATCCAGGGTCACAAGCAGGCCGAATTGGGCATTGTAAACATTTTTTTCGATGAAGGCGCGCAGACCGCGGGTGTCTTCCATCGGGTCAATGCGCTTGCGATACTTCACCTCAATGGGAATCCGTTTCGTACCGATTGTCAGGATGAAGTCGACTTCCGGTTCGGCGTTCCGCATCGGGAAATGCGCCACATCCAGGCTGGGCACGGAGGTGAGAAAATAACCTAAGACGCTTTCGGCCAGTCGACCAGCCAGGTCGGACAGATGGGGGTTCGCCGTGAGGCCGTCCACGTCGAGCGGCACGACTTCCTGCAGCCAGGACGCACGCAGCGCGTGGTCCGAAAGACAGAGTTTGGCCGGGGCTTTCTTCCGTTTCAGGCGCAGCTCGATGGGTTGCACGAGGCGGACCAGCAGCGTTCCGTCCAGGAACTTCAGGTAGGTGAGGACCCGGCTCCAACCGATGTTGGCAGCCAGCGCCTCTTGAATCTCCGGCACGAAGGCCGACTGTCCGGCCGGCTGTCCGGCATAGCGGCAGCAGAGGCGGAACACCTCCTCCAGGAGTCTCTCGTCCCGCTTTTGGCCTCGCGGGCCCATGCGCAGATCATGTTGAATGGCGCGCCGCACCACCGTCTCGTTCAGGTAGTCGGCCAACTCGTGCCAGGGGGTCTCGTGCCTTTCCTGGGCGATTGGATAACCGCCGCGTTCCGAATAGGCCTTGAAGCTGCGGCGGCGAATCTCCGCTTGTTCCTGCCCCCGGCACACCGCCTCATGCCAGAACTCGGGCGCCAGCAATCGGTCCAGCCCATTGTCGCCCCACTGCGAGGCGCACTGGACGCCGAAGCGCAGGTCAGCGATCTCCCGCAGGAGAAGCGGGCCCATCTCCAGGGTGGACACCCTGCCGGCCAGGCTATCCCTGCCGGCTTCAATGCGCAGTGAGGAGCTGCCGGTGATCAGGCACCGCACCCCATGATTGTCCACCAGATTTTTGACTTGGGGCGCCCAGGCATCAAGGTTCTGGACCTCGTCGAACAGCAGATATGCCGGAGAGTTGCGGTTGGCCAAGGCGTTGAACGTATTGCCGGCAATCTCCTGTTCAAACCAGCGGGAGACGGCCAATACGGGTTCTTGAATGTCCCTGAAGGTCGGCAATTCGTCAAAGGGGACATAGAGGATGCGGAAGCCTTCCACGCCATTGGCCAAAAGGGCTTCGATGGCCTGCCGCAGCAGAATGGTCTTGCCGACACGCCTGGGGCCTCGAAGGACGGTGGCTGGCGTCATTCCGCGTTGCAGCATGTGGAGCATGCGGTCAAACGGCCAGCGGCGGAAACGCGGCGGACGCAGGGGCTCCGCACCGGACCACCAGGGATTGGCCGCCCGGATGTTCTCCGAAAGCTCGAAGGGCAAGGCACCATACAGCGGGTTGCATAGAAACGGATTGGACGTGTTGCTCATGGTTCCTCTTTCCCCCTTCCTGGCCTCTTCATGCCGGCGGCCGCCTGCTCACCGGTGGCGATGCGGTACATGGCCATGGCGATGGCCGTCGGTTCGGCTCTTTGGGTCGCCGCCATAACGATAGTCGCTGGGGGTTGTTGCGTCATGGCGTCACGCCCCACTCCGTCGGCTTGTGGAAAATGCCTTCGGCGTCGCGCAAGTCATATGTGAACTGACTCTTCCTGAGCACGGATTCCCGGATGGGCTTATAGAAGCTGGCTATATCCTGCAGGGATTTGCATGCCCTTTTTTGCGGATTGAGCACCCCGACCGTCTTATGGAACCGACTGCGCACCATCTGGACCGGCAAGGTCAAATCCGAGTCACCGCTGATCAGGATCGCGCAGTCGTACGCATTGTCGAAGGCATCGACCAGCATGTGGGTGGCGATGTTGACGTCCGAGCCTTTTTCCTCGGTTTTGGTGACGAGGACGCAACGCGGTCTGCCATTTTCCGGAGTGGCCCGTGGCATCCATACGTCGTGGGACAGGTAGTAGCCCGTAATGATCTCAAGATTGGGTAGGGTCTGCAGCGCGCGGAGGTACATTTGCTGGCGAGTCAGTTGCCGCGGATTGTCAGGCATGGGCCGGACCAGGGCCGTGAAGTATTTGATGCCGATAATCTCATTCTCCGGGCGGAGCATGGCGCGGCAAAGCGCCTGGAGATCAAGCCATTTATAGGGCGTCCCCTTAACGGCGCCGTAGTACAGGTTAAAGGCATCCACGTAGACCAGGGTTCTCATGGGGATGCCCTCCCCGTCCGGCAGACGCCGACTGCATGGCGCCGCGCCGCGTTCCTGGCGCCGGTGACACGCACTCCGTCCATATCGTGGACGTGGCCGTTCATCGGCTGCCGACACGTATTCAGGCGTCGAAAACTCCACCCCGATAGTGCGCAGCCGACCGCGGAAACCGATGAATGCCTGCACCAAAAAGCAAGAGCCACCTTGTCTCCAAGGCGGCTCTGCGCCCGTTCGCCGAAGCTACTAAGGTGGGTATTGAATATTACTGTACCATCAGACAACCCGAATGCAAATTCCCCTTGGCGTTTTTTTAGTGATAATGAGTTGGCATTATTTCCGTCCATCCGTCACCCCTCCCCCGCCGCGGTCACTTGCTGCGGCGAGACCCGCACCCCACCAGACGCGACCGTTGCCGTGATGGTCCGGGTGATGGTCTGGCTCTTGCTGAACGGGCGCACGAGGAGCTTGTCGAACGGGTCCTGGACCCGGACCAGCTGGGGGGTCGGGGTGGCGCAGTGGTAGGCCACGTAGAGCCAGTAGTCGTCGCGCAGGTTGCAGGCCCGGGCCCATTCGTTTTCGGTGACTTCGATGTCGCCGATGGCTGCCCGGCCCTTGACCTCGATGCAGCGACGTGCGTTGCCGGAATGAATCGAGAGCACGTCGAACCCCGGATTTTCGGGCAGGCCGGCCGCCCGGGCCAGTTCCGGCGTATGGACAAAGCGCACGACGGCGCCGGACGCTTCCTCGTAGGCCTTGACCAGGTTCATGGCGGTCTGCTCGACATTGGCGTCCAGCCGTTCACGATCAGCCTGGTCGGTCGAAGGCACGACCAGGGCGTGAGCGATGAAATCGACGCTGCCGGGGACAATCAGTTCCGGTTCGCGACGAATAACGGCCAGGGCCCGTGCCCGGCGGGCATGCAGTTCACGCTGCTGCCCCTTAATCCGCGTCAGTTCGACGGCTGCGCCCTGGCTGCCTTCGCGCGCCTTCGGAGTGAGCTTGGCCCGGGCGGCGGCCAGCTCGGCCTCCTGAAAGTCGAATCCGCGCTTGACCAACGCTTCGCGTTCCGGCAGGCCCGCGGCCATCTGGGCGCGACGTTCGACCGCCATGCTTCGGCAGACCCGTTCCATGAGGTACGCGCCGGCCTGTTCGCGCAACGTCGGCGCCGCCGCCGCCAGGCGCTGCGCGGCCGGGGGCAGACCTTCGCCGCCGCGCAGCAGCAGCAAGTGCTCCACGGGGCACGGGGCGATGTCCGCCCCTTCGGTCTGACGCACGCCAACCAGCCGGCAGGCGACCGTCTCCGCCTGGGCCAGTTCGCCGGTCTCCGGATCGGCCATCCGCACCACGGTCAGCCGCGCCAGGTGGAACAGATACGGCTTGTCAGCCATGGGGTCGACGAACACGGCGCCCTGAAGCGCGGACCGCCCCAGGCGCAGACGCACCAGAGCTCGGAATTGTTCAAAGACCGGCTCGCCCGGGTGCATCCAGATGCACGCCGAACGGTCGGCCGGGCGGAGAACGCACAAGTGGCGCGGCAGGTCGGCCGGATAGGCGTCCATGGCCTCGAACAGCGGGTCGGCCGCGCCCTTCCGGGCCGGAATCAGATCGAAGGTTGCGCCCAGGTCGCCATCCACGGCCAGGCCGAGGTGCGGCGCGGCGCCATCAAGGAAGCGACGGACGTATCCGGGCAGGAGCCGGAAGAAGGTCTCGCGTTCGACTCCATCCCGCAAGCGCGGCAGTTCCTTCCTGACGTCGCCGCCGTCGCCGTAAAGGCGGCGTTCGCGTTCCTCAATGGCGTTGATCTGTTCCTTGGTGAGCTGCCCGTCCAGTTCACTGGCCACGGCGTCGGCGCCGTCCCGCAACGCCCGTTCCATGTAGTCCTTGAGCGACACTCCGGCAAAGACGCGGCCGATGCAGTCGAAGACCTTATCGGACCGGAGCTGGCGGCGGATTTTCTCCAGCTTGTCGAGCAGTGTCTTGAGCACGCGTCCTTCGCGGGTGCCCGGAGCCACCAGGTTCACGATGACGACGGGGTCGTGCTTTTGCCCATATCGATGGATGCGGCCCATGCGTTGTTCCAGGCGGGCTGGGTTCCACGGGATGTCATAGTTGACCATGATCCAGCAGAACTGGAGGTTCACGCCCTCGGCGGCGGCGTCGGTGCAGACCATGAGCCGGGCCCCGCCTTGTTCGCCGCTCAGCCGGAAGCGTTCGATCTGCTCCTGGCGCTCGGAGTAATGCATGCCGCCATGAATCTGGGCGATATGTCCCGCATACCCCAGCCCGCCAAGGCGGCGCACCAGGAAGGCCATGGTATCGCGATGCTCCGTGAAAATCAGCATCTTCTCCTGAGAATAGCGGCTGTCGGTGAGCACTTCGCGCAGCTTGTCGAACTTGGATTCGACGCCGGCGTCAACCACGCTCCGGGCCAGCTGGCGCAGGGCCACGACCTGTTCGCGTTCCGCGAGCAGCTCGGCCAGCGATTCCGCGATCACGCCATGCAGCAGGACGTCTTCGGCGGCCTCGTTTTCTTCCTGGCCATCCGCCGGGCTCTCCTCGTCCGCCGACTTCGTTTCGAGCACATCCTCGTCGTCTTTTAGGTTGCGTTGCAGCCTCAGGAGCTGTTCGATGGTGAGCCGGCCGGACTGGATGTCGGCAATGATCTGGTCCAGCTTGCCGACGCGTCGTTCGAACGAGCAGAGCAAGGCGTAGGTCGAGCTGGCGAGGCGGCGTTGGAACACGCCCATGGCCAGGCGCGCGGCGGACTGATTGAGCACCCGGGACTTGTTGTAGACATGGCGAAGGTATTCCGTCGTCTCGTCGTAGAGCCGCTGTTCGCCGATTTCGCCGGCCGAAAGCTGGTAGCCCAAGGTATCGCACTGGCGCACCGGGTAGAGGGGCCGTCCGTCCAGCCGGACCATCTCTTCCTTGGTGCGCCGGATAAAGTAATGCTGCCTCTGGTCGGCCGGAAAGTGTTCGAAGGCTTCCGGCGTGCTCAGGACATCCGGCTCCAGCAAGCGCCAGAGAGCGTAGTACGGATAGTCCTTGCCCATGTGCGGGGTGGCCGTCAGCAGCAGCAGGTGATGCGCGTGCCAGGGCAGGGACCAGCCCTGGTCGCCAGGGTGGACGCCGGCCACGGCCTCCGCGAGCTTGTAGCGGCCGGTCTTGCGGACGCGAAAGTCGAGTCCGCGGTCACAGGAGAGCTTGTGGGCCTCGTCAAAGACGACCAGCTCATAGGGTGCCACCGACTCTTCGGCCAGCCGGGCAAAGGCCTTTTCGCCGGCCAGCGTGTCCACGCTGACGATGACGCGGTCGCCGCCGGGGCCGGAGAACGGATTTCCGTTCTTGGCGTCCTGCCCGCTGACGATGCGGAAAGGCAGGTTGAAGAGGATTTGCAGTTCGCGTTGCCAGTTGCCGACCAATCCGGCCGGCGGCACGATCAGCACGCGGGACAGGAGGCGCCGCGAAAGCATTTCGCGCACGTAGAGTCCGGTCATGATCGTCTTGCCGGCGCCGGCGTCGTCAGCCAGCAGAAAGCGCAGTCGCGGGTGCTTGAGCATGCGGTCGTAAACGGCAAGGCGCTGATGCGGCAACGGGTCGATGCTGGAGATTTCGGTGGCGAAGGCGGGATTGGCCAAGTGGCCGAAGGACAGGCGTTCGCCTTCCACCAGCACGCGGACGACTTCCGGCTTGGCGGTGAAGTCCAGCAGCGGCGGTTCGGCCGAGAGCGGCGGTTTGGCCGGGGCGGCGTTCTCCGATTCCTGGCCAGCCGGCACCCCGGCTGCGTTGTCCTTGCTCAGGTCAAGCAGCGCCTGCCAGGAAAGCTGGGAGGGCCGGGCTTTGCCGTTTTCCCATCGGTTGACCGTGGGAAAAGAGACCCCGAGGCGCTCCGCCAAGGCGACTTGCGTCAGTCCCAGCTTCGCCCGCAGATGCTTGATCCGCTCCGGGTAATCCTCAGCCATTGCGTCCGCCATCTTCGCGCCGCCTTCCGTTGATCAACACAGGGCATACATCGAAGAATATAACGTATGATATATCACCTCGCAAGCCGACATCCGGCGATTTGCGAAAAACAATCCATCAGACTCAGAGCCAAATGGTTTTGAGGAAACGGCCGGGGGAGAAAAAAAGGCCTGGCCGAGCGCCGTCCATGGTGCCGCCATCCTTGGTCGCCCTGGCCAGGCCGGTCAAAATTCAGGCGCGGGCCGTGCCGGCGGTATAGAACGGCAGGCTGGCGACCGTGGCGGGCAGGATCGCCTTGCCGGCGTCAAGGCCGACCCCCGCGCCCGGCGGCAAAGCCAGATCGGCGTCGACATAGCCCATGGCGACGGCGATGTCCAGGCTCGGGGCCACCGCGCCGGAAGTGACGGCGCCGACCGGCCGGCCGTCAAACAGGATGGCCGCGCCGTGGCGCGCGGCCCGGCGGCTGTCCAACCGGAAGCCCAGCAGACGCCGGCGCGGACGGCCGCGGACCGGGTCGCGCAACACTTCGGAGCCGATGAATTCCCGCGGCCGGTCGAGCTTCAGCATGGCGCCGAAACCGGCTTCCACCGGCGTGGTCGCCTCGTCCATTTCATGGCCGTAGAGCGGGTAGCCCATCTCCAGGCGGAGGGTATCGCGGGCGCCCAGGCCGGCCGGCTTGACGCCCGGCACGGCCAGAATGGCGTCCCAGACCCGGCCGGCTTCGCCCGCCGGGAAATACAGCTCAAAGCCGCGTTCGCCGGTATAGCCGGTGCGGCTGATCAGCAAAGGCACGTCCAGCCAACGGGTCTTGAGGAAACGATAATAGGCCGGGTGGCGGTCGATTGGCAGCCCCAGCCGGGCCAGCACGGCCGCTGACTGCGGCCCCTGCAGGTCGAGCTTGGCCGTCGCGTCCGACTCGTCCACAAACGACGTCAACGGCGACAACCGGGCCTGAATCCAGGCGGCGTCGTGCACACGCGGCCCGGCGTTGACAACCAGGAAGAATTCGTCCTCGGCCAGACGGTAGACGATCAGGTCGTCAAGAACGCCGGCCTGGTCGTTGAGCAGGAAGTTGTAACGGCAGGTGTTGGCCGCCTGCTCAAGGACCGGCCTGGCCAGGATGCGGTCCAGGTCGGCGGCCGCCGACGCGCCGGAGATGCGGAATTCGCCCATGTGGCAGATGTCGAACAGCGCCGCGGCAGTCCGGCACTGCCGATGCTCGGCCAGAATGCCTTCGCCGTACTGCACCGGCATGTTCCAGCCGGCAAACGGCACCATGCGCGCCCCCAGCGCGACATGACGGTCGGCCAGCGGTGTGTGCAGAAGCTGCTCTTCCATGTCCGGGACCTCCCTGGTTGTTGAACGGCGCCCGTCAACGGCGGGGCCGCCGCTTGCCACGCGCCATCCTGGTTCAGGCCAAAGCAACGGCGAATCAGCGGTTGCAGATGTTGCAGCGCGAACAGTCGATTTCCGGCGGCGTGTATTTCTTGCCTTCGCGCCGGGCCTGGCGGAGCTTGAGGACATTCATGCCAGCCAGGAAAAAACCCAGCACAACGAACGCTCCGGCCGGCAATTTCATCAGCATGAACGGCTCCCAGCCGGGAACCACCTGCAGCTCAAAAAGCGTGCCGGCCGCCAGGAATTCCCGCACCGCCCCCAGCGCCATCAAGGCCAGGGTGAACCCCAGCCCCATGCCCAGGCCGTCCAGGAAGGAACGGACCACGCCATGCTTGGAGGCG
>CAYOUR010000170.1:0-9504 GCA_964407145.1 uncultured Lentisphaeraceae bacterium | reverse complement strand
ATCCCGACAACATGGCGGCAGGTCCGGCTTCGTACGGCATGACCGACACCATGGGCCGGATGCACTCCGACGCCCAGTTCGCCGGCTCGTCGTCCGTGCCGGCCCACGTCGAAATGATGGGCCTGATCGGCATGGGCAACAACCCGATGGTCGGCGCGACCGTCGCCGTCGCCGTCGCCATCGAAGAAGCCTCGAAGTAAAACGATCACACCGCCACCGCGCCGCCGGCCGCCTTCCCTGGCCGCGAACTGATGATACCAGCCGCCGGCCGGGTCCTCCCAGACCCGGCCGGCTTTTTGCATCCCAGGCAGCCCCGACACCAGCCGATTCCACGAGCATACACTGACCTTGACCCACGACCCGGCCGCCAAGCCGGCGAGCAGGCCACCCAGATCGCGCCGGCACCGGCGGCACGGAAAAAGGCCTGATGCCATAATTCGCCAGAACCGACGCGGAATTGCCGCGGCGTACTGGAAAAATTGCTGATCCGCTATATATTTATTGTCCTGCGATTTTATCCATTCCCTTTCCGAAATGCAACCACGGGAGAATCATAATGGCAACCAGTACCTTCCGAAACAAAAATGAAGTCCGCCCGAAAAAAGGCGCCAGCGACCGCCGCCGCCGGGTCGAAACCCAGAAAAAACGCCTGATCGGACTCGGAATGCCCGAAGAGTCGGTTCAAAAACTGCAGGCGAACGAAATCAGGGTCCTCCTCCGACGCCCGAAACTGGTCGAAAAACAGTTCGCCAAATAAACCGCCAGACGACCAAGACGACGCCGGCCATGACACTCCGGCCAGACAAGCCTTGATGACGCTGTCCGTACCAACGGACAGCGTTTTTTTTTCACCATGACAACAACCCGGAAACTTGCATTGCCACAAAACAGAGTTATAGTTGTAACAACCTGATAATAAAGTAATTGCAAATCAATAAAAGTCATTCATCCGCCTGTTCATGACAGGTTTTTCCGTGGGTGGGAGCAGCGGTCATGAGTTCGAGCATGCCAGAATATCACGCCTCGGAGTTGCCTCGCGAGCGCCTGCAGTCCCTGGGTGCGGACGCCCTGAGCGACCGCGAGCTGGTGGCCATCCTGCTGCGGACAGGCATCAAGGGCAAGCCCGTGCTGAAGATGGCCGCCGAGCTGCTGGCCGCCTTCAACGGCAGCCTCCTCGGATTGTGCGCGGCCAGCGTCGAGGAGCTGCGCCGCTTCCCCGGCCTGGGTAAAACCAAGTCGCTCGAGCTGTATGCCGCCTTTGCGCTGGCCCGGCGACTGGCCCGCAAACGCCTGGAAACCAGACCGCACATGAACAACCCGCAGCTGATCGCCGACTTCATGCGGGAAATCTTCCATTCGGCGCAGCAGGAGGAATTCCACGTGCTGCTGCTGGACCCGCACCTGCGCGTCATCCGGGAAGAGCTCATCACCCTCGGCCTCGTCGACCGAAGCCTGGTGCATGCCCGCGAAGTCTTCCGCTGCGCCATCAAGGAGGCCTGCACCTCGATTGTCCTCTGCCACAACCACCCCAGCGGAGACCCCATGCCCTCGCCGCAGGATATTGAAGTGACCCGAAAAATGACCGAGGCCGGCGCCATCATCGGCATTTCCGTGCTGGACCATATCATTGTCAGCGGCAAAGTCGGGAATGGCCACGATTACTTCAGCTTCCGCGAACAGTCGCTGATGCCGTGACCTCAACAGGACGGGCCGTCACGACTCCGCCAACAACCAGCCCAGTTCGCCGGGGCGCACGCCGGGCGTTCTCCTTATGGCGCCGTCCCTTCACTGGCTGGACCGGCGCCACGCCGTTCCGACCACAGACGGAGGAATTCCGCGGCCAGCGGCACGGCCGTCCGGCCGCCGGAATCGCCTTCCTCAATGATGCAGGCCAGGGCAAAGCGCGGCGACGGCAAAGGACCGTAGCAGATCACCCAGGCATTCTTATGCCGGTTAGACGGCGAGCCGACTTCCGCAGTGCCGGTTTTGGCGGCCAGGGGCATGCCTGCCCCGCGCAACCCGCGGGCTGAACCGTCCGAGTCGGTAACCGCCGCGGTCATACCCGCGCGAATCAGCGCCAGATGCTCGGCCGACACCGGCAGGCGATGCCGAATCTGCACCGGCGTCTCCCGCACCGCCCGCCCCATACCCGTCGTCATCGATTGGACAAGATACGGCCGCAACAGCCGACCGCCATTGGCCAAGGCCGCCGTCATCATCGCTGCCTGCAGCGGCGTCACCTCCACCGCCCCCTGGCCTATCGACACATACGCCGTGTCGATCATCAGCCAGTTGCGCTTCCACAAGCTGCGCGCCAAACTGCGCGTCGGCAGCCGCCCGCGCTGAACCTCCGGATAGTCAATGCCGCTACCCTCGCCAAACCCGGCCGCGGACAGCATGGGACCCAGACGGGCCAGCGTGCACGCCACCCCCGCATGCAGGAAAAAGGGATTGCAGGAGACCGCTATCGCACGGACTGGCCCAAGCTCGCCATGCCCCCAGATTTTGGCGCATCGGATCGGGACATTGCCCACCAGGTAGGAGCCGGTGCACTCGTAAAGGCCGTCCGGCGTCACCACACCATGCTCCAGGGCCGCCGCCAAAATCAGCGGCTTGATGATCGACCCAGGCATGTACGAACCGTTCACCGCCCGGTTGACCAGCGGCCGACCGTCAACATCCGTACGCAGATGCTCATAAAGCTCCTGCCCCAGGACCGAGACGTCGTAGGTCGGCGCCGAGGCCATGGCCAGGATGCCGCCCGTCTCGACGTCCACCACCACCAGCGCCCCGCGCTGCTCCCGCAACACCTGGTCGGCGCTGATCTGGGCCGCCAAGTCCAGGGTCAGGTGCAGGTCGTAACCATCCACCGGCAGAGAGGCGCCAGGCAGTTCCTCGTGCACGTAGCCCAGCGTGTCGACCCGCAATTGCCGCAAGCCGGGCCGGCCGCGCAGCTCCTCGTCGTAGTACGCCTCCAGGCCGGCCCGGCCAAACTGCTCCTTGCTCACATACACCAGCGCGAATTCGTCGCCGACCTTGCTGCGGCCATCCGGCCATTTCATGCCGGTGAATCCAATCACATGCGTGGCCACCCCGGGACAGGGATACTCCCGCTCCAGCTGCGGCATGACCTCAACTCCCGGTATCGGCGGCGACATCTCCAGCACCCGGGCGACCTCAATCGGCGTCAAATCGGCGATGACCGCCATCGGCATCACCAGCTGCTGCTCAAAATGCTTCCTGAGCCGCTCCTCCGTCAAGTCATGAGGACGGCCGACGACGACCGCCAGACGGGATGCGCAGGCCATGATGTAATTCATGGTCCGGCTGCGCCGGCCCGGCTGGCGCATCTCGGAAATGTGAAAAACCAGGTCGTAGCTGCTGTGGTTGCCGACCAGCACCTCCCCGCCAGCGGCCAGCATGCGCCCACGCACCGCATTGAGCAGAATCGGCCGGATGCTCTGCCGCTGAATCCGACGCTGATGCTCCGGACTCTGCAGAACCTGCACCTGCCACAGCCGCAGCACCAGCAGCAACAAGGGCAAAACCATGACCACGCCGCAACAAAATATCCGCCACAGGCGCTGATGTGCCGCCTTACGTTCATTCATCGACCGACTCCTCTTCGCCGGCGCCGCCCCCGCCATACGCTTCCAGCTGAATCTGATATGGACTGACCCGGCCATACCGCCGGACGGCCAGCAGACGCGCGGCGCCATCGCCGCACCAGCACAACACCGGCAACAGCGCCACCCCCCAGAGCGCCTGCCCGGCCAGCCAGGTGACGCACCAGCGCCCATCCTGCAGCACCGCCACCCCCTGCCGGAACGCCATGTACAACAACAGCCCCATCCCGGCAACCAGCCCGACAAACAAACCCGGAAACGCCTGCACCGCAAGGCTGCGCAAATCGCCATGGCGACGCCAATACTGCGCCCCGGCAAAGACGATGCCAAGCATGACCAGGTGACATGGAAAAGACCGCCCGAACAGCAGGTCGACGGCCACCCCGGCCGCCAGCAACGGGAACAACACCCGCTGCCACGGCCGAATGACGGCAAAATAGAACGCCGTAACCAGCAGGCAGGGCATCGCCAGACCGCGCGTGCCCAGTATGACTTCCACTAACGCCGACAGCGTTGTCAGGCAAAACAGCCATATCCAGAATATCATCTCGACAACTCCATCACGGTCACCACCCCCACCCGGACACCATGGCCAGCCCCACCCGCGCCCAGCCGGCCTCTGCCTGGACAATGACTGACTCGCCAAAACCCGGCGCCGCCGACGCCGGCCACCCCGCAACTGGCGGCCGCCTCAAAGCCGAACGCCGCCCGGATGCGGTCACGGCGCGGCCGGTTCAAGGACAAACGCCTGCAAAAACACCTCGCCCTCGAACCGCCGCGCCGGCAGAAAGCCGCCGACATACAGAAACGACGCCTCCGTCAGCGCGACCGGCCGGCTGATCGACACGGCCTTGAACTCCTCGCCGGCAATCGACGTGATGGCAAACGCGGCATTGCCGGTGATCTTCCAGGCGGCTGGGTCATACACGCCGATTCGACTGGTGCCGGCGCCGCCATCCTTGTCCCCCCCTGCGGCCGGCCGGGCATTGGTGCGCACACGGGCCGAAACGCGGTACGGGCGGCGCAAGTCAAGCCCGGCTGGCACCGGCGCCTTGATGTCCCAGCCGTCATTGCCGTCCATCACCGCCACGCCATCCTGCCGCCGGCTCGCGGTGACGGCCGCCCCAGACAATTCCAGCCGACCCAGGCCAATCGCCCCCAGGCGGTGAAAACCATTCAAGTAGCCCTGGACATAAATCGGATTCCAAGACCAGGACACCCCCGCCGAACCATGGTTGCGGAAAAAATTCGCCCGCAGCACACCGCCGGACAGCGTCGGCAGCACGCGACGCGGCAAAGCCATCTGCCAGGACCAGCGCCCATCCTCTTGCCGGTTCACCATCTGCCCGGCAAACGGCACCGCCTTGGACACCAGCTGATCCTCGTTGCGGTCGGGATCGCTCGTCTTAATCAGGAAATACAGGTTGCAACGGACCTCACCCGATGGCGCCACGCCGACCTGCAGGACAGAACCAGCCGAGTCACCGGCAAAAAACATGTCCACCACGTTGTTCCAGAATTGTCCCGTTGCCTGACCGCTGTCCCGGTGTTCGGCATAAGCCAGGTACAGCCAGTCGTCGTCGAACGCCACCTGCAGTTCCGGCGAGGGCGCCGGGGCAGGTTCGCCGTTGAACGCGTCACCCCAGGGCGAAGTCGGCGTTGCCGAGGCCCAGTCCACCGCGGCGGGTTCGCCTTGGGCCGGCGCGACCTCCTTGGCAATCATCATGACCGAAGGCCGCTCCGGCGCCGTCGCAACCGGCTCCACCGGAATCGCCGCCGACTGCCCGTCGGACAGCACCAGCACCAGCCGGTCCGTGAAGACCTTGCCGTCAGCAAAACGACAGGAGACATAGATGTCCCACGGCTGGTCCGGCTTTTCCCGATCCCAGCAGTGCCCAAGAAAAGCCGTGCCATAGGTGCCGCCGGAACCGGCTGAGGGGACCGTCACCGCGCATTCGCGGCTCAACGCTGTCCGCCCCAGGTAATACAGTCGATAGGACCCGCCGGACTGCACCGGCACTGCCAGCGAAATGGGCGCTCGCTGCCGCAGGGAATCATGGAAACGATACTGCACGGCGCCGACCCGTGGCGCGTCCGCCGCCAGGGCAATCCCAAACGCCGCCGATTCGTCCGGCGGCACCCGGGTCTTGTTGCTCGCCGGAGTAACCTGCCGCAGACACTCCGCCGGAACCCCGGCAAAAGCGGCCGGCAACGGCTTCGGCCCGCGCGCAATCGCATGAAAATGCTCGCCCGCCGCCAGCATCCAACCGCGCTTGGCCTCGTACAACCGCAGCTTCGAGGCCGCCGGCACCCCATTGTCCAAGGTGACGTCAAAGCTGTGCCGCAGTACGGCCTCCACCCCGGCCAGGTAACGCTGATACAGCCGGTCCGGCGCCAGGGCCGGACTCCCGGCCGCGTCCGGCCGGACCAACCGGATTTCCTGCCAGAGATGCATGGTGTTGAGGTCGAGGTTCATCCGGGCCGTGCGCACCTGCAGCAGAGCCCGCGCGTCGCCGGCCGCGAGCGCCTCCATGGCGTCAAAGTCACCCTGCCAGCGCACCAGGTTGTCAGGCGTCAGATAGCTGACGAAACGCGGGTCGGGGTTCCAACGCAAATAGCCGTCGTCGGCCGCCATCAGCCGTTCCAGCTCGTCGAAGTATGCGTACATGGCGGCGGCGGCCGGACCATACACCCCTGACATATACTCGCGAATCATGGTTTCCACGTCCTGGGTGATGTCATTGGAAAGCATCGTCCGCAAGTACAGCTGCAGACTGGCAAAACCCATGTTTTCCAGCGGAAATCCCTCGTCATTGAAAACATAACGGATTTTGGACGCATATCCAAGCTGATAGTCGCGGGCGCAACGGCGGACATTGCCGAACAACGGGTAGTGCACCAGCGGCCGCGGATATGTGCTGGGGTAGTAGTACAGCCACATCCGCGACGACACCCGGCCCCAGCCGACCAGGCTGTCATAGACCACCTGGTTGCTCGGCGAATCCCAGGCCTTGCTGAAATCACCCGTGATCGGCGCAAAATAGGGAACCAGATTGTCCGGCAGAACACCCCCAGGCAGCGCCTCGGCCGCCGGCGGAAATTCCGTCTGCTCGCGGTTGTAGGCGAGAAAACGAAGCAACAACCGCGGATGCTTTCCCTGAAAATGCGCACTGGCCTCCAGCAGATAGTCCAGCAGCGGCCCGCAGGGCGACTGGTACTTGCGCTCCAGCGCCTGGCACGACTCGCAATAGCAGAAATGATCGCCGACATCGGCCTGGTCAATGTTGATGACGGCGAACGCGTCCGCGGCGCCGGCGGCCCGGACCAGCGTCTCGACGTTCTCGGTCAGCGTCCGCCGCAACCCGGGATTCGCAAAACAGTAATGCTGCTGATACGTCCGCCTGCCTTGGCGGTCCAGCGAAAAATACTCGGGATTCGTCTTGAAGTATTCCTTGTCCTTGAACAGCGCGTGCGGCCGGTTGCGCCCCCGCAGATTCGGGATGCCGGAGGGCACCAGCGTGGGCAGGGTATGCACATTGAGACCAATCTGCCGAATCGCCGACAGGCTGCTGCTGTTGTGTATCCGCTGCCGCCGGAAAAAATCCTGACTGGTCGGGCAGCCCGCCGTGTTCCAGGCGCCCTGCAGCATGTCGCGCACCAGATACGACGGCGTCATGCGCCGCGCGCAGTCGGGCAGGACCAGGCGCTCCTGACGCGGAATCCGGCTGTCACCCCACGGATGGAACCAGCGGCAGTCAAGCTGCTCCTGCAGGAACTGGTACACGGCAAACACCGTGCCGCACACGCCGTCCCCATAAAGCAGAAGGTCGTCCCCGACCGTGCGATACACCCGCTCCTCATAACCAGCTGGCGCCTCTTCACCGGCCACCGCCCGCATCGGCGCGGAATAGCCGACAAACACGCGCTTGTCATGCCCCCCGGCCGCCGCTGGGCCGACCACCGGGAATTCCGCCCCGGTGATCTGCCGGAGCAGCGACGCCAGGTCGCGCACCGTCGTCAGCTCGACCGGCGTCGGCGACTCCGGCTCGACAATCACATACCCGGTCCGGCCATTCTCAGCCAGGACGCGCTCGGCCGCCGCGGCCGACGGCATGGCCGCCGACATCAGGCCGGCCAGGACCAGGCCGGCCAAACTGCCCAGCCGACAAGCGGTTGTGTAAAACCTCATCTCCATCCTTCGGTCAACCCTCCATATTTTCATCATGCATCCCGACGCGGCGCGACATGGCGGCAACAGGCGGCTGCGCCATGCCAGGCCGGGACTTCGGAACCGGGCGCCTGGCTGACAGACGGAACTACACGTTTTTACGGTGCACATCAGCCGTTCATCGGTGTCCATCCGTGTCCATCCGTGGTTCCAAAGCAGTCATCAAAAGGTACAATCAAGGAGCCGCTGGCGTGACGCCATCCGCCATATTTACGGTATTATGCCTGAGCTGATCACCAACGGCGTCAAGCTGCAATCCCAGGCGTTTTCCGGCGCCCGTCGGCTGTTCATTGAAGGCAGTACACCATCAGCTCAGCGGCGCGGCCGCCCTCCCCCAGGCCAGCCGGCAGCCGTGCCGCCAGGCGGCCGCCGGATTGCTCGACGATGGCGATCTTTTCCTGATCTGCGGGCGTGGCGTAGAAATAAAGCGGCGCGGCCACCTTGGCCTGGAAAGCCGACACCGTCGCCCGGATCAGTTCCGGCGCCGCCTCCGCATAGCTGCCATGCGCCGTGAAATCAAGGATGCAATGATCATGGAAACGGAGCGCGTTGGCAAACGCGACAATCGTCCCGGCCGCATTTTCCGCCACCCACTGCACGCCATTGCCCTGGAGCACTTCCTGCAAGGCGATGCGGTAGTCGCCCGCCTGGCCGGCCGGACCACGCCGCACATGCCGGCCGCCACGATAGACGCTCGGCGTGTAAAACAGGAATTTATCACAGTCAAACTGGTCGCCGGGATGGCCAGGCCGGAGGTGCGCGATGTCGGTGCCGGCAAAGGCCCGCTCCGCCGCGGCCAGGAAGGTCGAATCCTCGTCCGTTTTCATCAGGGTGAGGGGGCCTTTTTCACCGCCATAGATCAACTGGAAGCCGCTTTTGCAGTAGCTGGCCACCGCATACGGGTTGCCGCTGGAGCAGCACAGCATCTTGGCCGGACTGTCGGCAAAGTCGGCCACACAAGGACGCAGCAGCTCGCTCATCAGGCCGCGACGCCGATAGGCCGGCATCGTGTAGACGTTGCCGAAGTTGCCACGGCCGCTGCGCCTCGAATAGCCGAACCAGAGGCTGGCGGCATACTCGCCATCGACTTGGGCGCAATAAAAATGGTCGGCCGTATAGTCCGCATAATGGCCATCCAGGCGTTCGCGATAGTCAAGACGCCAGTACGCATGCTGGATGAAGCTGCTGCGATAGTCGTCGCACTTGAACGCCTCCATCAGATACCGCCACATGGCCAGGGGATAGTCGCCGGGCGGCATGAAACGCGTCACCCGCAGCATGCTGCCGTCCGCCAACCGCGCTTCCTTCAGTACTGTCAGCATTACCGTCTCCCGTTACACTGCCCGATTTGCCGAACCGCCCCACACCCGCATTCGCCTCCCCATCCGGCGGCGACGATGCGCCGCTTGCACAATCCAAATTTACCGCCCGGCGGCCATCACGCAACCGCAAACGGCGAAAATACCTCACTTACCGGCTTCCCCGGACTTGACGGGACGGGAGAAAAGCAGCACCACAGCCAACCGGCTCTGTCAACATCCACGATGTCTCGGCGGCACGGCAACGCCTTTCCTACGGGCATCCGGCAAGGACGACGGAAGGCTGGACTGCCTATGACCGCCCGAAGGGCGGGACAAACATAACCCCGGG
>CAYOUR010000169.1:0-9546 GCA_964407145.1 uncultured Lentisphaeraceae bacterium | reverse complement strand
AAGCCTGGACGACCTGCGGCAGGCTGAAATCAAGCGCGTACCACCGCATTTCGCACTTTGGCCGTCATTATCAATCGGTGACCAATTGCGCCCCGCCCGGAAAAATGCGGCCTGCCGACTGGCAATCAATCCGCCCGGGTATATGTTATAGGCATGTTTTTTCTGCTGTACCCGTAGCTCAGCTGGATAGAGCGTCTGCCTCCGGAGCAGAAGGTCGTGGGTTCGAATCCCGCCGGGTACGCCACCTTGACAGCCGTAATCCTAATGGATTGCGGCTTTTTTAGGCCATGCCTTGGTTGCCCGGCACGACGCACTGGACGTCAACGACCGAAAGGCCTGCACCGACATCTGCGCACGGCCGGACCGATGAGGCCTAATCGTCAGCCTTTCACTGCCGACGCCCGACGAGAAACTGACGTCGCCATCCGTGTTTATCTGTGCCCATCGGTGGTTCTTCCCGATGGTTGAACCGCAGCGATGAACGCCTCATCCACCTGCGACCGGCCCGTCGTCCAGTGCCCTGCCTTTTGCTTCCCGCAGCTGGAAAAATAAGACGGAGAGGACAAATGGGACGGACGAGCGGTCTGTTTGTCCATTGCCCACTGCCCACTGCCCACTGCCGGCGGTGGCCTCGCGGCGCGAACATGCTATATTAGACGTGCCGCGCCATGAGCGTCATGGCCTTGTTGTCGCCGCCTCTTCCCGTCGTCACAACCACTGGGAATCCCATGCGCCTGCCTGCTGATTTTTTTCTCGCGCTGCGCTATCTGCGTCCGAAGCGGACGTTCGTCTCGGTCATCACGCTGCTTTCCATCCTGGGGCCGGTCCTGGGCGTGGCCATTCTGCTGATCGTCAGCTCGGTCATGGCCGGCTTTGACCGCGACATCAAGGCCGGCATCATGAACCTGCAGGCCCATGTGCAAGTCTATCCGGCCTGGGAACGCACGTTCTCCAGCCCGAGCCAGGTCATCGCCAAAATGGCCGCGGTCGGCGTGACCGCGTCGCCGCTGAGCGAGGGCTCGGCTCTGCTCCAGATACGCGACAACATCCTGCCTAAAATCGTGCGCGGCATCGACCCGGAGCAGGAGCGGAAAGTCACCGGGCTGGCGGCCGCCATGGTCCGCGGCCGCTATGAGCTGCGCGACGGCGAGGCCCTGGTCGGCGACCGCCTGGCCTTCTCCCTCGGACTGTCCGTCGGCGACGCCATGCTCATCCACTCGCCGGCACGCCTGACCAGCAATGTGAAATGGCAGGAGGACGGCCGGGTCGACGTGTCCAGCCCCGATGAGGTCTACCTGCCGGAGGAAGTCAAAATCGCCGGCATCTTCTCCATGGGCGTGGCCGACTTTGACGACAACATCATCTTCCTCACCTTGGACCAGGCCGCCGAGCTGTTCGGCCATGACTGGGGCGCCGCCTCCTGCGTACAGGGCAAGGTCGCCGACCCGCTCAACATGGACAAAGTCACCCGCGAACTCAACGAGGCCCTGCCGGAAGCCACGGTGGTGACCTGGCAGGAACGCAACCAGCTGCTGTTCGGGACGCTGCGCGTCGAAAAAAACCTGATGACGTTCCTGATGGCGTTTATCGTGCTGGTGGCGTCGTTCAGCATCGCCGCCACCCTGATTACCGTGGTTGTCCAGAAAACCCGGGAAATCGGCGTCATGAAGGCCGTGGGCATGCCGCGCCTCCTCATCGCCAGAATCTTCCTGCTTCAAGGCGGCATCATCGGCGTCATCGGCACCGTCGCCGGGACGCTGCTCGGCCTGGCGGTCATTGGCTTGCGCAACCAAATCGCCGGTCTTCTCAGCCTGGCCATGGGCCATGACGTCTTTCCGGCGGAATTGTATCACCTGACCAGAATCCCCGCCCTGACGACGGCCGACGACCTGGTCCGCATCGTCGGCCTGTCAATCGCCATCTGCGTGCTGGCCGCGCTGGTCCCGGCCCTCTACGCCTCCGCCCTCGCCCCGGCCAAGGCCCTGCAGGAGGAAAACTGACGGCGCCGCGCCCACGCGGGAAAGCCGGCGCCGCGAACCGCGGCGCCGGCCGGTTCAGTCCACGTACAACATGGCGCTGCAGTTCGGACAGGAGATGATGTCCTGATCACCGACTTCGCCCTGCGGGTTGTTTTTGCGGGCATTGCTGACGACCTGGTTGGGCAACTCAATATGGCAGCGGCCGCAATTCCGGCCGTCAATGCAGACCACGAACGGCGTGGCCGGACCGGTGTCCCAGCGAGAAAGCAACCGCTCGTACCGCGACAACGGCAGGGCCGGAATGCCTTCCAGCATGGGCGGGCGCTTCGTCTGCAGTTCAGCAATCGCCGTCTCGCAATTCAGCTGCCGAGTCGACAGATCCCCCAGAATCGCCTCCGCCCGCTTCTTGCCGGCGGCCAGCTCCTCCTGGCGGTCCCGCACCCGGCGATGCAGATCGTCAAGCTGCATCATCGCCTCCAGCTGTTTTTCCTCCCAGTCGGCGATGGCGTGATCACACATCTCAATCTGCTGCAGGGCGGCGCGGTATTCCTCGTTGCTCTTGATCATGGCCGTCTTCGACTGGAAATTCTTCTTCCGCTCCTTGAGGGCGGCGATTTCGCCGTCGAACCGGCGATTGGCCACTTCGGCCTCCTTGTAAGCCTGCTGAGCGGCGGCCAGGGCCTCGGTTTCGGCCGCATACTGCTTTTCGGCTTCCTTGCGTTTCGCCGGCACCTCGGCCAGCTGTTCCTTCAGCTTGGCAATGCGCAGGTCCAGGTCCTGCAGATCGACCAGGCGGCTCATCCATTCATTCATATCGGGCTCCTTGCGGTGGCTCCATGAGCACCGACCGGCGAGGCCGGCCGCGTCTCGGTTCCCGGGGGAGGAAGGTAACTCAGGCGGCCCCCCCGGAGCCGACCCGGTCGGGGCGACTCACGGCAGCAGGTCCCGCACAATGCGGTCATGCATGCCGACTTCAGGCAGAAATTCCCAGATGAAGCGCCGGGCCGTCGCCAGGCGCTCGCCGTCGCGCTGCGCATCGCGCAGCAGCAGGTAGGACACGTACACCAGCGTCGTCATGCGCACGAGCCGGCGCGCCATCAAATCCAGGCGGCCGCCGCCCTCGTCGCTCTCGGCAAAGGCCAGACTGGCGGCCGTGACGTCCCGCGCCCCGGCGACCCGTGCCGCCAGCTCGGCGGCGTCACCCGAAAACGGCAGCGCGGCCAACTCATCCAGCACCGGGTCAAGGACGCGCTTCACCAAGCCGCCGGTCGCGGCGACGATCTGCATCTGCGTCGTGCCTTCATAGATGTTCATGATGCGGGCATCGCGGTAGAGCCTCTCCACCTGCTGCTCGCGCATGTATCCCTTGCCGCCATGACACTGGATGCTGTCGTAGGCGACCTGGTTGGCCGCCTCAGTGGCAAACGCCTTGGTGATCGGCGTACAGAAATCCGCCAGACGGGAATACAGCTTGGACGCCTCGCGGGCGGCGTCATCCCCGGGATGGCGTTCGCTCCATTCGGCCCAGGCGTCGCGCAGGTCGACATAGCGGCTGGTCTCGTAAAGCAGCGTCCGCGCCGCGGCCGTCAACGCGTCCTGCCGGCTGAGCATCTCCCACACCGCCGGAATCTGGTCCAGCGTACGGCCGAACTGCTGGCGCTGGCGGACGTATTTCCAGGCGGCGGCCCGGGCAGCCTCGGCGACGCCGACCGCCTGGGCGCTGATGGCCAGGCGGGCGCCGTTCATAAGCGACATCACATAGCGGGTCAAACCATACCGGCGCTTGCCGAGCAAGTCACCTGGCGCATTCTGGAAATGCACCTCGCAGGTCGGCGAACCGTGGATGCCGAGCTTGTCCTCAATCCGTTTGACGACGACGCCCGGGCCGGCCTTGACGATGAACAGGGACAATCCCCGGCCGTCGCGCGAGCCCGGCTCGGTGCGCGCCAGAACCAGCAGCACCTTGGCGCAGCCATTGGTGATGAAATGCTTGATGCCGTTCAGCCGCCACTGGCCGGTGGCCTCGTCGTAGTCGGCGGCCGTTGTCACCGACTGCAGGTCGCTGCCGGCCTCGGGTTCAGTCAGCGCCATGGCGCCGTCGTCGTCACCACTCGCGAAGCCGGGCAGATAGCGCTCCTTCTGCTCATCAGAGCCGAACAGGCAGATCGTCTGGGCGATGTTCTGCAATCCGAAAAGATTCTGCAGGCTGGCGTCCGCCTGGGACACCATCTCGGTCATCATGCTGTAGACGGTGACCGGAAGGTTGATGCCGCCGTACGCCCGTGGGAGCAGCACGCCCATGACGCCGGCCGCCTGCAGATCCGCCAGGTTCGCCGCCGTTTCCGGCGCCAGCGTAACGGCTCCGTCCGCACACGTCGCCCCCACCTGGTCCACCGCCAACGCCCGGCCGGCGATCCGCTCGGCGCACAACGCGCCGACCTGATGCAGACGACGCCCGTACTGCGCCAGGGCATCGGCATAATCCGCCGGAGCGTCGGCATGGCGGCCGTGCTCGAGATAATTGTCTTCTTTCAGGCGGACAACCTCTTCCAGACCCACATGCCGCAAATGATATGCCAGGTCAGGGTTGTCCGCATAGTAATTTCCAGACATGACACCGCCCTTCCAGACCAGAATGCTTGACTGTACGCGCCGGCGACCGAAAGTCATAATATAGCCAAGCAATCCCGGGTTGCAATCGGCAGTGGAAAAGTGGAACAGGGCCGGCCGTTACCGGTCACCCATTGATACTCGTTGTTCCTGCAAGTCACAGAGCCAGGCGCCCTGACTCTGGATAAGGCGCCTTAGTAGACAGCGGAATGTGGACGGTCGTGGACGGTCGTGGACGGTCGTGGACGATGAACGAATGGACCACCCCGTGCGTCACCGGCGGCGGCGCCCCCTAGAAATAAAGAAATTTTTCCTTATTCGAGTTGCAAAGGCCGTTTGCGGGTATTTATTATAGATGTGTTCAATCGCCGGGGTTGCTGGATAACGGCAGTCGTCGGGCATAAGAAGCAGCGGTCAGCACGGTCCAAGAGGTCCGGAAAGGAGCCCAGATGAGCAAACAGGTCAAGAATGAGAGAGACGGGGCGAAGTCGAGTCACGGTCCTGGTCCGGAGACTGGCGAGGCGGCGGCCCGGGCTTCCCAGCAGCTGGCGGAGCTGGAGGCGACGATCGCGCGGGTGAAGTCGGCGCAGGCGGCCTACGCGGCCTACACCCAGGAGCAGGTTGACGCCATCTTCCGGGCGGCGGCGTTGGCGGCCAACGACGAGCGGATCGCGCTGGCCAAGATGGCCGTGGCCGAAACCGGCATGGGCATCATCGAAGACAAGGTCATCAAGAACCACTTCGCGTCCGAGTACGTCTACAACAAATACAAGCAGACGAAGACGTGCGGCGTGATTGAGACGGACGAGTCCTTCGGCATCCAGACCGTGGCCGAGCCCATGGGCATCATCGCCGGCATCGTCCCGACCACGAATCCGACCTCGACCGCGATCTTCAAGTCACTGCTGGCCCTGAAGACCAGGAACGGCATCATCTTCAGCCCGCATCCGCGGGCCCGCCAAAGTACGGTCGCGGCGGCCAGGACCGTCCTGGACGCGGCCGTCGCCGCCGGCGCCCCGCCGGACATCATCGGCTGGATCGAAGAGCCGACCGTGGCGCTGAGCCAGGCCTTGATGAGCCACCCGAGCATCAGCATGATCCTGGCCACCGGCGGCCCCGGCATGGTCAAGGCCGCCTACTCCAGCGGCGTCCCCGCCGTCGGCGTCGGCTCCGGCAACACCCCGGCCGTCCTGGACGAAACCTGCGACATCCTCATGGCCGTCAGCTCCGTGCTGCAAAGCAAGACCTTTGACAACGGCATGATCTGCGCCTCCGAACAGTCCGTCGTCGTCGTCCAGGACATCTACGACGAGGTGAAAGCGGAATTCCTCCGCCGCGCCGCCTGCATCCTCAGCCCGGACGAAGCCGCCAAGGTCGCGGCCGTGCTCGCCGTCGACGGCAAGCTCAACGCCCGCATCGTGGGCCAGAGCGCGGCCAAAATCGCCCAGCTGGCCGGCATCACCGTCCCGGAAAACGCCAAGGTGCTGATCGCCGAGACCGACGGCGTCGGTCACGACCATCCCTTCTCCATGGAAAAG
Organism: uncultured Lentisphaeraceae bacterium; assembly: GCA_964407145.1. Taxonomy (GTDB): domain Bacteria; phylum Verrucomicrobiota; class Lentisphaeria; order Oligosphaerales; family Oligosphaeraceae; genus JAAZKI01. The sequence continues at coordinate 3,419 of CAYOUR010000169.1, read as the reverse complement.
CTCTCGCCGGTGCTGGCCATGTACCGGGCCAGGGACTTCGCGGCCGCCCTTGACCGCGCCGAAGAGCTGATCCGCTTCGGCGGCCTCGGCCATACCAGCGTGCTCTACACCCATCCCGGCAACGAGGAGCGCATCCGCGAATTCGGCCGCCGCATGGCGACCGGCCGCACCCTGATCAACATGCCGGCCAGCCAGGGCGCCATCGGCGACGTCTTCAACTTCAAGCTGGACCCGTCCCTGACCCTGGGGTGCGGCACCTGGGGCGGCAACTCCGTCAGCCAGAACGTCGCCCCCAAGCACCTGCTCAACCTGAAAACCATCGCCAAACGGAGGGAAAACATGCTCTGGTTCCGCGTCCCGCCGAAGGTCTACTTCAAGTACGGCTGCCTCTCCGAAGGCCTGCGCGACCTGGAGGACCGCAAGCGCGCCTTCATCGTCACCGACCGTTTCCTGTTCAACTCCGGCCTGCTCGGCGACGTGTTCGAGGCCCTGGACCAGCTTGGCATCCAATACGACGTGTTTGCCGACGTCGAACCGGACCCGACCCTGGCCTGCGCGCGGCAGGGCGCCGAGCGCATGCACGCCTTCCAGCCTGACGTCATCATCGCCGTCGGCGGCGGCTCGCCCATGGACGCGGCCAAGATCATGTGGCTGCTCTACGAACACCCCGAAGTCCACTTCAGCGACCTGGCCATGCGGTTCATGGACATCCGCAAGCGCGTCTATCAATTCCCCAAGCTGGGCGCCAAGGCCACCCTGGTCGCCATCCCGACCACCTCGGGCACGGGCAGCGAAGTGACGCCGTTCGCGGTCATCACCGACGAAAAGACCGGCAGCAAATACCCGCTGGCCGACTACGAGCTGACGCCGGACATCGCCATCATCGACACGCGCCTGGTCATGAACATGCCCCGCAAGCTGACCGCGCATTCCGGCCTGGACGTGCTGGTCCACGCGCTGGAGGCGAGGGTATCCATCCTGGCCAGCGAATACACCAACGCCTTGAGCATGGAGGCTCTGCGCCTGATCTTCAAATACCTGCCGATCGCCTACCAGCGCGGGGCCGAGGACGAAAAGGCCCGCGAGAAGGTCCACCACGCCTCGACCATCGCCGGCATGGCCTTTGCCAACGCCTTCCTGGGCATCTGCCATTCCATGGCGCACAAGCTCGGAGCGGCCTTCCACATCCCGCACGGCCTGGCCAACGCCCTGCTGATCACCGAAGTCATCCGCTTCAACGGCACCAGCAAGCCGACCAAGCAGGGCACCTTCTCGCAGTACAAGTGCCCGGAAGCCAAGGAGCGCTATGCCAGCATCGCCGACTTCCTCGGCCTCGGCGGCGGCACCCCCAGCGAAAAGGTCGAACGCCTGATGGACAAGGTCGAGGAACTGAAGCGGCAGCTTGACATCCCGAAGTCCATCCGCGAATACGGCGTCAACGAGCAGGAATTCCTGGCCCGCGTCGACGAGCTGAGCGAACAGGCCTTTGACGACCAGTGCACCGGCGCCAACCCGCGCTACCCGCTGATCTCGGAAATCCGCGCCCTGTACCTGAAGGCCTACTACGGCGACACGGCGCCGACCGCAAGGTAAGCCGCCGCCTCATTTCCGGCCGAACAACGGCCGGCGCACCACCCCGGGGCACCGGCCGTTGTTTCCCGCGAAACACCGCACGCACGCCGCCATTTTCCAGGGACAAGTGCCGCGACACCGTTTGGCAATTGGCTTTTGGCGGGCTATTATTTTGCACATGACGGCATCTCTTCGCAAAATCTGGCTGGCTCTGGCGACCATGGCCGTGGTGCTTGCGTTCACCATCGGCATCCTGCGCACGCTCAGCAGCCTGGGAGAAAACCAGAGCAGCGCCCGCGAAAAAAACCTCGACCCCATCATTGCCCAGGCCTCCGCCCGGCATGGCGTGCCCGCCGCCCTGATCAAGGCCGTCATCTGGAAGGAAAGCCGCTTCAATGCCCGCGAAATCGGCAGCAAAGGCGAAATCGGCCTGATGCAACTTACGCCCGGCGCCGTCGAGGAATGGCGACGCGCCAACCGGCAGCCCCCCCTGGACCCCCGGCGGCTCGCCGACCCGGCGGTCAACATCGAAATCGGCACCTGGTACCTCGCCTGGACCGGCCGGCACTGGCAGGACTACGCTTCCCGCGACATCCTGCAGCTGGCGGAATACAACGCCGGCTACGGACGGGTCTCCAAACTATGGAAACCAGCCGACCCGAAACAGGAAATTACCGCCGATGACATTAGCTTTCCCGGCACCAGGAGCTATATTAAGCAGGTGCTGAAACGTCGACAATTCTATGAACAGCAGCATCTTGAAGTAAAAAACACCCATCCGGCGCCCTGAGACCCGAGACCGAAACCATGACCTCCACCGCCGAAAAACTCAAGCGCACCAACGCCCTGGTCAACCTGCTGCAGGATGACAATGGCGCCGTCGCTTCCACGGCCATGGAACAGCTGCTCAACCAGGACGGAATCGACCTGCTGATCGCCAGCCACCAGGACTCGGCCAACCCGGTCCTGCGCCAGAGAATCCATCAGATCAGCAACATCGTCACCCGACGGCGGCTGCGCCGCAGCCTGCTGGAACGAATGGCGATGGACGACATCACGCTCTGGGAGGCCTTCCGCGACATCAATGTCATCACCGACACCCAGCGTTCGGTCTCGCATGTGGACGAACTGTTCGAGGAGTTCAACCGTCCCTTCAAACGACGGCACGCCACTACCCTGCAGATCATCTCCTACCTGCGTGAATGCGGTTTCCACGCCAACAGCGAAGGCGGCGCCAAGATCGAGCACTACAACGTCGCGGAAGTGCTCGAATACCGCAGCGGCACGGCGCTGTCCCTGGCGGTCATCGCCCAGAAGCTCGGCAATGCCTCCGGCTGGAACGCCAGTATTGCCCTGCACGCCGGCAGATACTGCCTGGTTGACGCCAACTACCACCTGATCGACATCGCGGCTGACTGGCAAATCACCCGCATTGAGCGGGACAAGTACCACGTCTGCGTCCGCCGCGACCTGATCAATTGCCTGATCTGCTCGCTGATTGTCGCCGCCAACTACGAAGGCCTGTTGAGAGACTTCTATATCTACAGCAGGCTGTTCGCCGACATCAACGGCATTGACCTCAGCACGGTCGGCAGCCCGTTCGGGAAAAAATGACCGCCTCGTCGGCGCCCCGCGTCGTTTCGGCGAGCCGGCGCGCCTCATGCTTCCGCCAAACCGCGAGGTCCGCCGGAGCACCGGGTGCAGGGGACCAATGCTCCCTGTTCAAGGGTTCGGTTTAGCTTTGGGCGACGTCAATAATCCCACGGCATATTCGTCCCATGGTCCTATTCGCCGTCCCATACGTCCCATACGTCCCATACGTCCTATTCCACCGTCCCATAGGTCCC
>CAYOUR010000168.1:0-9622 GCA_964407145.1 uncultured Lentisphaeraceae bacterium | reverse complement strand
CTGACATCAAGCCCTTACCACCGCATTTCGCACTTTGACCGTCATTATCAATCGGTGACCGGTTACATTTTTTGCCCAGATGCGACCCGGTTCCGTCTGGACTATCCGCCGAATGCAGTTATTTTACCAAGATACGCCACCGACTTCAACCCGTTGCGACACAGGTCCCCTCCATGCCTTATTCCACATTTTTCCTGCAGATAGCAGAAACGCCTCCGGGTCCGGAATCAATGCCGGTCGCCACCGGGCTGTATGCCGCCGCCAGCTCCTGGCTGCCGTTGGCGCTGTCGCTTGGTTCGTTGATCCTGCTGGTCATCTGCCTGGTCCACGCCATTCGAACCCGGCAAGACGCCTGGTGGTTCTTCCTGCTGCTGTTCATGCCGGCCTTCGGCCCTCTCGTCTATTTCCTGGCCGTCATCCTGCCAGCCTGGAGAGGTGACCGCGTCCTCACCTCCCCGACGGAACGGACGCCGGGCTTCTACCGGCGTGAAATCAAAAAACTGGAACAACGCCTGACCCAGGTCGACACGGTCGCCACCCGCTCCGAACTGGGGGACGCCTGCCTGCAGGCGGGGGAATTTGCCAAGGCCCGCGAATACTTCCTCAGCTGCCTGCAGGGAAACTACCGCAGCACCCCCTATTTCTGGTACGGCCTGGCGCGGGCCAGCCATGAACTCGGACTCCACGACGAAACCATCAACGCCATTGACAAAACGACGCAGGTCCATTACACCGACTACAAAAACGACCGCATCCTCCTCAAAGCCAAATCCCTCGCCGCCCTCGGCCGCGACCAGGAAGCCATCAGCCTGTTCACGGAAGTGGCCGACCTCATCCCCAGCCTGGAGGGCCTCTGCCGGCTGGGAGTCGTTCTCGCCCGCAACAACCGCCACGACGAAGCCAGACAGACGTTCCAAAAAGTCCTTCGAAACAGCCAGAACATGTCCCCGAAAACGCGCCGCCGCGAAACGCCATGGAGCAAAATCGCGCAGCAGCACCTGCGCCAATACGACAAAGCCAAGTGAACGTCCCCGCCACCGAGGCATGGCCCTTCGCCCCGCCTCTGCACCTGGCCGCATTGAACCCGGAACAAGGACCATTACTGTCACAACCACGAGGCGGACGCAGCCCTATCCATGAGCACCGGCCGTCCAAAGCTGCGGCCAGTTTGCCCCACCTTCCCACATCCCCCGGACAAGTCGCCCATGAAACCAAAAAAGAAAATCAGGATCATCCTGCGGGAGCGGCGCGGGCCGTGTCCATGCCATCGCGGCCACCAAGTCGGCGACTCCTTTGATTTTGACACCGAGCGCGGCCAGCTCTGCTCCATGGCCATGCATGTCGCTTTTCCCTACATCGACATCCTGCGCTATGGCGGTGAACCGCCACGCGCCCGGGACGGCCGCATCCTGTTCTCCTGCCCGGACGCCGATGTCCTCAATATCTTCGAACTCATCCCCGAAGGCCAGGACCAGACCCAGAACTGACCGATTTCACCCGCAACGCCTCCCCACGCGACCTTGCCAGGACCACTCGCCTCCGGCATCGGCTCTGTCCATTGGAACATGGCCGACGCCACGCCCCCCAGCCAAGTGCCTTCGCCACCGATCAAGGAGCAGCCCGCCATGAATCGAAAACTAACCACCCATGACTTCGATCAGGTCCTGGCCGAACTGAGCCGCACCTGGCGCCTGCTGGGTCCGAAACGCTTCCCCGGCCATGGCGCCTTCTCCGGCAGCGACGTGACCGGCTACGGCGAAATCACCAACCGAAATGACCTCTTCCTCGACGGCAAAACCTGGTTCAGCCCCAAGGAATGCCTCTTTCCCATCCGCGAAACCCTGTTCCACTTCCATGACCAGACCACCTCCGACGTCACCTTCGACGACCGACCAACCATCATCCTCCTGCGGCCATGCGATATTCATGGCATCCACCGACTCGATACCATCTTCCTCAACAATGGCCAGGAGCCGGACTTCTACTACGCACGCCGCCGCGAACGAATCAAATTCTTCCTGATCGAATGCCGCGAAAGCTACGAATCGTGCTTCTGCGTTTCCATGCAGACCAACAAAACCGACGACTACGCCTGCGCCCTGCGCTTTGATCAGGACGGCGTCGCCATCCACGTCCGGGATGAACTGTTCGCCACAACCTTCGCCACCGGCACGGCCATTGAGCCCTTCCTGGAATTCGTCTCCGCCAACCCAACCCGGGTGACCATCCCCAACCTGGAAGGCATCGACCTCAACGACGTTTTCCAGCATGACCTCTGGCAGGAATACACCAGCCGCTGCATCGCCTGCGGCCGCTGCAACACCTCCTGCGTCACCTGCAGCTGCTTCACCATGCAGGACGTCGCCTACGACCGCAACGCCACCCTTGGCGAACGGCGCCGGGTCTGGGCCGGATGCCATGTCGACGGCTTCACCGACATGGCCGGCGGACACTCCTTCCGAACCCGCAACGGCGACCGCATGCGCTTCAAGACCATGCACAAAATCAACGACTTCCACCGGCGCTTCGGCGTCCACATGTGCGTCGGCTGCGGCCGCTGCGAAGACGTCTGCCCCGAATACATTTCCTTTGCCCACTGCATCAACCGCCTTGAACGCATCAGCCGGGAGTTGAAGCATGCATAATCCATACCTGACACGCCCCTTCCGAATCCAGGCCGTGACCCGGCAAACCACCATCGACTGGACCTTCCGACTGGAATCCGACCTGACCCCCGGCTTCGGCCAGTTCCTGGAAGTGTCGCTGCCCGGCCTGGGTGAAGCCCCCATCTCAATCAGCGACTTCGGCCCCGGCTGGCTTGACCTGACCATCAGAAACGTCGGACGTGTCACCGGCGGCATCTTCACCCTCCGGCCCGGCGACACCCTCCATGCCCGCGGCCCCTACGGACACGGCTTCGAACTTGACACCTACCGGAACAAAAACCTGCTCCTGGTCACCGGCGGCACCGGCCTGGCACCCGTCAAAAGCCTGATCCGGCATGTCATCGCCCACCGTCACGAAGTGGCCGGCTTCGCCCTCATCCTGGGCTTCAAGTCACCGGCCGATGTGCTCTTCGGCGAGGAAATCGCCGCCTGGGGCGACAACGCCAACGTCATCCTCACCGTGGACCGCGGCGATGACACTTGGCGTGGGCAGACTGGCCTGGTCACCCATCACATCGAACAGTTCGCCTTCCAGCCTGGACCCACCGAGGCCATCGTCGTCGGACCGCCCCTGATGATGAAATTCTCCACCCTGGCCCTGCTCCAGCGCGGCCTGCCGGAAACGGCCATCACCGTGTCGTTTGAACGGAAGATGAGCTGCGGACTGGGCAAATGCGGCCACTGCAAAATCGACGAGACCTATGTGTGCCTGGAAGGACCCGTGTTCAACTACGTCAAAGCCCGCCAACTGCTTGACTGACGGAGCGCCATCATCATGGACATCAACACCAAAAAACTGAAGAAGAACGCCTACCGGGTCACCCGCAACCGCGGCATCACCGCACTGCGCATCCGGGTGCCGGGCGGTCATCTCGAAGCCTCGTACCTGCCCCTGATCCGGGAAATCGCGGACACCTATGGCAATGGCACCGTGCATCTCACCGCCAGGCAGGGCTTCGAAGTGCCTGGCATCAACTTCGACGACATCAGGGAAATCAACGCCAAAATCAGGCCGCTGCTGGAAATGCTCGGCATCCCCCTCGACAATCCGGACGGCGGCTACCCGGCGGCCGGGGCGCGCAACATCTCGGCCTGCATCGGCAACCGGGTCTGCCCCTACGCAAACCTGGACACTACCGCCCTGGCCCAACGCATCGAACGCGAACTCTACCCCAACGACCTGCATTTCAAGGTCGCCGTGACCGGCTGCCCCAATGACTGCGCCAAAGCACACCTGCAGGACTTCGGCGTCATCGGCATGACCGAACCGCAGTACGACGAAAACCGCTGCATCAGCTGCCTGGCCTGCATGAAAAACTGCCGACGACGCGTCACCGGCGCCCTCAGCGAGGAGAACTTCGCCATCCGGCGCAGCCCGGACTTGTGCATCGGCTGCGGCGAATGCATCCTGAAATGCCCGACCGCCGCCATGACCCGCAGCACGACGACCTTCTTCCGGCTGGTCATCATGGGCCGGACTGGCAAAAAACAGCCGCGGATGGCGCAGACTTTCCTGGAATGGGTGGAAGAGGACACGGTCGTGCAGGTGATCAAAAACACGGTCGGCTTCGTCGAACAGCACATTGACCGCGGCCTGGACAAGGAGCACATCGGCTACATCGTCGACCGCACCGGCTACCCGGCCTTCCGGGACGCCGTCCTGGCCGGCGTCCCCCTGCACCCAAAGGCCCGCGTCGCCGCCTCGATCGAGTTCCCCGGCAATGCCTACCGGCGGGACTTCAACCTCAAATCCGCCGGCAAATCCACAGAAGGGGCATCATGAGCATCACCTATGACCTGGCCGACCTGATCCACAACATGATCGAACTGGAAATCACCGGGGCCGATTTCTACTCCGCACAAGCCCGAAAGCAGAAAAACCCCCTGCTGGCGACGCTGTTCGCGCAACTGGCGGAACAGGAGCAGAAACACCGCACCGTCTACGAACACTGGCGTGACCAACTGGCGGGCGAACCGACCGTCGACGAGGAATACCGGGCTTACCTGCAGGAAATCATCAGCGGGAAATTCCGTCTCGACCAGGAACAGGCCGCCCAATGCACCCGGGCCGTCGAGGTGATCGACCTGGGACTGCAACTGGAACAAGACTCCATCCGCTTCATCGACGCCTTCGGAAAAATCACTGGCGCGCGACACCAGGACATGGTCGACAAGATCAGACAGCAGGAGCAGCAGCACCTGACCAGCCTGACCAGGATGAAAGCGGCACTCCTGAAGGACAACGCCTGAAAACGCGGTCGCGCCGGTCGCAGCCGCGCCGCGGCTCTGCTCCTTTCCCTCCGACGCCGGCCCGGCTTCCCCCCACAGCCATGACCACAACGTCTCGCCTGCCAGCTCCGGTTCACCCCTGCCCCACGCCCAACGGCTTTACGCTGCTTGAGCTGCTCGTGGTCATGGCAATCATGGCGGTCCTGGCGGGCATGCTGCTGCCCGCCCTGGGCCGGGTCCGCGCAAAGGGACGAAACGTCGCCTGCGTCAGCAACCTCAAGCAGCTGATGACCGCAAACCACCTCTACGCCGACGCCAATGATGACTTCTTCTGCCCGTATGAACGCCAGGACGGCCGCGAGACCTGGTTCGGAGTCGAAGTCCGCAACAAGGCCTGGGACATGACCAGCAGCCCAATCCTGGGCGAATACTACAGCCATGCCGCCCAGATCCTGCTCTGCCCCGACGTGCAGCTGAAACGAAGCTTCAGCCCTGACCTGAAGGCCGAGAGCCTGGCCGAGATTGTGGGCGGCGGCGGCTACGCCTACAACGGCGTCTGGTTCGGCGGCTACACCACCGGCGGCCAGTCGGTGTTCACGCCCAGGGGCCGGACCAGATTTCCGGCAGCGACCGTCGTCTTCTCCGACGCCGCCCGTTCCGGGGTGGGGTCGCTGACCTATCCGACTGTCAGGACCGTGTCCTTCCTCTACTGCAAGGTCAAGCCGAACGGCGAAGTCTACGACCTCGCCCGCAGCGGCACCAACCACTTCCGGCACTTCCGGAAATGCAACACCGCCTGGGCGGACGGCCATGTTTCCTCCGAGGCGGTCGGCACGCTCAACACCGCGCATCCGTCCGCCATGGCTGCCTCGGTCGGTTACCTGGGCGCCGCCAACCAGGACTTCTTCAATCCGGTGCGAACCACCGACGCCATGCCCTGACGGCCTCCACCCGCCGACCACGAAGCCCCCCGGCCTTAGCCGGCAGCGCGACCACCCCGCCACGACCACGTTTACCAAACACCGCCAGCCACGACATGACCGCCATTCCCAAAACCATTTCCACCGGCACGCCGCCTATAACCGCCGCGGCTGCAACCAAAAACACCACCTCCGGCGGCGCGGCGGCGCCATGGCCACTCCGCCGGCTCCTCCTGGCGTCCACCCTCCTGGCCTGGTCCGCAGCCATGAACGCGCAGATCATCCAGGAAGACGAAACCAGCCTACGCTACCGGCAGGCCGACGGCGTCGAAGTCCAGCTGCGCAAAAAACCGCGGCGAACAGTGATTGTCTATGCCTCGCTGGCCAAAGTCTGGTATGCCGCCGGCGGCGAAGCCGTCGGCGTTCCAGTCGTGAAAAGCCGGACCGCCCTGCCCGAGGCCGCCCGTGACGTGCCCACCATCGGCCGCATGAACATGGCCAGCCCGGAGCATATCCTGCAGCTGCGACCCGACCTGGTGCTGCTGAGCCTGCACCTGCCCCGCCATCGCGAACTGGCAGCCCTCATGCGACAAGCCGGCATCGACGCACTCTGCTGCAATTACCGAAATTATGCCGACTTCGCCCGACTGCTGAACCTGTTCGGACGCCTCAACGGCCATGCCGACCTGGCCGTCAACCAGAAAATGCTCGCCGGCATCGACGACCTGTGTACCAAAGCCAAAACCCGCCCCCCGCCCCGGGTGGCCATCATCTTCACCGCCAATTCGGGGTTTGCGCTGGAGACTCCGGTCGCCAACACCGGCTACATGGCCGCCATGCTCGGCGCCCGCAACATCACCCAGGAGGACACCAGAACCAAAGTGCCGTTCTCCTTTGAGCGGTTTCTGCTGGAAAACCCCGATGTCATCGTCGTCGTCCCCATGGGAGACCTGGAAGCCCTGCAGGAAAAGTTCCGGCAGGAGCTGATGCTCCAGCCGGCCTGGAAAACCCTGTCCGCCGCCCGCCACGGCCGTGTCCACTTCCTGCCGGCCGAATGGTACCTGTTCCAGCCCGGCCCAGACTACCCACTGGCCCTGCGCCACCTGGCCGGACTGCTGTATCCCGGCTTTGACTGAATCACCGAAAGGACCATGTGACCCAGTGACCGTCCCCCGCACAACCTGGCGTGTCGCCGCCGGCCTCACCCTGCCGGTTCTCTTCCTGGCCGCGCTGCTCTTCAGCCTGAGCCATGGCGAACTGAAGCTGAGCCTGGCCGAATTGACGGCGACGCTCCTGCGCCCGGATTCCGACCTGGCCTCGCAAATCATCTGGCATATCCGCCTGCCGCGCATCCTGCTCGGCGCCATGGTCGGCGCCAGCCTGGCCGTCTCAGGAACCATCCTCCAGGGCGTGCTATGCAACCCTCTGGCCGCACCCGGCCTCATCGGCATCTCTGCCGGCGGCGGCCTGGCCGGCCTGCTCGTCCTGCTCGCCTTTCCGCGACACGGCGCCCTGCTGATGCCGGCGGCGTTCGGCGGTGCCCTGACCGCGGCCATCCTGGTCTACCTGCTCGCCTGGAAGCGCGGCGCCAGCCCGGTCCGCCTGATTCTCGCCGGGGTCGCCGTCTCCGCCCTGCTCGGCGCCTGCTCCAGCGCCGTCCTGCTCTTCCATGCCGAACGGGCCGGCGGCGTCCTTGACTTCTCCATCGGTTCACTCGCCACCCGTTCCTGGCTCCACGTCCGCCTGGTCTGGCCCTACATGGCCACCAGCCTCGTCAGTGCCGTCCTGCTCTCAGGCCGATTGAACATCCTGGCCCTGGGCGACGAGGTAGCCATCGGCCTCGGCCTGCGGGTGGAACGCGTCCGTTTCAGCCTGTTGGCCACTGCCGCCCTGCTGGCCGCGTCGGCGGTCAGTGCCGTCGGGCTGCTCGGCTTCGTCGGCCTGATTGCGCCCCATATGGTCAGGATGTTCCTGGGGGCCGACAACCGTTGGCTGATCCCGGCGTCGGCGCTGTTTGGTGCGACCCTGGTGATGGCTTGCGACACGGTCGGCCGTATGGTCATGCCGCCGTCGGAACTGCCGGTCGGGATCATTCTGGCCATTCTGGGACCGCCCTTTTTCCTCTGGCTCCTGCGCAAAGTCACCTATGAATCTTGACATCAAAGAACTCCGCGGCGGCTATGGCGCCAAACTTGTGCTCGACAATGTCGATTTTTCCATTGTCGATGGCTCGGTGGTCAGCATCATCGGCCCCAATGGCAGCGGCAAATCAACACTTCTCAAAATGATCGGCCGGGTGTTGCGCCCGTTGTCAGGCAGCATCATTTTGGACGGCGCCAGCCTCGCGGACTACCAGACCGGCGACTTGGCCAAGATGATGGCCATGCTGCCGCAGCTGCACCAGGCGGCCACCAGCCTGACTGTCGAAGAACTAGTCGCCTGCGGACGCTTCCCCCACCGACGCCCCTTCGGCTTCCGGTGCGAACAGGATCGCCAGGCCATTGACACGGCGCTGGCGATGACGCGCCTGCAGTCATACCGCCGTCACGCCGTCAACACCCTATCCGGCGGCGAACGCCAGCGCGCCTGGATCGCCATGACCCTGGCACAGCAGCCCAGACTTTTGCTCCTCGACGAACCGACCACCTTCCTCGACGTCTGCTGCCAACTGGAAATCCTTGACCTGGTGCGCCAGCTCAACCGCCGCCATGGCGTCACCGTCATCATGGTCCTGCACGACCTCAACCTGGCCGCCGCCTGCTCCGATCAGATGATCATGCTCAAAAACGGCCAAATCAGACATGCGGGGACACCCCGCGGCATCATGACCGAAGGCAACTTGCGGGAAGTCTTCGAAATCCATGCGAAAATCACCTTGAGCGAACATGGCGTGCCGTCCTGCCAGGCCATTGGACCGGCCAGAAACCATGACCTGCCGGCACAACCATGACCACCGGCCAGCCAACACCGCCCCCACCGCCGGAGTACACCCAGGCCGCAAGCCGTTCCCTCACGCCACACCGCCGCCGATTTGCTGTTCCCGAGTGCTTACCCAGACCACGCCAGACCGGCTTATCGGACTTCGCCAGTCAAACCTAAAGGACACGCTGTCAAGGGCGGCTGCCAGCACCGGATTGGCATAGAGTCCATGGGCAGAACATGGTGTTGGGAGAAGGTGCCTGACAAGAGGTAGCTGTATCTTTTCTATGCAATGACTACCATCCCGGCAGTAGAGCAGAATACGGAAAGACTTTTTCGCTGCCAGAACAAAACAGCCAGAAGGCCGTAACCGGCACAATCCGGACAACCGAAGCCCGAAGGGTGAGGGAACCAGGGTAGAGGCCCCGCCGCCGTCGCATCGCACCAGAGGGCGCCACTTGGAAACGCATGGTCTCCGCCGATCGTGGCCAGAAGCGCTAGACACCGTCCGAAAAACTTTGGCCGAAAAATTCATCCGCGGATAAAATGGAGGGGTAATTGCCGGTCGTCATCGTGACTGGGGCATCGGTGCCGTGTCCTTGAAGAAGCACAAGACGCCAGGCTGGGGACTTTTTGTTAATGTGCGAGTGTTATGATAGAAAGAGAGATTTGACCTGGTGGTTGTCAAGCTTACGGCAGTGCTTTTCGGATGACCTCGCGCTAATCACCGCATGTTGCACATGTACGACAAAGACAGCGCCTGGCAAATGGCACGATGATTTAAGAGCAGAACCAGCAGATACCATGGAAAACACGCTGCGTGCATGCATCCAAAATCACTATGATTCCGCAAAAAGACATTTGCAAATGACCGCGTCAGAGGCTATT
>CAYOUR010000167.1:6318-9666 GCA_964407145.1 uncultured Lentisphaeraceae bacterium | reverse complement strand
TGCTCAACGCCGGCAACAACATCGCCGCCAGAATCGCGATGATGGCGATGACAACCAGCAATTCAATCAGTGTGAAACGCTTTTGCCGCATGAGTGTGCCCTTCCCTTGGTTGATGTCGTGCCGTTATGCAATGCGATGGTCGAAGTGCCAGTGTCGGAAAACCCAAACCCGAGCGCCAGTCCTCACGGCTTCTTGATCACCTTGCCGGAGTCAGCCATCCAGACGCTCATGTAGTAATTCGTGTCATTGCCGTTGACCCAGACGAAATTCTGCAGTTCGGCGTGGCCATCGGCATAGAGGCAGTTCATGCCGCCGGGGTGGGCGGCCCAGTTGCCGATGTTCGGGATGGTCAGCCCGGAGGTCCTGGACGGGACATATTTGCTCGTGGTGGCCCAGTTCGCGTCGCGCACCGGCAGCGTCTGCCCGTCCGCCAGGCAGACCGCGACTTCCACCGTCCACCCGTCCATCCACACCGCCGTCTGTGACGGCGATGGATTGCGGGCGAAGCTGCCAGGCAAATTGTGCGAACTGGTCGTGTTGCCGATGTAGGCATTGTAGGAGTACGCGGTCATCAGCGGCGTGACGTTGTAATTGCCCGGGGAGGCAATCGGGCAGGCCGGACAGATGAACGAGTCCATGTAACGGCCATTCACGTTTTCATACCCGCGGTAGATGTTCTTGCTCAGCTTGACCCCGCCGAAAAAATCCTTGCGGAAGAGGAAGTCGTGCCAGCCGTGCGGATGCCGGTCGCTGGTGCTGTCTCCCGGGCAGGGGGTGTGCCGCGCCGGCAGGTAGGCGCCGTCGTAGTCCTCGGAATACATCAGCCAGTTCAACCCATTCTGCTTCAGGTTGTTGGTGCAGCTGATCGAGCGCGCCTTGGCCCGCGCCTTGCCCAGAGCCGGCAGCAGCATCGCCGCCAGAATCGCGATGATGGCGATGACAACCAGCAGTTCAATCAGGGTAAACGCCTTTTTCATGATCAACACCTTCCAGTTGGATTCAGAGACCAAGCCGGCGCCCACCCCGGCTACATCCGTAACATCTATACTTATGTAATTATAGCACCACATTCCATGAATGACAAGGACGCCAAAAAAGGAAAAAACAGTTAATGTGCAAAAAGTGGTCAAGGAAGGCGATATTCTACAGCGTGCACCGGAACCATCGCCATCCCATGAGACCCATCTTAAGTTTAGGGCTCGCTTGGACTTTTTTCGGCTGCAATAATCCAATGGAATATTCGCCCCATTACCCTCCTGTGAAACACCGTGATTGGGCGTGCGTGCCGCCAGACGCGTGTTTCCTGCAAATTGTCCCGGCGCGCCGCCGGGTTGTACACTGACCGATTTACCTGCCCATTGCCTCACCTCGGATGCCCGTCTGGAACGGCGATGGCCGTCATTTCTCCTTCGTCAAGACCAGATAGTCAAGATTGCAGCCTTTGCCATCGATATTTTCCATGACAATGTCATGCGTGCCGGCCGCCAGTTCAAGAATCAGCGTCTGGCCGTCCTTTCCGGCCGGGCTGGCATGGTCCCACTCCAGGCTGGTCTGGCCAAAGCCGCCCGTACCGGGGAGCGTGAACGGCCCGTAGTCACGGCCGGAGACCACCAGCGACCGCCGCGCTCCGGCGGGGTTGCAGTAGCGCACCTGCAGCCGGTAGCGACCGGCCTTCGGCACGTTCACCGCCCAGGCCAGACGATGCCCGGCCGCGTCCCAATGCGAAATCGCCTGGCCGCGGACGCCCGGCTTGTCATCGCGCACCTGCACCGAACCGCCTTCCTGGCCGGAAAACGCCTCCGCCTCCACGAAAAGGCCCTCGGTCATGGCCTTCTTCTGGCCGCGCACCGGCACCTGCCCGTGCAGGACGACGCCGTCCCCGACCTCGAACTGCGCGCGTACCAGCCCGCGGTGGCCATCGGGGAGGTCCAGCTGCACCGTCTCAATGAGCCGTTCGCCGGGTTGCAGGTCAACCGGGATGACGGCCGGCGTCAACCGCACGCCGGCGCCGCCGGCCAGCGTCACCCGGCCTTGGATGGCCCGGTGCCGCGAAGCCACGGCCACAACCTGCAGCGACGGCGCCGTGTCCATGCCCTGGAAAGTCAAATTCAGGTTGGGGGCTTCGGCTTCCGGGTCATAGGGCAGCAGGGCCTCGGTGACATAGCCCATCGCGTTGGACGAGGTCCGCAGGCGATAATTGTGCTCCTGCATCAGGCAGACCCGGCGGTCCATGGCCGGCAACGGCGTCGTGTAAAGGCGGAATTCGCCCGGCGCCGTGGTGAAAATCTCCTCACGCCAGTCGCCCAGCACATCGGCGACCAGGAGCAGCGACCCCTGGACCTGGCCGCCGACCTCGCCGCCGTCCGGGTCCAGCATCCTGCCGCGGCACAATTCCTTCTGCAGGTCAGCATCCCAGTACGCGGTCCAGGTTCCGAAGCGGTAGGGCATGTCCGGGCCTTCGTAGAGCAATTCGCCGGAAGCCGTGAACAGCCAGGCGTTGTGCAGGCCGCGCTTGTTCGTGCCGGGCTCGAGAATCCGCATGTCCGCCCCCGCCAGCTCGGCCCCGGGGTAGCGCGGGTCGAGATCGGCGCAGGTGCCCTTGCCGTCAACGTGCGAGGTCGGCACCCCGAGCTCCCACAGCAGTTTCCCAGTGGCGGCGTCGGCCATGCACAAGCCGCCGGTCGCCTGGCGCGTCTCCATCACGTACGCCACTTCCAGGCCAGGCCGCCAGGGCTGCAAGTCGCCGACGAACACACCGTCCGGATGACCTTTGCCGGTGGTCCACAGGGGCACGCCGGTATCGTCAAGGACGGCGCTGCCCAGGACAATCTCGTCACGGCCGTCGCCGTCGACATCCAGGGCGTAATTGGTGTGGGCGCCCTGTCCCCAGCAGCCGGCGAACGACTCGTTATCGTAAGTCCAGAGCCGTTCCAGGCGGCCGTCTTTCAGCTGCCAGGCCTCGGCCAGCTGCACGCCGTAGGTGCCGCGCAGAGCCACCACGCACGGGGTCCGGCCATCCAGATACGCCACGATCAGCAAGTTGCGACAGCTGAGGTTATAGTTTTCGAACGGCTCGCGCGAAGGCCACGGCGCGCGGGCGATGTCTTCGCCGGTCAGGCCGTTCAGGATGACCAGCCATTCCGGCCCGCTCGTCACCCGGCCGTCTTCGCCGCGCGGGTCGCCTTCGCCCATTTTGACCGCCACTTCGGCCTGGCCGTCGCCATTGAAGTCATAGACAATATACGGCGAATACCACATGCCGCGCTCGATTGCCCAGCCGAGGTCGCGCGTCCACAGCCGCGTGCCATCCCCCAGAAACGCCTCCAGCTTGTACGTGTCCGGCGATT
>CAYOUR010000167.1:0-6308 GCA_964407145.1 uncultured Lentisphaeraceae bacterium | reverse complement strand
TTTGTACCAGACCACTTCCCAGGGGTCGACATTTTCGCTCGGGTGCTTCACGACATAATCATAGACGCCGTCGCCATTCAAGTCGCCGATGCCGATTTTCTGGACCCGGTGCTCCGGATTGCTCAAGGCAAAGCTCTGGTACGGCTGTGCCGCCGCGTCCGGGGCGGTCCACACCCGCGCCTCCCCTTCCGGCCCCGCCATTCCGGCCGCCGGCCGCACCCCATAGACGGCCGCCGCGCTGGCCGGCGCCGTATCGAGGAAGTCGCACGTCTGCCGAACCGGCGCCGGGTTCAGTTTCCGCTCCTGGCCATCCAGACGCCGGAACACGTCAAAGGCGATGTCGGGGGGGTCATCGCGCAAGAGTCTCCAGCTGACATAAACGCCGTCGGGCACGGCTTGGGCCACGACGCCCCGGCCCATCGGCTCAACCACCCGCTCCCGCGCAAACCCCTCCACCGGCGGCGGGGGCGGCTGGGCCGCCGGTGGGTCGATGCGGGTCAGCGACAAGTCGTCAACCAGGGCCTCGCAGGCGCCGGCCCCCGTCACCCGGACGTAGACTTCGTCGATGCCGTCCAGAACGCGGAGCTGCGACCGGAATTGACGCCAGTCCTGTCCCCGGACACTGCCGCGGGCCAGCGACCAATTGACCACCTTGCCGTCCTTCTTGCCGACGACGCTGACCATTGCCTTGCTGCCGGAGACGGCCCGGCCCCAGCCGGACAGCCGGTAGTACTCGCCTGGCTGCACCGCGATGGAATACGTGTTGGACATAGCCCAGTCCCGCCCTTCCGGCGTTTTGATGCGCAAGGCGCCGCGGCCGGCGTGGGAATCGGGCGTGACGACGCCTTCGCCCAGCTGTTCACGATGCCACCACGTCCACCCCGGGGGAACCTGGCCTGGCTCGCCGGCCTCGAAATCGGGATTGGCCAGGTTCTCGCGGATATGCTCAAGGCGGCTGACGACAAAAAAGTCCAGGTAGCCGCTGCCGCGTTCTCGTGGTTCTTCGGCCGCATACAAGTCATCAAACCAGCATTCAAAAGACCCGGCCGCCAAGGTCGCCGCCCGGACGATGACACCCTGCCCGAAGCGCCGCCAGGTCTGACCGCCATCCAACGACAGGCCGAGCGGCCGGTTGGCGCCCTGCAGGCTGATGGTATAGACGCCGTCCTCCGGAATCGGCAGCCGGACCTGCAGGGGCGGCGCGCCGTCCTCCGGGCGTTCGCGGTCGGCCGCCACTGCCGGCGCCCGCACCACCACCCGGCCGGACCAGGCATGCGCGTTGACGTCCGTGCTCCAAAGCGTCCACTTGTCCGGCGCCGCCTTTTCCGGTATCAAGGCCTCGCGGTTGACGATGACGTCCTCCGCTTCGTGGCGCGTCTCCGCCGCTCCGGCCCGGAGTGCGAAGGCCAGAACGGTCACCAGACCAGGCAACAAAATCTTTCCAAACCGCATTGCGCTTTCTCCTGCCTTGGATTTTCAATATGAACGCCTGTTCGGGCACGACCGCCGCCAGCCCTCAAGGCTCGCACACGCCGCCTCGACCGGCCCGGCGCGGGGCGCCCGCTGGAACCGCCGGCTTGGCGTTGCGAACGCGAACGCGGGCGCAGACGCCGGCGTGGACGGCGCCGGCTGGCCGGAAGCGCCGCACCCGCCTGCCGTTCCAGGCTATCGCCAATCTCCGAACATGAAAAAGGCCGGTCGCCAGATGCCGCTCAGGCCGATGCGTTTCTCAACCCGGATGGCCAGGCGGTTCCGCCCCGCCTGCAGCGCTTCAGGGGGCAACTTGACGGTGAAGGGCTCCTTCCACGACTCGGTGTTGCCTTGGAACGGATACGGCCGATGATGCACTTCCCGGCCATTCAGGTAGATGGTCGCGCTGCCGTCAATCGCCCCGAAGTACAGCCCGGGATTCGGCTGCGTTCCGGCCTTTTCCGGCAGTTCGCTGAAATACCAGGCCACGCCGCGGAAACTGCTGCCATGCTCCTTCTCCCAGGCCTGCCCGGCCGGCTGCTTCTCCCAGTGCGAATCCGTGCCGATGTCCAAGGCCGCCGTCAACGCGAAATCGGCCGCATGCCATTTTTCGGCAACGCCCTTCTCCTCGGGGTCCCAGACGATTTTCCAGCCCTGCAGGGGCATCGAGTTGTCCGCCGTCGCCCGCAGCCGGCCTCGCTCCGGCCAGTGCCGATCTTCCAACCGGCGCAGATTGCTCATGTTCAAGGCGTTGGTATGCTCGATCGAGGCCCGGAACGCATCCAGCCGCCGCACCGCCGCCGCAAATTGCCGGAGGTCGCGGCTTTCCTTGTAAAGGCGGAATTCGGCCTGCGCCGCCATCAGCAGCCGCATATGCTCCAGGCCGCTGCGGATAAACTCGACCCGCTGCCGGCTCACCTCGTCCAGCCCGGGCGCGGCCAGGGCGCGGTCCAGAATGGCCGTGCTTTTCGCCATGACCGCCGGCGTGAACAGGCGGTCCGCAACCAGGAACAGGTCAAGGTAGAGGATGCCGCCCTCGATGCTGTCGTCCGTGAACGGACTCTTGAACCCGCTCTTCATCGTCACCTGCTTCTGATAGTCGAAGTACTCGCGGACAGCGACCTTGGCGGCGCCAAACGCTGAAAAGAAGTCGTCCTCCAGCTGCGCCAGGGAACTGTCGGCGTCGTGATTCAGGCTGGCGATGACATAATTCACCAGCCCCTGGGCGGCGAAATGCCCGGTCAGGCTGTCCATGTCGGAGGCGACCATGCCGTGTTGGGCGGAGAAATTGAACAGGTCATAGAAGACATCCTGGTACTGGACCGGGAAGCACGACCCGTCCAGGGTGAAATTCGGCCGGAACATCAGCTTGGCGCCGGTTTTCGCCCAGCCGGCCCAGATACCCTTGTACTGCTCGACCTTCTCGTCCGTCCAGGGGTACATGAACGGCGGGCAGAACCGCAGCGTCATTCGGTCGTTAAGCTTGATCTGGTCGGTGGGCGGTTCGCTGTAATTGGCATAGATCAGCCCCATGATGCGGTGCTGCGGGTCAATTTTATCCGCCAGGGCCTGGATGCGCAGGTAAAACTGGCAGTAGCGGTCCGAAACCGAGCCCATCGCCTTTTCCCAGCCCTTCTCCTTCCGGTTGAACAATTCCGTCGCCGCCGCCCGGCGTTCCGCGTTCGAACGCGGTGCATGGTCCGCCGTCAGACAGGCGTCGCAGACGCATTCGCCGCCGGTGTCGTTCTCGTTCAGATTGATGGTCGCGGGGCGCGGATTCTTCGCCTGCCATTCGGCCACCACCGTCTCGGCCAGCTGCGGGTTGCTCACGCAGAGGCTGACGCAGGATGGCGAACCATGACTCCAGTTGTACGGATTCGAGCGCCGCGTCCCGTCCGGCAGCAGACTGAAGAATTCCGGATGGTCCTGGCTGTAACGATTGAAATAATGAATGAAGGCATGGCCGTGCTGAAAGCGCGGCGGATCGCAGGCGAAACGGTGGCGCCGCAGCCACACGCCCTGCGCCTGGAAGAATTGATTCCGGCTTTCGTCGCTGGACCAGCCGTGCAGCTTGTTGCTGCTTTGGCGCCACAAGCTGGAAAGCAGCCGGCTCCTGGTGTCACGCTGGCCGGTCGGCAGACGCCAGTCCGCCGGCCGCGGGATGACTTCACCGAGTTCGCCGGGCCAAAGCCAGCGCACGCCCAGCTGCTTTTCCAAAAAGTCATAGGTGGCGAAAAGCGTGCCCAGGCTGAGGCTCGGCCGCCAGTGTTCACCCGGGTCGTCCCGGCCGGCGATATGCACCGCCTGTTCCGTGACGACGATCCGTCCCTGGTGCAGCCCCCAGCCGGCGTCCGGCAGTCCGGCCGCGGCGTTGGCCTGGCACGCGCCCAGAAAAAACAACACGCCGGCAGGCATGTCGTTGCCCTCCGTGGCGGTCGGCACCGCCTTCCCCGTCGCCTTTTCCAGACAGCGGGACAGCTCCGCGGCCGCATGCCGGACATTGGCCGGGGCGGCCTTGGCCACCACCACCGCCCCGAACCGCGGCGCCCCCCTCTCCACCAGGGTCAGTTCGGCGCCAGGAAGCAAACTTGCCAGCCCCCCGACCCACATCATTACCACAAGCCGCTTCAGACTGGACCAGCCCCTGGGAATCAGCATCTTCGCCTCCATGCTGCCGACTGATGCCAGCCGACGTTGATGAACACCTTCTTCTGCCAACCACCTGCCCGCAGATGCCCTGGCAAGCCGGCACGACAACGCATGTCCGTAATATCGTCCAACGGCCCGCTTGGCGCAACCCGGCAGAAAACAAATTCACCCGTCGCCGGAACCGTCCGACACACCACCGCAACGCCACGGTGAGCCCCATCCGCCCCCGGTGACGGCAGGGACGCCGCCCATTCCCAGTGACGCTCGGGCGCCACCGGCAACGTTCTGCAAGGCCTCACCAGGCCCGCGTCCCGTCAATGGGCCAGAGCCTGGCAGCATATTCTGGATTATTGCCGTCCGTGATATTATAGTAATGACCAGCTTTGCCTTTGGCAGTCATCAAGCCATCGCAACCGGCTTTATCATGACCTCCCTTCCAAGCCATCGCCGCCGGCCCGTACTGGCCGCAGCCCTGCTCCTGCTCCTGGTGCTGCTGGTCATGGCGCCGCCATGGCGGCATTCAGCCAGACCGGACCGGGAAGATGCGCCCCACCCAGACCGGCCGACAACACCGGCGGCGCCTGTTCCTGCCACGGCCGACACGGCCGGCCAGACAGCCGGACCGCCGCCAGTTTCGGCGCCGGCAAGCTCAAGGCGTCACCAGACCAGACCAGGCCAGAAGCACTTCCGGCTCCTCGCCGCCACCCCGGTCGAAACCCGCTTCGCCTTCGAACTGGGAGACTTCCAGACGACCACCATCACCCGACCGGACGGGGATTTCGCGCAGATCACCGCTGACGGAGCCTGGCTCAGTCAATGCCCTGGCGCGCCCGCCCTGCCCGTGTTCCGGACTGACCTGCTCCTGCCTGACGGCCAGACCGCCACCCTGGAAATCGCCCGGGCCGACTATGAAGACCGGCCCACCCTGCCGGTGCTCCCCTCCGCCGGCCCGGCCCGGCGGCAACAGCCACCTGCAGACTACCCGCCAGACCCGGCCATCTACCAGGCCGGCCAACCCTACCCCGACGCCACCGCCGAACTGGGAATGCCCTATCGGCTCCGCCAGACCACCGGCGCCGCCGTCATCGTCGCGCCCATCCAGTACTTCCCGCAGCAAAATCTCCTTCGCATCTTCCGCCGCCTGGAGCTGGTGCTGCGGACCGACCAGGCCACGGCCGACGATTTCCCCGCCGCCGACCAGGAATGGAATTTCCAGGTCCTGCAGAATGGCCGTTTTCTCAATGCCGACCTCCTGCGCAGCAGCCCCGCCGCCGACCGCGTCGGCGCCATCATGGTCGTCCGGCCGGACGCCTGGACCGGCGCGACCGAAGACTTCACCGCCTGGAAGCAAAGCCTCGGCTTCGCCGTCGAAGAAGCCTCCTACCCGACGGATACCGGCAGCGGCGCCGAAGCCCTGCTCACATACATCAGCCAAGCCTACGAACACCGGGGCCTGACCCACGTCATCCTCTGCGGCGACCACCAGGATGTCCCGCCGTGGCGGCTCAGTGCCACTCCATCGGCGCCCAGCACCCGCCCGCCGACGTCCGACACGAGGTATTCCCTGCTTGACGGTGACGACCTGGTGCCCGACGTCCTCCTCTCCAGGGTGCCGGCGGCAACCGCCGCCCAGCTGGGCGGCATCCTGGCCAAGTTCATCGCCTACGAAGCGGCCCCGCCGGCCGTCGACGCCTGGCGCGGCCAAGCCGTCTTCCTGGCCTCGGACGACCGTTCCACCACGTCACAACTGGGCCAGGAGCCGGACAAGACGCTCATGGGCCGAGTGCGCGACGCCCTGATCGACGCCCAGGTCTACCCGGCCGCGGGCTGCACCTCCCTGTTCGCGCCCACCGCCACCGCCACCGCACTGACCAATGCCCTCAACTCCGGCGCCGCCATCATGCTGTATCTCGGCCATGGCACCAGCACCGCCTTCACCACCACCGGCTTCAACGCGGCCCAGGCCGCCGCCCTGAACAACGGCGCCCAACTGCCCTTCATCCTTTCCCCGGTCTGCGACAATGCCAACTTCGCCTATCCCGCCACCGACTGCCTCGCCGAGGCGTTCCTGCACGCCAGCGACGGCAACGGCGGCCAACACGGCGCCATCGCCGTGTTGGCCGCCACCAGCAACACCTACTGGGACCCGCCCATCGCCTCCATTTACCAGTTCCGCGACGACCTTGTCA
>CAYOUR010000166.1:1929-9788 GCA_964407145.1 uncultured Lentisphaeraceae bacterium | reverse complement strand
CAGTGAATGGCGATGATTCCGGTGCACGTTGTCGAATATCGCCTTCCATCACCACGTTTTGCATATACACACATCTTTCAACGCATAGGTCTCGTCGGTGTCCCACCGGTCCCATTGGTTCTCATGCCCTCGGGGAAACCGCCCACCCTTTGACGCGCGCGATAAATTTGGGATGGGTTGGCGGCAGTGCGGGACTTGCCGCCGATGGACGCCCCCCTTCACGCGCGCGACAAATTTGGGATGGTGGCCCCCTTAGGGTGGGTGGGCTTGATTTCTGACAACAGCAGGAAAAATAGCTTTGGCCAACGCGTTTTTCAAGCGTTTTTCTGAAAAAACATCTAAAAAAGTGCAATTTCATATATATTAATGAAATTCAATGGATTTTCGTGAAATCATTATTTTATTGTTCCAGGCAAACAAGTTAAGTACTATTTTTCGATGTTTATGACCACGTATTTACCCTTTTGTCGTCGATTGCTGTTTTTTTGCGTTTTCCGCAGTCAACTGAGTGTTCTGGGCTTATGGGTTGGTCCCATTCCGGCTCAATTCGGTGCGGGCCGTCTTCATACCATGTTTTTTCTTTTTACTTCCCGCCACCTATTCCCGGACGCCACATCATGATTCATTTGGGTCTATGCTGCCTCTTTTTGGCGGAAGAATTTCGTTTTCGCACGACACGTTTTTCCGTGTTGCGTCAGTTTTCGCGGGCGGAGCGGCTGCGGCGTCTTTCGGACATCTGCCTGGCCAATGCCATCACTCTTGAGCGCACTTTCCGGCGGCTCCCGGAGCTGGGCATCACGGTGTTCCGCCTCAGCTCGGAGCTGTTTCCGCTGTACACCCACCCGGAAGCCGGGTACAGCCTGGCGGACTTGCCGGATGCAACGCCGATTCGGGAGCATTTTGCCGCCTGCCGTCAGCAGGCCCGCCAGGCCGGACTGCGCCTCAGCCTGCATCCTGACCAGTTTGTCGTGCTGGTCTCGCCGCGTCCGGAGGTCGTCGCCTCCTCGGTGGCGGAGCTGCAGTACCAGCTGATTCTCGCGGAATTGGCCGGCGTTGAGGAAATCAACCTGCATCTGGGCGGCGGCTATGGGGACAAAACCGCCGCCATCGGGCGTTTCCTGGACGTCTTTCATGGCCTGGAGCCCGGCTTGCGGCAACGCCTGACCCTGGAGAACGACGACACCTCCTATACCGTCGCCGACCTGCTGCCGCTCTGCCGGGAGCTTCGTCTGCCCCTGGTCTATGACGTGCACCATCACCGTTGCCTGCCGGACGGCCTCACCATCGAGGACGCCAGCCGGCTGGCGGCGGAGACCTGGCAATGCCGCCGGACCTCGCCGCATTTCCACGTGTCATCACCGAAAAATGGCTGGGGCAGCCGCCAAGTCCGGCCGCATGCGGATTATATTGATCCTGCCGACTTCCCGGCCTGCTGGCATAATTTTGACGAATTGTGCGTCGACGTCGAGGCCAAGGCCAAGGAAAAGGCGATTGCGCGCCTGCAGTTCGACCTGGCCGCGGAACGACGTTCCGCGGCGACCTGAAGGTCCGTCTTCAAGAAAACCTGAGCCTTCCGGGAAACTGCCCGGCCCGGATTCCCCGTCCATTGCCGTCCATGATGCCATCGGGTTCAAGTCAGAGGAGTGCAGCCATGAAGTCGTCCAGCGTGGGAGTTGGAGCCAGCCGCGGTCTTCTTTTGTTGTTGCTGGCACTGTCGCCGTTGTCGCTGGGCGGCGCCGGCCGGGAAATTGACACGCCGCGGACAGGCGTGTGGATTTTGCGCAACGACCGCGGCATCTGGGGCGGGTGGTCGCAAGGTGTGGCTCATCCGCGCTCATCCGCGCTCATCCGCGGATGAATCTTTCGGCCAAAGTTTTTCGGATGGTATCAGGCTCTTTGGCGCCGCTGTTCTTTCAGGGCGTGTGTGGCTGAGCTCCGCTGTCGGCTGCGCCGCCGGTGCCGGCCGCGCCCGACAGGAGATTCTCCTCCCGGCGGTTTTGCAAATCACGGCGGCGGGGATAGATTGAAGGAGGACGTGTTTTCCGCCTGTTGTCCGGCCGCCGCGAGGTCTGTCCGCGGTCGGTGCGCCATGGTACCTATTTTTCTCTGGAGCTGACATGTTTATTGACATCCACGCGCATGCGTATCGCCGGCCTTTTTTGCAGATTTCCAGCGCCAAACCCTGGCCGAATCCCGCCCAGCTGATCGAGTTCTATGATCGCATCGGCGTGGAAAAGGCCGTGCTGCTGCCGCTGATCGGCCCGGAGTTCTATCTGCCGCAGGCGAACGAGGACATCCTGGAGGCCGCGGAGCAGCACCCCGGCCGGTTCATCCCCTTCTGCAACATCCACCCGCGGGCTATCCGCAACGACCCGCAGGCACCGCTGGAAGAGGTCCTGGAGCAGTACAAGGCGGCCGGCTGCAAGGGCGTCGGCGAAGTCATCTGCAACATGTCCTTCTTCGATCCCTACATGCGCAACTTTTTCCGCGCCGTGCAGAAAGCCGGCCTGCCGATGACGTTCCATATTGGGCATCGCTTGGACGGCTGCTATGGCATCTACGACCAGGCCGGCCTGCCCGGCCTGGAGGAGACCCTGCAGGCCTTCCCGAACCTGGTCATGCTGGGTCATTCCCAGTCCTTCTGGGCGGAAATCAGTGTGCTCGACACCGTCGCCGCCCGCAACGGCTACCCCACCGGCAAGGTGGTCGAAGGCGCCGTGCCGAAGATCATGCGCCGCCGCCCGAACCTCTATGGCGACCTCTCCGCCGGCAGCGGCGCCAACGCCCTGATGCGCGACCCGGAATACGCCGCCGCCTTCATGGACGAATTCCAGGACCGGCTGCTGTATGGCATCGACATCTGCTCCGCCCCTCAGGACAGCCATCGCAAACTGGCCAATTTCCTCCTGGAAATGCGTGACAACGGCAAGATCAGCCCGGCGGTTTTCGCTAAGATTGCCCGCGAAAATGCCGTCCGACTGCTCAACCTGTGACCCCTGGTCAACTTCCTCTTCCCCGGAGACGAACGCAACATGGGCATGCTCAATTATACCAATGGCGTCAAGGCCGAAGCGCTGACCACCGGCGACATGTTCAGCACCGGCGACCCGATGTTCAAGTGGCCCGCCGTCACTGACGCCATGCGCCACGCCGTGCTCGACGTGCTGGAAAACTTCAATATGTCCGGCACGGACATCACCAACCGTTTTGAACGCGAGTTTGCCGACTGGATGGGCCTGGAGTTCGGGCTGGGCTTCAGTTCCGGCACGGCCAGTCTGCAGTGCGCCATGTACGGCGTCGGCCTCGGCGCCGGCGATGAGCTGATCTGCCCCGGCATGACCTTCTGGGCGAGTTGCGCCCAGGCCTTGAGCCTGCGTGCCTCGGTCGTCTTCGCCGACATCGAACCGGATACGCTCTGCCTGGACCCCGACGACCTGGAAAAGCGCATCACGCCGCGCACCAAGGCGATCATGGTCGTGCATCAGCTGGGTCATCCGGCAGACATGGACCGTATCCTGCCGGTCGCCCGCCGCCATGGCCTGAAAGTCATCGAGGACGTTTCCCATGCCCAGGGCTCCCTGTACAAGGGGCGGCTGTGCGGCACCTTCGGCGACGTGGCGGCCATGAGCCTGATGAGCGCCAAGAGCTTCGCCATCGGCGAGGCCGGCATGCTCGTCACCAACGACCGGCGCATCTACGAACGGGCCGTGATGTTTGGCCGTTACGAGCACGAAAAGGACGTCACCGACCCGGAGCTGCTGGCCGTCAAGGGCATCCCGCTCGGTGGCTGCAAGTACCGCATGCACCAGATGTCCAGCGCCGTCGGCCGCGAAATCCTGAAGACCTTCCCGGCCCAGATGCAGGAGGTGGACCGGGCCATGAACTACTTCATGGACGGCATCGAGTCCCTGCCCGGCATCCGGGGCGTGCGGCCCCCGAAAGGCAGCGGCTCCACCATGGGCGCGTGGTATTGCCCCGGCGTCCATTATGACAAGGATGCCTACGACGGCCTGTCCATCGGCGCCTTCACCCGGGCCGTGGCCTGCGAGGGCATCATCAACTGCCGGCCGGGCTGCAACTTCTCCCTGTATGAACATCCGCTGTTCTACAGCCTCGACGTCTACGGCGAAGGCCGGCCGACCAGCCGTGTCCCGCAACAGACCGGCTTCCCGGTCTGCGACACTATCCGCAGCCGGATTTTCACGGTGCCATGGTTCAAGCGCTTCGAGCCGGAAGCCATCGACCGCTACCTGGCCGTGTACCGCAAGGTGGCCGAGAACTACCGGGAATTGCTGCCGCTGGACGAATTCCAGAACGAGGACTATTCCCTCCGTGCCCTGACCCCCAGCCTGAGCCAGAAGTTCGAAAGGAAAAAGCCGTGAAGATTCTTCTGCATGTGAACTACTGCGAAGGCCGCGGGCGGTTGCCGGAGTTGCTGGCCATGGCCGTCAGCCTCGGCTACGACGGCGTCGAGCTGCGCTGGAAATACGCTTTCGACGATTTTACCCAAGAGGAATACCAGCAACGCGTAGCCGATTTCAAATCGCGGCACCCGGCCATGGAAATCGTCTTCGGCGGCGGCATCAAGTTCTGCCGCGGCGAGGCGGATGACGTGCGGCGGGACACGGACCGCTACCTGGAATTCCTGCCGTGGGCCCGCGCGCAGTGTGGCACGACCATCATGAACGGCACGACCGGCCCGATGGTTGCCCCGGGCTGCACCTGGCGCGACTACGACCGCAACGGCAGCGCCATGGCCATCGAACAGGACTACGAAAACGCCGCCGCCGGCCTGCGCGTAATCGGCCGGCGCGCCGGTGAACTGGGCATGAAAATCGGCCTGGAGACGCATTGCTGCTACTTGCATGACACCGCCGCCAGCAGCCGCAAGCTGATGGACCTGACCGACTGCCCGCACGTGGGCCTGAACTACGATCAGGGCAATATCTTCGCCCACCCACATGGCGAAAGCATTGACGAGGTCTTCCGGCTGATCGGTGACAAAATCGTCTACGCTCACCTGAAAAACGCCCACAAGGTCAAGGGTGAATACTTGGCGGCGCCGCTGCGCTACGGCGCCATCAACACCCGCTATATCCTCCAGAAGTTGAACCTGCCGATGCTGGCGACCGAATACCCCTGCACCGGCGACGGCTTCTATGCCGCCAAGGACGATCTCGACTATCTGCGTTTTACCCTGCAGAACCTGTCCGTGTCCTGAAGCCGAAGCCCGGCGCGGCCCCATCACCCCGACCGCCCATGGCCGGCGCGAACCGCCGACCAGCGGACCATTGTCCCCCATATGAACCATTGTCCCCCATAACGGTAATAGGAACCGGAACGACTTGCCATTGACGCCATGAAAGGACGACCCATGCAAAAGCCACAGAACCTATTCCCCGTGTTGGCCGCCGTCGGGCTGGCCGCGACGATCTTTCTGACCAGTCTGGCGACGGGCTGCCGGCATTTGGCGCGCGTGGCGCCGACCGATTGCCAGATCGTGGTGCCGACCGACGCCATCCCTTCTGAAAACTACGCGGCCAAGGAACTGCAGGACGGCCTGCGCCACCTCTTCGGCGTCGACATCCCGATCGTCCACGACAAAACCGCGGCGCACGCGTTCTACATCGGGCAGTCGCCCGTGACCGCGGCGCTGCTTGGCGTCGACTGGCGGGACATGAAGCGCGACGAGATGATCGTGGCCAAGTACAAGAGCAGCTATGTCCTGGCCGGCGCCCGGCCGCGCGGCGCCCTCTACGCCGTCTATGAACTGCTGGAGCACGGCTACGGCGTCCGCTACTGGACCCATGCCGTGACCGACTGGCCCAAGGCCGGGGAGTTCTACCTGCCGTCGTACACCAAGCGTTTTGCGCCGCCCTTCTTCAGCCGCCATGCCTATTACGACCTGATCAACAGGCATCCGGAATTTGCGGTGAAGATGCGCACCAACTGCACGAATCTCCCGCCGGAACTCGGTGGCCGCGAAGAGCTGATCGGCTTCGTCCACACCTTCGACCGCTGGCTGCCGGCCGCCAAGTACTTTGCCAGGCATCCCGAATGGTACAGTCTGCGCGATGGCGTCCGTGTCGGCGGCCAGCGGGACGGCCAGCTCTGCCTGACCAACCACGAGATGCGCGCCGAGTTCATCAAGATCGTCCTGGAAAAGCTGCAGACCCATGGCGATGGCGCCATGATCGACGTGTCGCAGAACGACAACGGGAGATACTGCGAGTGCGAGAAGTGCCAGGCGTTCGTCGAGCAGCATGGCAACCAGACCGACTTGCTGCTGGACTTCGTCAACGAGGTCGCGGCGGCGGTGGAGCGGTTCAACCGGACCATGTATGTCGAGACCCTGGCCTACCAGTATACGCGCCAGGTTCCCGGCACGGTGAAGCCGCGTCCCAATGTGATCATCCGCCTCTGCACCATCGAATGCATGTTCGGTCATCCCCTCGACTCCGACTTCAATGCCGACTTCCGCGCCGACATCGCCAACTGGAAGCAGGTCGCACCGCAGCTGTTCATCTGGAATTACGTGACTGATTTCGCCAAGTTCTACCAGCCGATGCCGAATTGGCGCCACCTGGGCAGCGACCTGCAGATGTTCGTCGACCACAACGCCATCGCCATTTTCGAGCAGGGCTGCCAGGGGCCGGGCTCGACCGGCGACCTGACGGACATGCGCGTCTGGGTGACCAGCAAGCTGCTCTGGAACCCGAAGCAGGATGTCAACCGCCTGATCCGGGAATTCGCCCATGGCTACTACGGCCCGGCCGGAAAGGAATTCATCCGCTATGTCGACATCATCTGCGACGCCATCAAGCGCAATCCCGACTTCAAGACCGGCTGCTTTGCCAAGGAATGCCTGTGGCTGGACGATGCCGCCTTCATCAAGGCCTGGCAATGCCTGGAACGGGCCAAGCAGCTGGTGGCCCACGACCCGGTGCTGCTGAAGCGGGTCGAAATCGCGGCCGTGTCCATCGGCCTGACCATGTTCGACCGGCCCGAACTGCTGGTGAAGTCCGGCGCCTACGCCTCGGTCAGCGACGCTTTCGCCGACCTTGACCGGCTCTTCGCCCTGGCCAAGGAGGGCGGCGCCTGGCGCTATACCGAAAGCGACGAGGGCGGCAGCTTCCAGGCCGTCCGCCGCAACTTCGGCCTCGCCCTGGCCAAAAAGCACGTGCTGGACGGCGAGGACATCGACAAGGTGATGGCCCGGATGGAAAAGGACTTCGGGCTCACGGGCGAGGAGCTCCGGAACGTGCGCTGGTCCTTCGAATACTTCAAGGACCGGGACGCCTTCCCCTTCAAGCGCGACGGGCAACGCCCCGAAGGCACGCCGCTGCAGACGATTGACCTGCCGGCCGAAGGCTGGCGCTTCACCACCGACCCGGAACGCGTCGGCCACGAACGCAACTATTTTGACAGCGCCTTTGATGACTCCAAGTGGGTGCTCCAGAAGGCCGCCGCCTGGGAGGGGCAGGGCTTCAAGGGCTATGACGGCGTCGGCTGGTACCGCATCCGCTTCCAGATGCCCGCCAAGGCGGCCTGCAAGGCCGTGGAGTTGCAGGTCGGCGCCGTCGACGAACAGGCCTGGGTGTGGCTGAACGGCAAGTATGTCGGTCAGCGCCTGGGCGTGCCCGAGGAAATCTGGGACAAGCCCTTCGCCTTGGATGTCACCGACGCCGTGCAGTGGGGCGCTGAAAACATCCTGACCGTCCGCGTCTCCGATTTCGGCTATGCCGGCGGTCTCTGGAAACCCCTCAAAATCAACCTGCTGAAATGAGGCGCCGGTGATGGGCTGCTCCGGTCGCGCCGGTTGCGGCCATCAGCGGTGGCAGAGACAAACCATCGGATAC
>CAYOUR010000166.1:0-1829 GCA_964407145.1 uncultured Lentisphaeraceae bacterium | reverse complement strand
TATCCGTGTCCATCTGAGGCTATCGGTGGTTCTTTTCCGGTGGCGGCGGCCGGCTGGCTGTCATCGGGAAGGGGCTGGCCATGCATCATGGCCGCGGTTTCCAGCACCAGTCGGTCGGCGCCATCGGGGGCAAACAGCCCGGATGAAATGGTCTGGGCCGCCGTCGTCCGGTTCGCCGCATGGAAGTACGTGACCGCCAGCAGGGTGAAAATATAGACGTCGAAGCTGACGGCGTTCTGGAAGAAGCCTGCCGCCTGGCCGCGGCGATACAGCTGGCGAAGATGCGCGAAGCTGGGCTCCTTGTTGTCCTTCATGCTCAGCGGCGGATGCTTCAGTTCCAGGTTGGCCCAGCCGATCATCCGATGCAGGGCGGGGTGGCGGCGGTGGACGTCGAAGTAGTGGCGCAACAGCAGCGCCGTGAGTCGCGGCAGGTCGTCGTCGTTCAGCTGCAGCAGCCGTTCGTCCTCGGCATTGGCCTGGGCAAAGACGGCCAGCATGGCCGTTTCGAACAGTTTCTCCTTGCTGCCGAAATAGGCGTACAGGCGTTGCCGGTTGACCTTGGCCGCGCTGGCCAGGGCATCGACGCGCGTGCCCTGAAAACCATGCCGGGCAAACAGCCGGATCGCGGCGGCGAGGATGGCTTGCCGTGTCTTGATCGCTCGTTCCTGCATGGGACTCCAGCCCTCCCGTGTTCAGCCATGCAGCCAGCGGGACAGGTTGGCCCTGACGAAGCTGTCGTCGGAAAGGTGCGGATACGAGCGGTACACCCGGTCGATTTCCTCGCCCTGGCCGGGCGAAAGCACCTCCTCCGGATTGAGGCACCAGGTGCCTTCCAGCAGACCTTGCCGGCGCAGCACCTCGTGGATGCCCGGAATGCAGCCGCGGAACTGGTTGGCGGCGTCGAAAAAGGCGGCGTTGCAGTCCGTCACCTGCGCGGCCAGGGTGAAAACCGAAATCGGTATCCGGTCCGCGGCCGCGGCTTGGTGGAGATTCTCCAGCAGGTGGACGGCCGCCTGCGTCCACACGCACCAGTGGCCGAGCAGGCCGCCCTTGATCCGGAGGGCTTTCTCGCCGGCCGAGGTCTGGACCCGGAATTCCGTCAGCAGGTCGACGACGATGTTGTCGTCGTTGCCGGTATAGAGGGTGATGTCCTGTTCGCGGCCCGCGTCGGCCACGGCCCGGATGACGTCGAAGGTCTGGTAGCGGTTGAAAGGGGCCATCTTGATGGCGATGACGTTGTCGATGGCGGCAAACTGACGCCAGAAGGCATACGGCAGGACACGGCCGCCGACGGCCGGCTGAAGATAGAAGCCGATGACCGGGATGGCTTTGGCGACCTGCTCGCAGTGGGTCAGCATCGCCTCGACCGGGTCGTGGCGGAAGGCGGAAAGACTCAGCAGTCCGGCATGATAGCCGTGCCGCAGGGCAAAGTCGGCCTCGCGCAGGGCTTGGTCGGTCCGGCCGCAGAGCCCGGCGATCTTGAGCATTGGGCGCTGCACGCGGCCGCACCAGTCGTCGACCGCCGCCGATACCGTGCTCAATACCGGCTCGAACAAGCCGATCTTCGGGTCACGGATGGCAAATTGGGTTGAATGGACTCCGACCGCGATGCCGCCCGCGCCGGCGTCGATGTAATAACGTGCCAGCGCGGCCTGCCGGGCCGGGAGAAATTCGCGTTTTGCATTGAGGGCCAGCGGCATGGCTGGAATCACGGTTCCCTGGCGCAGTGTCTGCCGCAAGTCCGGTGCTAGGTCGGTGTAATGCATGGTCGTGTTTCCTCGGTGGCGGGGATGATTCCACAGCTGACTGGCCGGCGCCAGGAAAAAACC
>CAYOUR010000165.1:0-9808 GCA_964407145.1 uncultured Lentisphaeraceae bacterium | reverse complement strand
CGGGTTGAAGTAGACGCCCTGGTCGCGCGGTTCCGGCCCGCCGTGGGTGTGTGAGGCGTTGAGGAGTACGCATTCGGCCGTTGTCCCGGTGATTTTTGCCAATTGCACACGCAGTTCGGCGGCCTGTTGGTCTTCGAAGGTGATCAGGTCGGCCGTCACGATGACAAGGCGGGTACTGTCGTGTTCCAGGAGGAGCACTTCGGCGGCCAGGGGGTCGTTGACCCGGTCGAAGTGGTCTTGCCGGGCGCTGTAGCCGCCCATGGTGGTGGGGAAGGGCGGGGAGATGTCCACGCGGGCGATGCCGAAGCGGAGGTCCGCGGCAGGGGGCGTCGCCGATGATGCGGCCGCGGCGGCCGGGCAGTGGGGCGTTGTCTTGCTGGGCATGGTGGAGTTCCTTCCGGTAAATGGCAGGAGAAGTCGAGGGTGGCGATTGTTCTGCCGGCGGGTTCGGGGCGGCTGCCCTCCGAGTGCGGGCGTGCTTGCCCGTCGGGTGCGGGGGGGGCGCGTCGTGGAACGTTGTCTCAAGTCGTCGTGGTGTCGCTGGCAAAGGCGGTTTTGCCGCCGACCAGGCAGCGGTGGACGGCGGCGCGGTCGGGGCTGAGCACCGTGATGTCGGCCCAGAGGCCTTCGCGGAGGGCGCCGGTCTGGTCCTGCAGGTTCAGAGCCCGGGCCGGGTTGCCGGAGAGCATTCGGGACGCTTCGAGGATGGAGAAGCCGAAACGCGCGGTCAAGTTCAGGAAGGCGGCGTGTGTGGTCAGGCAGGAGCCGACTATGGTGTTCGTTCCGTCAGTCAGGCGACAGACCTCGCCATTGGTGAGGCGGTAGGCCCGGCCGTCGGATTCCGTGTAGATGCCATCGGGCAGTCCGGCGCCTCGCATGGCGTCGGTGATGGCGATGATGCGCCCGGGGCCGGCGGCCCGGTGCGTCAGTTCGATCAGGCCAGGCGGCACGTGGTGGCCATCAGGGATGATCTCCACGTCGACGCGGTCTTCGGTCAGGATGGCGTCAGCCAGGCAGGTCTGGCTGACGCCGCCGCGGACCGGTCGTCCCTCGAAGGTGTCGAACAGGTGGCAGACCTGGCGGGCGCCGGCCTCGACCGCCAACCGGAAGTCAGCCAGCGTGCAGCGGGTGTGCCCGATTGCCACGCGGACGCCGTGTCGGACGGCTTCGGCGATGACGTCGAGCGCGCCCGGCAGTTCTGGGGAGAGCGTCAGGAGGCGCAAGGTGCCATCAGCTTCGCGGAGCAGGGCGCGCAGGTCGTCCAGGCTGGCGGGGCGCAGGAACGCCTCATTCATGCCGCCTTTGGCAGCCGGGGCGATGAAGGGGCCCTCCAGGTGTATTCCCAGGCAGCGGGCGCCGTCGTGTCGGCGGCGGGCGGTGGCCGCTGCCTGCCGGACATAGGCGAGTTGCTCGGGCCAGGGGGTTGGCGCCAAGGCCGGGCAGAAGCCGGTCATGCCGGTTTGCGGGGCGAACGCGGCCATGTCGGTCAGGGTTCGCGGGTCTTCGGCGCTGAAGGCCCCGAGGCCAT
The DNA here is from genome assembly GCA_964407145.1 of uncultured Lentisphaeraceae bacterium. GTDB lineage: Bacteria > Verrucomicrobiota > Lentisphaeria > Oligosphaerales > Oligosphaeraceae > JAAZKI01. The sequence continues at coordinate 8,280 of CAYOUR010000165.1, read as the reverse complement.
GGAAATGCAGGTCGATGAAACCCGGCAGGACCAGGGGCGCATCCGATTGCGGTGTGCGGAGTGGCGTGATCCTGGTGATCCGGCCCTCCGCGATGGCGAGTTCGCCAAAACAGACCTCATGCGGCAGGACCAAGTTGCCGGTCAAAAGCATCATGGCGTTCTTCTAGTGGGGGGGATGGACAGTGGACGTTAGTGGACTTGAAGGGACATGAGTAGACGAAGGACCATGGCCATAATGTCGACTTAAAGGACGTTGGCGGGCCAGGATGAGGCTCGTTAGAGGGCAATGTCGGCTGATGGGATTCGGGCTTGGGGCAGGGCAAAGATCGTTGACGACAGATTGTTTAATTTAGCATGAAAACGGGCGTTTGCCGGGTTTGCGACGGCAATTTCAGCTGATGGATAGTAATCGGTCACCGATTGATAACAGGGCCTGGGGAAATGGTCAAGGCATCAGCCGGCAAAACCCCAAGCTCTCTTCAACGCGCGCGCGACAAAATTTTGTTAATGTGCAAAATGTGGTGATGGAAGAAGGCGTTTGACAGGCGGTATCTGCATATTTACTTTTAACAGACTACCAACCCGGCAATTGGAAAAACGGAAAGACGATATCGCCGCCAGAACGGAAGCAGCCCGAAGGGCTGGACAAACATAACCCCGGGTGACCGAAGCCCGAAGGGCGAGGGAACCCGGGGGGGCGATCCTCCCGGTCGCGCCCGGAGGGCGCCACTTGGAGGCAAGAAATCTCCGTTGAAAGTGCGCGGTAACCGTCATCACCACCTATGGCACATTAGCCAAATATCTGCTCCTATCACAAGATTTCGCACATTAACAAAAAGTGTTGTCGCGGCGAATGGTTTGATTTGCATAAAAAACCGAATCATGATAGAGTAAAGGCGCATCCGAAACCGTTTGGTTGAAGGCGGCGGCGCCAGGCGGGTTTGGGTGAAGGTGGCGTTGCGCCGTCAGGCAGCATGCGTACTTTGCCTTTGGCGCAGCGGTGGTGGCGTGTTGGCAGGCAGGCGATTCCGCCCAGGAAGGGATTGAGGCATGTCGGGTCGAAAAGCGAAGCGCATCGTGATTGTCGGCGCCGGGCCGGGCGGCTTGACCGCTGCCATGATTCTGGGGCGGCGGGGCTATGACGTCGAGGTCTTTGAAAAGCAGCCGCAGGTCGGCGGCCGCAATGCCCGCGTCTCCCTGGGGGATTTTCATTTTGACCTGGGGCCGACTTTTCTGATGCTGAAGCCGGTGCTGGACCAGGTTTTCCAGGAGGCTGGCGCTGACGGCGAACAGATCTTGACGTACAAGCGCCTGGAGCCCATGTATCGGCTGCAGTTTGCCGACCGCCGGGTGGAACCGACTACGGACAGCGACGGCATGAAGCGTGAAATCGGCCGGGTCTTCCCGGGCAAGGAAGCGACGTTTGACGCCTTCATGGAACGCGAGGGCGTCCGTTTCGCCAAGCTGTTCCCCTGCCTCCAACGCCCTTATCATCAATTCCGCAGCCTTTTTTCGGCGCCGTTGTTGAAGTCGATTCCGCATTTGGCCCTTGGCAAGTCCCTGTACGACTTGCTGTCCGGTTATTTCGGCGATCCGGAGCTGAGCCTGTCGTTTACGTTCCAGGCCAAGTATCTCGGGATGTCCCCCTGGGAATGCCCGGGGCTTTTTGCCATCATCGCCTACATCGAGCATCATTTCGGCATCTACCATGTCCAGGGGGGGCTCAGCCGGATTTCCGTCAAGATGGCCGAGACGGCCGCGGCTCATGGCGTCAAGCTGCATCTGGGCCAGCCGGTCCGGAAACTGCTTTTGGACGGCCGGCAGGCCGTCGGCGTCGAGCTCCAGGATGGCCGCAAGGTGGCGGCGGACGAGGTCGTGATCAATGCGGATTTCGCCCATGCCATGAGCCATCTGGTGCCGGACGGCGCGCTTCGCAAGTATTCGCCGGAACAGCTGCGGCGCAAGCGTTTCTCCTGCTCGACGTTCATGCTTTATCTCGGGCTGGATAAGGTCTACGACTTGCCGCACCACACGATTTTCTTTGCCCGGGACTACCGGCAGAACGTCGCGGACGTGTTTGGCGGGCGGATGCTGTCCGACGACTTTTCGTTCTACGTCCACAACCCGAGCGTCACGGACCCGACCCTGGCGCCGCCGGGGCAGTCGGCCGTCTATGTCCTGGTCCCGGCGCCGAATTTGCGGGCGGACGTGGACTGGACGCTGGAGACGGAGCGTTTCCAGGAGACGGTGTTGGAAGCCATGGAGAAGCGGGCCGGGATGGCGGATCTTCGCCAGCACATCAAGGAGAAGAAGGTCGTTTCGCCGTTGCATTGGGAGGACGACTACAGCGTCTATGCCGGCGCCACCTTCAATTTGGCCCATAACTTCGGCCAGATGCTGTACCTGCGCCCGCGCAATAAGTTCGAGGAACTTGGCCATTGCTACCTGGTTGGCGGCGGCACGCATCCCGGCAGCGGACTGCCCACGATCTATCAGTCCGGCCTGATTGCCGCCAATCTGATCTCGCAGTCCGATCAGGACTAATGGACGTTAATGGACAATATCTGGACGTTAATGGGCCAGTGGACTCATTGGGGAATGGACATGGGCCCGTTTCCGTCCAGGTCGAATTCAGTGGCTTTCCGGTAAGCGCTTGGCGTTTTCGACGGGGGGGTGAAAATGACGACGACAGTCACCAATGATTCGGCGGCAAAGTCGGGTTCCGTTCCGGGGCGGCGGGTCGCGGTGGTCGGCGCCGGCCTGGGCGGGTTGTCCGCGGCCGTGTCTCTGGCGGCGGCCGGCTTCCAGGTCGACGTGTTTGAAAAGAACGACCGTGTCGGCGGCAAACTCAATGTGCATTCCCAAGACGGCTTCAGCTTTGACCTCGGACCGTCGATTCTGACCTTGCCGCATATTTTCCGGGAGCTGTTTGCGCGGGCCGGCCGGCGCCTGGAGGACTACGTCACCTTGTGTCCGGTCCGACCGCACTGGCGGAACTTTTTCGAGGATGGCCGGGTGATTGACCTGGACCCCGATTGGGAGCGGATGCGCCAGGAGCTGGCCAAGGCCGGACCCGGCCTGGAACAGGCGTACCTTGATTTCCTGGCCTACAGCAAGAAACAGTACAACCTCATCGACGAGGGTTATTTCCGGCATGGCCTTGACACCATGCCACAACTGCTGCGGCATTACGGCTGGCGCGTCTTCCAGCTGGATTTTTTCCGGACCATGCAGCAGTCGGTCGACCGGCGGCTGCCGAACCGGTATTTGCGGGACATTTTCGCCTTTTTCATCAAATACGTCGGTTCTTCGGCGGTGCGGGCGCCGGGTTTCATGAATCTGATGCCGCACATTCAATACGGCTATGATCTGTGGTATGTCGACGGTGGGATGTACAATCTGGCCCGGGGCCTGGAGCGTCTGCTGAAAGAACTCGGGGCGGTGATTCATCTGAACTGTGAAGTCACGGCGATGCCGACGGCCGACGGCGCGGTGAGCGGCGTTCAGGCCGGAGGCGCCTTCTGGCCGGTCGACTGGGTCGCCTGCAACATGGAAGTCATCCCGGCCTACCGGAAGCTGCTGGGGAGCCCGCCGGCCGCGCTTCGACGGCTGCGCAAATTCGAGCCGGCCTGTTCGGGGCTGGTGATTCATCTCGGCGTCGACCGCGTCTATGACTGCCTGGCGCATCATAACTTCTTCTTTTCCGGGGACCAGCGCCGGCATTTCGACACGGTCTTCGGCCGGCATGAGCTGCCGGACGACCCGACCTTGTATGTCGTGGCGCCGTCGCGGACCGACCACGGCGTCGCCCCGGCCGGCTGCGACAACATCAAGATTCTGCCTCACATTCCGTGGATTGACGATGAGCGCCCGTATACGCGGGAAGATTATCTCCAGTTGAAGGAGAAGGTCCTGGACAAAGTCGAGCGGATGGGGTTGACGGATTTGCGCCAGCATGTCGTGCTGGAGCATTTCTGGACGCCGTACGACATCCGGGACCGGTATGGTTCCCTGGGCGGCTCCATTTACGGCGTGGTCAGCGACCGCTGGAAGAATTTCGCCTTCAAGGCGCCCAAGCAGAGCCGCGAATTCCGCAACCTGCTGTTTGTCGGCGGCAGCGTCAATCCCGGGGGCGGCATGCCGATGGTCGTCCTGAGCGGCCAGCTGGCCGCCGACATGATTCAGGCTCGCACCGCCGGGCTGGAGGGGGCGGTGAAGCCATGACGGAGTCACTGCCCACCGCTGACTTGTCCGCCCGTCTGCGGAGGGTGTTCGCGCAGGGGCGGACGCGTGATCTGGACTGGCGTCGCCGGCAGCTGCGGCAGCTGCGGCGGTTCCTGGTTGAGCGGGTGGGTGAGATCGTCGCGGCTCTGGCCAATGACCTGGGCAAGCCGGCGTTCGAGACGCGGCTGACCGAGACCGGCTTTGTCATCGGTGAGATTGACCATGCCCTGCGCCATCTGTCGTCCTGGAGTCGTCCGAAACGGGCGCCGTGGTCCTGGCGCCAGGGCCTGGCCCGCGCCGAAGTCCAGGCCGTTCCCTTTGGGACGGTGCTGATTCTGGCGCCCTGGAATTATCCGGTGCAGTTGGCCCTGGCGCCGCTGGTATCGGCCTTGGCGGCCGGCAATTGCGTCATCCTCAAACCCTCGGAGCTGGCGGCCGCCAGTTCGGCGCTGCTGGCTCGGCGTCTGCCGGAGTACCTTGACCGCGAGGCGGTCGCGGTTGTCACAGGCGGTCCGGAGACGGCGGCGGCGCTGGTGGCCCTGCCGCCGGACTATATCTTCTACACGGGCGGCGCGGCGGTTGGCCGCAAGGTCATGGCGGCGGCGGCAACGACACTGACGCCGGTCACGCTGGAGCTGGGCGGCAAGTCGCCCTGCCTGGTCGATAACACCGCCGACATCACCGTCGCGGCCCGGCGCCTTGTCTGGGGAAAATTCCTCAATGCCGGGCAGACGTGTGTGGCGCCGGATTATGTGCTGGCGGAACGGCGGGTCCTCCCGGCGCTGACCCGCGCCTGCGTGCGGGCCGTCCGCGAGTTCTGGGGCAACGACCCGAAGGCCAGCCCGGATTACGGCCGCATCATCAGCGACCGGCATTTTACCCGCCTGCAGGGGCTGCTGTGCAGCGGCACGGTCGTCATCGGCGGGGATTGCGAGGCCGGGGAACGCTACATCAGTCCCACGATACTGAGCGATGTCGCCTGGGACAGCCCTGTCATGCAGGAGGAGATTTTCGGGCCGATTCTGCCGATTCTGCCGGTTGAATCGTTGGACGAGGCGGTCGTCATGGTGAACAGCCGGCCGGCGCCCTTGGCGTTGTACCTGTTCAGCCGGAGCCGCGAGGCGCGGGCGCGGGTGCTGGCCGGGACCAGGTCCGGCGGCGTCGGCGTCAATGACGTGATCATGCAGGTGACCCATCATGGTCTGCCCCTGGGCGGAGTCGGCGAGAGCGGCATGGGCGTGTGCCACGGCCATGCCGGTTTTGCGACCTTCAGCCAGCAGCGCAGCGTGCTTGAACAGACCACCCTCGTCGACCCGTCCCTGCGCTACCCGCCCTATGGGCGACTGGCGCAATGGCTCTTGGCTGGCAAGCCGACCAGTGGACAGTAGCTGGCGCCCAACTGTCAACGGCCCGCGGCCGGCAGGAAACCGGCACCGGCCGCCGGCCGTTGACAGTTGGGTGTCAGACCGGGGAAACCCGGCCCCTGGCGTGAGCGATGATGTCCAATCCCAACATACGGCCGATTTTCTGCCGGCTGATTTTTTTGTCGGCCGGTGTTGTTATCTGTTCAAGGCGCGGCATATTATGATGATAAAAATCATGACCGCCACCCCGGTTCCGCGAGCAGGCGGCGAATGCGGTCGCAAAGGGGAACAAGAGCCATGCTGCTGGACAAGATCAAGAATTTCTTCTGTAATGACATCGGCATCGACCTGGGCACCATGAACACCCTGGTCTATGTCGCGGAAGTGGGCATCGTGCTCTCCGAACCGTCGATCGTCGCGGTCAACACCATTACCAACAAGGTCGTCGCCGTCGGCGACGAGGCCAAGCGGATGGTGGGCAGGACTTCCCGCGGCATCCGCACGGTCCGCCCGATGAAGGACGGCGTGATCGCCGACGCCGAGGTGACCGACGAGATGCTGCGTCACTTCATCCGCCGCTCCACGGGCCGCTTCAAGGTCATGCAGCCCCGGGTCCTGGTGGCCGTTCCTTCGGGGATCACGGACGTGGAGACGCGAGCGGTCTTGGACAGCACGCGCCGGGCCGGTGCGCGCGAAGTGCGTCTGGTGCCCGAACCCCTGGCCGCCGCCATCGGCGTCGAACTGCCGGTGGACGAGCCGACCGGCAGCATGATCGTCGACATCGGCGGCGGCACGACCGAGGTGGCGATCATTTCCGTGGCTGACATTGCCCATTCCGAAAGCGTGAAGTGCGGCGGTGACGCGATGGACGAGGCGATCATCCAACACATGAAGAACAAGCACAATTTGCTGATCGGCGAGCGCACTGCCGAGCAGATCAAGATCGAGATCGGCAGCGCCTACCGGTTGGAGACGCCGTTGGAAAAGGAAGTGTACGGCCGTGACCTGGGCCAGATCGGCAGCAGCCTGCCGCGAGCCGTCATCATCAACAGCGAGGAAATCCGGCAGGCGTTGCAGGAGCCCATTTCCCGCATCAGCCATGCCGTCCGCCGAACCTTGGACACCTGTAAGCCGGAACTGGCGGCCGACCTGATCAACAACGGCGTGGTTCTGGCCGGCGGCGGCGCCTTGCTGCGTGGCCTGGACAAGCTCCTGTCCGAAGACACTGGCCTGGCCGTCACGGTGGCCAAGGACCCGTTGCGGGCCGTCGTCAACGGCACCGGCATCCTGCTGGAAAGTCCGCAGCAGAAAGTGTTCAAGCAGCCCCAGCCTTTCCTGGGTCGGACCTTCCATGCCTGAGCAACCCGCGCCGCCCGGGGAATGAACCGGATTGGCGGGTCTCAGGGGCGTCTTGTTGGCCACCCGCTTCGTGGCGGCGCTTAATCACAACCAAGCAGATGAAGGAGAATGAGACCATGGCGCGTCCTGTCACAATTTTCACCGGCCAATGGGCTGACCTGCCGTTGGCCGAGTTGGCGGCGAAGATCAAGTCCTTCGGCTACGACGGTCTGGAACTGGCCTGCTGGGGCGATCATTTTGATGTGTTCCGCGGCTCGGAAAGCGCCGAGTACTGCCAGCAGCAGCGTGCCATCCTGGAAAAGGCCGGCCTGGACTGCTGGGCGATCAGCAACCATCTGGCCGGGCAGCTGATCTGCGACCCGAACAATGACGCCCGTTCCGACAATTTCGGCATGCTGCCGAAGGAATGCAATGGCAGCGCCGAAAAGAAGCGCGCCTGGGGTGTTGCCGCCATGAAGGCCGCCGCGCAGGCCGCCAAGAACATGGGCGTCAAGGTCGTCAACGGCTTTACCGGCTCGCCGATCTGGCATATGCTCTACAGCTTCCCGCCCGTCAGCGACCAGATGGTCGCCGACGGCTTCAAATACTTCGCCGATCTCTGGAATCCCATCCTGGACGAATTCGACCGCTGCGGCGTCAAATTCGCCCTGGAAGTGCATCCGACCGAAATCGCCTTTGACTTGCACACGGCCGCCATGGCTCTGGACGCCTTGGACCGCCGGCCGGCCTTCGGCTTCAACTTCGACCCCAGCCACCTGCTCTGGCAGGGCGTCAACCCCGTCATGTTCCTGCGTGAATTCCCGGACCGGATTTACCATTGCCATGTCAAGGACGCGATCGTCACCCTGGACGGCCGCTCCGGAATCCTGTCCTCGCATATCAACTTCGGTCAGCCGAACCGCGGCTGGGATTTCCGCAGTCCCGGCCATGGCGCCGTCAATTTCGAGGAAATCATCCGGGAACTGAATCGAATCGGCTACCAGGGGCCGCTGTCCGTCGAATGGGAAGACTGCGGCATGGACCGCGACTACGGCGCCCGCGACGCCTGCGAATTCGTCCGTAAAATCGATTTTGCCCCTTCGCAGATCGCCTTTGACGCCGCCTTCGAACGGTGACGCTCCAAATCAGACCTGATTCTTGAATAAATGCACTGCGGCCGTTCTGACGTAACAACGCCAGGACGGCCGCAGTTTTTTGTCATCGCTCACGGTTATTTTAGTCGTCAGAAGCTCATCAGGATCATTAAACTTAAGGAATATGGGACGTATGGGACGTATGGGACGTATGGGACGGTGAGATAGGACGTATGGGACGGTGAGATAGGACGTATGGG
>CAYOUR010000164.1:9689-9930 GCA_964407145.1 uncultured Lentisphaeraceae bacterium | reverse complement strand
TTGCTTGCATGAATTCCCAATCGGCCCCCAGCAGGGGGGGACTGCGTGAACAGTGGCGCCCAGCGGGGGGCCTTGACGAAAAATAAAAGCACGGTGTGGAACAGCTGCCCGCCTGGACTACGCATTGTCCGCGGCGCCGGTCAAGGTCGCGCTGCCGGGCAGAAACAACCAGGCTCCGGCCCTGCCAGAAGGCAGGACCGGAGCCCGGCGCAAAACTCGAAATAACTATCGGACGTTGCTC
>CAYOUR010000164.1:0-9674 GCA_964407145.1 uncultured Lentisphaeraceae bacterium | reverse complement strand
AGAACGTGTAGGTCATGGCCGCGCTGATGATGTCAGCGTCGCCACAGACTTTGCCACGCAGAGTGCCGGCTGCATCGCGGGTCGTCAGATAAACATTCTCAAAGAAAATATGCGTGTAACCAAAGTCAAAGCGGATGTTTTCGGAGTACTTGTACCCCAGGCCGACGCTGGCCCAATAACGGTCGGCATCGGGCAGGCGGACATTACGATACTTCTCACTTGAAACCGGGGTCTTGTCATACGCGACGCCGCAGCGCAGCGTGACCGCCTCACTCAGCTTGTACTCGCCACCAACCGCAAAACGCCAGCAGTCATTCCATTCCATGGGCACGCTGCTGCCCTTCTGACCCAGAATCGGGCGGTCAAACTCGACGGTCAGGTCTTCCATGACGCTCCACTCGGTCCAGCTGATGTCACCCATGATCGTCCACTTTTCGCCCAAGTCCTGCTGAACGCCGAAATTGACCATCGAGGGGAGATTGAGCTCGGCTTCGGCCGAGCTGGAACTCTTCAGGCCCATGCCGGTCAGGATCGACGGCACCCCGCGCACCCGCGCGTCGAGGTCGAGGTCATGCGTCATCCGCGAGCGGTAGCCCAGACCAATGCGGGTGCCCTGCACCGGCTGGTAAAGCACACCCAGCGTGAAACCCGCCGCCCAGGAGTCGCCTTCCATCTTCATCTGACCGTCCCCGCCGCCATAAGCCGCAAAGGGCACGGCCTGGGACAGGGTGACGTCGGCATACTCAGCCAGAAGGCCAATACCGATCGACAAGTCGTCACGCACCTTCCAGGCAATGACCGGATTGATGTCAAGCACGGCAATCTCGGTCTCAACGCCATGATAACGGCCAATCCAGTCGGCATTGTACTTCGTGCTCGTGCCCGACGTCGCGGAAATCCCCAGGCCAAGGCTCACACCGTCGGCCACCGGATGCACAATGTACATGTTCGGAATATAGGACCAGCCGCCCATGTTGCCGCCGTTGTTGCCGCTGTAGCCCGTGCTGCCCTTGTCATCGTAAAAAGCCCGGGGATGCAGAAAATGCGTGCCCAAAGAAATCTCCGTCTTCTCAAACCACGCCGGCGCCGCCGCGTTGAAGAATATCGCCGAAGGATCACCCGTCTCCGCCGTCATGCCCGCCAGGGCACGGCCGATGCCAGGAACACTCTGCTCCAAAATCGAAAAACCAGCACCTTGCACACGAACACTCAACGACAACACACTGACCACCAGGACACAAATCAACGCCGACATCTTCGATGGCTTCATCTCTTTACTCCAATGTTGTTGAGACTGTACCTCCCCTGACTCCTCAAAGACAAACCATAAAATAACCCGCACCATACAGAAAGCGAGACCGGAATGACAAAAAAAGTAAAAATGTCGTAGTCGGCCGCGCCGGCCATTCGTCCCATTCGTCCCATTCGTCCCATTCGTCCCATTCGTCCTATTCGTCCAGCGCCCGCACCTCCTGCGGACCCACCGAGAATTCGACGCTGCTGCTTTGATTCTGACTTTCCGCATCAACTGCGTGCAGGACATGGCGACCAGGCACGAAAGTCAGGCGCCTGGCGTCGGTCAACGGCCCCAGATACCGGTGATTGACATACCACAGCACGTTGTCCGGCCGGGCGCGCAGAGTCAAAGTGACGGCCTGCCCAGCGGTTTCAGCCACATAGTGGCCTGGCGCCGGTGAGAGGATGGCCACCGCCGCTTTCCGGTCGGCCTGACAGTCGCGACACAAGCGCAGGGGGACATGACGCAGGACCGCACCTGAGCGCGTCGACCGGCAGCGCGGCGAAGCCGCCAGGCCGCTCTCCGCACACAACGCGCCCTGTTGCAGGAAATTCTCGTCGGACGGCCAGGCCGGCGGAGGCCGGTTATGATAAAGCGCCGTCATGACAGCCGCGGCGGCCGGCGCCGCCGCCCCGGCGCCGGTCAGCACGGAGGCCGCCGCGCCGTCCTTGTTGCCGAACCATATGCCGAGCGTGTACTCCGGCGTATACGCGAAACACCACGCATCGCGATTGCCGTTCGAGGTCCCCGTCTTCCAGCTGACCACGACCGCAGACGCGGGCAATGGCCGGCGCCGCAGCATCCGTGACACCATCGCGCAACAGCCGGGCGTGAAAATCGTGGTGCGCGCCGCCTGGCCGGCAACGACAAATTGCGCCGGGACAACGTCGCCGCCGCGAGCCAGCACCGCATACGCCGCCGTCAACCCCAGCAGCGTGTGCCCGGCCGTCCCCAGGGCCATGTCCAGCTGATAGGCAAGCGGCTCCGCCGTGGCGGCCTCCGGCCACAATTGCAGCGAGCTGAAGCGCGCCGCCATCCGCGCCGGCCCCAGGGTCGCCAGCAGACGCACGGCCGGCGTGTTCAGCGACAGACTCAAAGCCTCGCCGGCATTGACCTTGCCGTGAAAACGGCCGTCATAGTTGCCCGGCGCGTAGTCGCCATAACGCACTGGCGCGTCCAGCAGCACGCTGTCTTCAACCAGCAACCCGCCATCAATGGCTTCAGCATAGATAAACGGCTTCAAGGCCGAACCGGCGCTGCGCACCGCCAGGGCGGCGTTCACCTGCCCAGCCTGCGGCGAGGCAAAGTCAAGCGTCCCGACCAGCGCCAGCACCGCACCGGAAGAGCTGTCCAGCAAAACCCCGGCGCCATCCCGCACCCCCGACAAATGCCCGGCCTGCTCGCGCAATGCCCGAAACAGCAAGTCATCACGCTGTGGGTCAAGATGGCAGACAATCTCGAAAGCCTCCCTGGCCTCAGCCTTGGCCTGCTGAAAATACATCCCGTCCCGGCAATCCGCCAGCTGCGCCAGGCGCGACGGCAGCCGGAAATCGCGCAAGGGCAACGGCTCCTCCCGGAAAACGCGTTCCGCTTCCCCGACGGCAATCGTCCCGTGCCGCTCCATCATCCCCAGCACCAGCCGTTGCCGACGCCGCGCACGAGCCCAATGACGGTCAGGACGATACGCATTCGGCTTCTGCGGCAGGCCACAAAGCAGCGAGGCCTCGGCCAACGTCAGCTCGGCGGCCGACTTGCCGAAATAATACCACGCCGCCGACTCTATCCCATACAGCTTGCCCCCAAACGGAACACGATTCAAATACTCCGTTAAAATGCGCTCCTTGGAATAACGCCGCTCCAGACTGCGCGCCTGCACGACTTGCCAGAATTTCCGCCGCCAGGACCGGCGGCCGGGCGTCGACATCCCGACCAGCTGCATCGTGATCGTCGAAGCCCCGGAAACCACCCTGCCATGCCACAGGTTCTGCCAGAAGGCCCGCAGCGCGGCGCCGAGATCAACGCCGGAATGGGCCAGGAAACCCGCGTCCTCCGCCGCCAGCGTGGCCTGAATCACCGGTTCGGAAACCTGCGACAACGGCACCGGCAGGCGCCATTGGTGGTCATAGGTCCGTTCCAGATGAAGCAGACGCCCTTGAACGTCGGTGTAGCGCCGGACCGGCGTCTGCCAGGCCAGGCACTCCATCGGATCGCCAACCAACCAAGGGCAAAACCACCAGAGCAACGCCAGCAACAACAGCAAACCCACACCGCCGCCACTGAACAACAACACGATCCTGACCGCATCGGCGCGACGCCATGGCCAACGGAAACGCGGCCGGCAAAGACGCAGACCGCGAAGCCACGGCCATAAACGCCAGCGGCCAATCCGCCGGTTCAGGAACACGGGCTTGGACATGATTATCGACATGGGCACGCTCGACTGCAGGAGCTCGGCAGATTGCCTGAAACGACAAAGGTGACAAATGCCAGCTGAGATGGTCCGCAAGGGTGACGGCCAAAACCAAAAACGCGGCTGCCAAAGGCAGGCATGACAGCGGCGACCGCCCAAGCGATGCTGACTTCAGCTTTCAGGCTCAAACGCGTTCCCTCTTTGAATAAAACCGGTGCCAGCAGTGGCCAGCAGGGGCCAGCAGTGGTTCTTTCGTGAAAAATGGACCCGCTCAACCGCACCAGCCCAGGGGAAATGACTCCAGCTACCGCGAACGGAACGGAACGGGCGCCATGACCCAAAAACGCCCTGGCGCCCCATCCTCATCCCAAAAAGCGCCAACAAGGCCTAATACACTTCCAGGCGGCCAGCCGGGACATGCGTCCCCTGCACCTCGGGATCGTACATGCCCTCCATCCGCACCGGCGGCAGCGTGAATTTCCCACGGGTGACAGCCCGAACCTGGTACGTGATGGTACTCGTCCCGCCGGTGACGATGTCACCAAAAAACAGAAAACGGTCATCGCGCTTTTCAATGAAAATCGGCCGCAACGTCGCCTGCTCGCCGCGGCTCTGGGCCGGCACGGCATAAGCCCGCGTCGCCAGCATCTCGTCCTCTATTTCCAGGCCGCCGGGCAACAGGTCAATCAGGGCCAGATCGCTGATCTGGCCGGCCGCGGTCACGGTCAGCTTCACGGTCAACAGCCGGCCATGCTCAACCCGGGTCACCGCCCGCCCTTCCGCCGTCAAGTATTCCCGTTTGATGTCCAGCACCTCGCGCCGTTCCGACAACCGCTGCGGGATGCCGGTGCGGAGCAGCCGCACATAATAAGGCGCCGTACCCGTGTTCATCAACGCCACTTCCTGACTCTCACCCAAATCAAACTCCTGAATCCGGTCCGTGTTGATCGGCGCCTCAATGCCGCCTTTGACGCTGATGGAGCCTTGCGCCTGGCCGGTTTTCTGCCGGGCCGCAAAGGCCGACAGACCGTACGCCACCCAGGCGTTCGCATGCGTCGTGCCCCAGCCGCTGCCATCCTCCCGCAGCAGCGACTGCAACGCGCCAGCCAGACGCAATGCCGCCTCATGCTCCGGCATGACGTCCATCAGGATGGACAACACCATGCCCAGACGGCTGGCGCCGTCGCGCATGTACCCGGCCGCTTCCCGCTCATCGCGCCAGACCTCCTGCGCCAACAGCCGGCGCAACGGCACCGCGCCCTCCGCGGCGTAGCCGCCTCGAATCAACGCCGCCGCCGCCAAAAAAGACGGCAAATCAGACTTCTGCTCCAACAGCAGATTCCTGGCCGGCTGCAGAAATCCGCGAAACGAGCCCAAAGACAGGACATACGCCGAATAGGCGCGCAGCCAGCGCCCGGCAGACGCGTCGTCGGCCAGGCGCCACAAGGACTGCTGCAGTCGGTAGCGCGTGCCACCGTCCAGCGGACGACCCAACGTCTGTTCCGCGGCAACCAGAAAATGGGCGGCAAACACCGACGCCTCCCGCCGCTGATGATGCGAACCAGGCCACATGGCAAACGAGCCGTCAGCCTGCATCATGGCCAGAATCCCCCCCTGCGCCATTTCCGCCTTGGAACGCACAGCCGGAACCATGCCGGGTGACAGCAAACCGGCCTTCAGCAGGTTGTCAACTCCGAGGAACGGAAAGGCGGCCGCCGTCGTCTGCTCCAGACACCCGTACGGATAGCCATTCAGCCAGTCCATGGCGTCCTTCACGCCCAGCACCGGCGAGGCCGAGACCCGCAGCTTCGCCGTCGGCGGCTTCAGCCACTCCGCCCCGTCGGCCTGCAGTCGCCTGATCTCCCCGGCCGGAACCTCCAGCGTAACCGCCTCCGTGACCGGCGGAATCGGCGACCGAACAGTAATCGGAAAAACCCTCCGATGACTGGCGGAACCGAGCTTCAGCAAACAAACCACCTCCCGGAACCCGACGCCGCCGGCGGCAACGCAGGGCACCGAAATCGTGCGTGAACCACCCCGCGGAAGCACCAGGGCATGACGTGAAGCAGCCGTGGACGCCAGACCCGGCGGCAATTGAATCTCCAGCTCGGCTTCGCCCTCATCCAGGTCGTGATTGAAAGCAGTCACCGTCATCAGCCATTCATCACCAGGCGCCACCGACCGCGGCGCCGTCGCCAGCACACTGATGACGTTGCGCATCAGCAACTCCCGCGCGGCCGAGCCAACCGACGTCTCCGACACCCCGACCGCCATCACCCGCAACGCGCCGACATGCTCCGGCAACCGAACCGGCTGCACCGCCTCACCGGTCGCCGGCACCGCCAGCGCCGGCCCCACCCACACGGCCGGCGCCTCCGACTTGATCTCGCCGAGACGCTGCCGCAATTGCCGCGGCTCCACCCCGTCACCGCCAATCCGGCCTTCCGTGCCAATCCGGATATCCGGAAACAAGGCCGAGTACAAATCATAAAATTCAAAGGAACAGAAGCGCGGGCCATGGAAAAAGGCGAAGATGTCCGGAGTCGCGTAATCGGTCAGCGCCAGGATGCCCTCGTCCACCGCGAACACCTGCACCTGGCCGCCGCACGGCCGGCCGTCGGCGCCGGTCAGCTTGACCGCGACACGGACCTCCTCGCCCGGAACCGCCCGCTCCGGCAGCGACATCTCAATCCCCAGACGATGCACGCCCTGATCAACCGGCAAACGCAGCAGCCCAAACTGACGCGTCGCCGACCGGCCCGGACAGACCAGGGTCACGCCGGCGGCGTAATGCCCCGTCGATACATCGGCCGGAATCGCCACCCGGAAGCGGTTCACACCCTGACTGACAACCTGGGAAAAGCCCTGCTCCAGCCGATGCTCGCCGGCGGCAATGTGGACATAGCCCGCCCCCGGCGAGGTGACCGTGACCTCCGCCGTGTCCCCCGGAGCGTACTGCGGCCGGTCCGTCACCAAAGTCAACACGTTCGGATTGGCGCTGCGGCTGCCGCCCTCGCCCTGCCAATGCCAGAACGCCAGGCGCGTGCGCACGCCCGTACCGGCCTCGGCAATCAGCTCATACCGCCCATCCGCAAGCCCGGTCAGCACCACCTCGCCGTCATCCCCGTCAAGCGCCACCGTCTCCGGCCCCGGCACGGCCGTGCGCACGTCCTCCCACACGTAACGCACTTCGCCCTTGCGGTTGACCTTGCGCACATGGTCCCACACGACCCGGTACAGTTTCAGACTCACGGTCAACGGCGCCCGCGGCGCCTCCCCCTCCGCCTCCCAGACCAGCCGCCGGAACCGCAGCCGCGCTGTCCCATCACGCACCACGTCGTCACTCTCATGGCGAATGCCGAGATAAAACGGCGCCGGATGACACAGAGCCGTCTGCCGCTCCGTCACCCCGCGACCGCCAGGCTCACGAACCGTCGCCTCCAAAAACAGCCGAACCGGCGAATACGACCGACCGCCGACTGCCGCAAAACCAGGATAGACCAACGCCCCGGTGCCGGACAGGCGGACATTGCCCGCCGTGTAAGCGCGACCGGAGACAAAAACCGCGCTGTCCCCGACCTGATACTCACGCCAGTGCGCGGGAAAGCCGGCCAAGTCCGCCCAGACCCGGAAATCGCATTGCCCGTCAGTCACCTCCGGACCAAAATAGTACTTGGCGGAAACCCGGCAGGTCAACGCGTCTTCGGGAGCCACGGATGTCCGGTCGGCCTCCAGGTTGACCTGAATCCGATCCGGAACATAGGTCGCCACCATGAAGGTCGTCCCGCCCCAGGACGTCTTTTCATCGACGCCACAGGTGACGGCGTAAGCGCCGGTCCGGGCGCTGGCGGGCACCTTGACCTGAGTCGTCGCAAAACCGTACGCATCCGGGTGGAGCCGCTCGCTGGCCAAAACCCCGCCCTGGGGATCGCTGACACTCAGCAGACAAGGCGCCGCCACCGCCGCGGTCGAGGCGCCGGTGCGCTCGCGCACATACACCGAAATCGTCATGGTCTCGCCCGGCCGGCACACACCGCGCTCGGTGTACACAAAAGCCTCCGGCCCGGCCGCCAGGCGGCGGCCCTCATTGGCAAAAACCGACAAGTCATGCCGATTCGTACCGGTCAGCCGCATATACGACATATCCCCGCCGGCGGCAACCACGACCGTCGTGGGGTAGTCCTCGTCATCATCAAACTGCGGCAGAAACGCCAGCTTGACCTGACCGGCCGCATCAGTCCTGCCCTCGGCCACCGGCTGATTCTTGTGGCTGATGACCCGGACCTCCGCGTCAGCCACCGGCGCGCCGGTCAACAGACTGCGCACCAGAACCTGGCAGCTGCGGCCGGGCTGATCAACTGCCGCCAGCAATCCCAGATCGCTGACAATCACCTCGGCAATGTCGTGCCGGTAATCACTGAGCGGATTGACCAGCTTCACACAAAAAATGCCCTGGCCGACCCCGGACAACAGGTCGGTTAGGTCAAGGTCCAGCTGCACTTCGCGAGTCGGAGAACCGCCCACCGGCAACTCAATCGCCTTCAACTTGCGATGATGGCTCAGCCACTGGTAGAAATACACGTCAACACGGCCAAGATTGTTCGCGTAGGCCCGATACAATTCAACGCCGATCTTCGGCAAATTGGTGACGCCTATCGGCAGAGTCACCCGCGCCGCCGGGCCGTCACGGCCAGACAGCGATGGATAGTACGGCCCGCTGGTGAGAAAACGCACCTGCGGCGCCAGCGGCGGAACCTTGACGTTGAAGACCAGGTCGTCCCGGACAACTTCTCCCGTCGAACTGCCCACCCCGGCCCGTATCGTCAACACATAAGTCTTCTGCGGCTCAAACGACCCACTCAGCTCCCAGGAACCCGAATACCCGCGGCCAAGCCGCAAGTCCGGCACCGCCGGAGACAGCCGGACCTTGGCCGCCAAGGGAAAATCAACGACACCGTCGGTCGCGAAACGGACATTGATCGAGCCGTCATAACTGCTGTAATCGACTTCCCTGACCAGCAAGGGCCGGACATCACCCTGGCCGGAATCCGCCCCGCCAGACGCCAAAACCCCGGACCTGGCCAGACCCTGGCCATCGCTGGACGACGAGGCCGCCGCGCCACTTTCAGAGGCCATCACTCCACCTGGCGCGGTCGGTGCCGGCGGCCCTGGCAATGCCCCGCCCGCGCCGGCCGCGCTCCGGAACTCCAGCGACGGCGGCGCGGCCGTGGTCCGATGACCCTGCTTCGACGCGTCACGCAGCAGAAACACATTCAGCGTCAACGATGCCGCACAAAAAACCGCCAGCCCCCCCAACCCAAACCACAGAGTCTTCATCGTCCCCTCCTCTTTCCCTTTCCTGCGACACAACTGCCCGCCCGGATAACACACCCCTTCATGCGCAAAAACGTTCGCCAAACAAGATAATTTGCCCCGGCAACAAAAAAAACATGGGCAAATCATCTGCCGGGAGACGTTGACCAAACACGCCGGGAAACGCCCTCCCACCCCCTTGACAACTGCATGCGGCGCAAACAAGTGTCTCCTACCGGAGGACCCTGAAGGCACCAGCGATTTCCAGTCGTTGACGGAATTGCCCCGGCCGACAAGGCGCAGCTGGCGCATTGCCCGCGGCGCGGCGAAACGATAGTCCCCGCAATCCGCCGTCCTGCCCGAACTCTGCCCCGTGAACACGCTTTCCCTGCCGCGGCCGGCCTCCGCACGCTTTCCCATTGCGCAGCATGCTCCGGATGGGTCAGAGTGGCCTTCACCTTCTCCAGGCTCTCCGGCGTCACCCACAGCTGCGGATGCTCCTTGGGCGGCAGCACGGCCGGCTGATATTGCCGCGCCGCATCAGGTACCAGCGGCGGCCGACAGGACGCCAGCTCGACTGTGATAACACACCTGCATATATACATACCAGTGCTAGCAATTTTTTGCCTGATTATCTGTGAAAAATACATGCAC
>CAYOUR010000163.1:0-9996 GCA_964407145.1 uncultured Lentisphaeraceae bacterium | reverse complement strand
ACATCATCATCCAAAGTGTCCGGGGCGGCGGCAATGAGCATCCCAACGAAGCAGCCTACCTGGTTCCCAAGGGCGCTTCTTTGGCGGACTATGAACAAGGGGAAAAAATCCATGCCGGCCCTGATGAGTTGCCGGCCTTCTTCACGGGTGGCTATGGCATTCTGGGTGGCAACCACGCCTCCAGCTTCGCCAGGCAAATCACCGCCCCCGACCACGGTCTGACCGAAAACGCCCTGGGGACGGCCTTGACCTCAGGTGCCGGCAAGACGTTCGTCGTCATGAAAATCGTGGATGCAAACACCTTCATCGTCCATCCGACCGGCGCCAAACCCGGTTATCCGGCGTTTGCGTCTCTGGGACCCGGCGACGCGTTGTTCTGGCCAGACCGCCGCGAACCGCAGTATGAGAAAATCACCAGCACCCAATTGTGGCCGGGAACCAGGATTACGGCCGACGCGATCCTGATGGATGGCCAGACGCCCTTGCTTGACGACGGCCGTGAGGTCGAGTGCGATTTTCTCGACCACCACTTTGCCTACGACGTCATCATGCCCGATTCACTGGTTTCTCTGGCCAGGCAGAATCCCGGGCGGGCGTGTGACTTCCGCGACCAACGCCTCGATATCCTGTTCAGCATCGAAACGGTTTTCCGATACCAGCCGGCAGGCGCCTGCACCATGGACCAGACGTATCGCATCCGTCACTCTTTTGCCTCGCTCAGGTGCCTCGGAGTCATGTTCATGTGGTCAGGAGCCATCGCCCAGCAGCCGCGCCGGGAATTTTACATTCCCAAGCTCAAACCGTTCACAACATCGCCATTCGGACCTGATAAAATCACCCATGACTGTGACTTTTCCGCCATTTACGACCTTCCGGCGGTCATGCCCGTCAATTTCCACATCACACGGGAGCATTGCCTGGACCCCAACGACTTGCCGGATCGATTCATCAGAATCAGCGGCGACCGCCAACGCCGACTCGGCTTCGCCCTCGGCTATTCTCTTTTCAGAGGATGCACGGCAAAAGCCAATCAGGGCGCCGAGCGCGATGCCGTCTATTTTCTGTATTCCAGCCAGAAAATGTATCCGTTCGGCCTCCAGTTGAGCCATCCGGTCGCAGGCGCCGAACGGCGTCTTCTCGCTTTCCGACAATACTTCAACCCGCAGCGCGAACCTGATGCAACGTCATTTCTCCACCACCGCCAGGCAGACGCGGACGTCGTCTACCTCGATTTCCATAAAAATCTCACTGACAAAACAATCACTCTCCCCCGACACCTTGCCGGCCGCAACTTCACCATCCTCGAAAAAACGCCGTCCCTGACCCTGAAGGCCCAGGATGTCATTTCGCCGGAAGCGACCATTTCGCTTTCGGTCACCGGCAACTATGGCTACGTGGTGCTGAAAATCGATTGAATGGCGTCACTTCCGGCCGGCGAGGTCGTTGACTGCAGGCAACGACCTCGCCGGTGAACGCGTGCGCTCGGGAGCAGGCTGACCAAGGCATGCATGCTGTACGGCCATGCCGCCGCGTTTTGACAAAAACAGTCAGCGCCGGGAGCAGCGTGTTCGCGTGCTCAATCAAATCCGGCCCATGCCGTCATCAGTCCGCGTAGATTCCGGCGAGAGGCGGCATGGCCGATGGCACAGGGATCAAGGACATCGCGGCCCGGCTGGGATTTTGCACGACATCCCCCTCGCAGCCACTTCCTAGACGCCGTCCGATAAGTTCTCAGCAAAGTGGGTTACGCTTCATCAAGGGTATGAAACCGATGTCTACGACGTGGGTTTTATCCGCAGTTCTTCCTTTTTATCCGCTAATTACGCCGATGATCGCAAATTTTCAAGGCGCGCTTTGTTTGCGCGCCTTGAAAATCTGCGCCATCTGCGGATGAATCTTACGATGGAGGCTTTTCGGATGGCCACTTCCTATTGCTGACCGACTTCACCAGTCGTCGGGCGGGTGCTCGGCGCCCCCGGAAACGAGGGGCGCCGAGCACCTTGGCTGTTTACCCCATAGATAGCCTCGGATGCTCAACAGGACTGTGGACATGCAGGTCGCACATTTTTCGAAAATGATATCCGTAGATGGCCAGCGTCACGGCCTGCGATAACAGCCGGGGCCGATGGCACAGTGTCCAAAACAGCAGCCGCCAATAATGAAAGCGTTCACGACCGACCAGGCCCAAACGCCAGAAAGAAAGCAGAAGCGCATGAATTCCCGAAAGTCGCAGGGGGACCTTGAGACGAGTGGCGCCGAGATTGCGCAAATGCGTCCGGAGACGTTCATAATAATGTTTCGGCGTGTAGATGTGACGCAGGATTTCACGGTAACCGGCGAGCAGCACGTCGAAGTCCATCACCGGCAGGATGTTGGTGCTGCCATCGACATTGTCGCCGGATGATTCCCCCCGCAGGCGACCTTCTTTCAGGAGGCGTTCGTGCAATCGCGTCCCCGGCGGCGCCTGCAGCAGACCAACCATGGCCGTAACAATCCCGCTCTGCTGGATGAAGTCAATCTGACGCCGGAAAATGGACGGGTTGTCATGGTCAAACCCGACAATGAACCCTCCCTGCACTTCCAGGCCGCTGCGCTGTATGCAGGTCACGTCTGCCAGCAGGTCACGGTTCTTGTTCTGGAATTTCTTGCATTCGGCCAAACAGGCATCGTCCGGAGTCTCAATCCCAATGAAGACCCTGGTGAATCCGGCTTTGACCATCGTCTGCATCAGCTCTTTGTCTTGCGCCAGGTTGATGGACGCTTCCGTGTAGAACGTCATCCCTCGCTTGCCTTTCCGCCAGGAAATCAGCGCGGGCAGAAGGTCGGTTTTCAAAAATTGCTTGTTGCCGATGAAGTTGTCGTCGACAAAAAACACTTCTTCACGCCAGCCCAAAGCGTATAGGCTGTCCAGTTCGGCAATGATCTGAGCAGACGTCTTGATACGGACCTGGTGTCCCAGCAAGGCGGTGACATTGCAGAAGTCGCAGTTGAACGGACAGCCTCGGGAGAATTGGATGCTCATGCTGGCATATCGGCGTCGGTCAAGCAGCTCCCAGCGTGGCACCGGGCTCTGATGAATGTCGGCAAACTGGCTGGACGCGTAGAGATGTTGCGGCGTGCCCTCGGCCAGGTCCCGCAGAAAACCTGGCAAGGTCAGTTCGGCCTCGTTCAGAATCAGGTGATCGACAGCGTCAAATGCTCCCGGATCGCCAGTGAACAGAGGACCGCCGGCCACGACGCGCACTCCGGCCTCTCGGCATTGGGCCAGAATCAGTTCTACCGATGCACGTTGGATGGTCATGGCACTGACGAATGCGCAATCAGCCCAGGCGAGGTCAGCTCGCTTTAGCCTGCGCACATTGGTGTCCACGAGCCGGACTGACCATTCCGGCGGCAGCATGGCCGCCACCGTCAACAAGCCTAGCGGCGGATGTGCGGCTCGCTTGCGTACGAACGCCAGCGCGTACTTGAAACTCCAGAAGGTATTCGGATACTCAGGGTAAATCATCAGGATATTCATGGTCTGGCAGCCTTTTGCATCAAGTGTGACGGTGCTTTTTTTCTCTATACTGGCGGCTCTGCTTTCAGTTCCGGCCCCGCCTTCATTGGTTGCCGGCAGGGACAGTGGCCTGTCGGGAGGCTGTGCGACCTTACCTGCCGCTAGCTTTCGGGCTTAATATGATAATCAGCCAAATCCGTGAGAAACGGACTGCAGGGGATGCCGAAGAAAGATGAAAACGTCGTTTTCAATTCCAAACGCAAGTTCAAGGGATTCAGAACTTCAATTTTTTGAGGAGCTGGTCAACTCTTAAGTATACAAATGACGATAATATACCCATACGGGAAATTGTTCCTATGGGGTTTATGCCCACCCTATATAAAAAGGCGCTTCAGGAAATTTCGTGGGTAGACTTCCTGGAATGCCCAAGGTCACAGAATGACAGTCTGGCCAGGTCGGCGGCTGGTGACACGCCTTTGTCGGCTACCGGCTGAGTTCCTCCTGGCAGATCAGGGTCCATTCCCGCAGGCGGTCCCCATGCCCCATCAGGGTCTGCAGCTCCCGCAGGACGACCTGGTAGCAGGCGCCGTCAAGAAGACTCGCCTGCTCACGGATTTTCCGGCGCAGCTCGCGCGTCTCCGGCGGACAGACGACATCGGCCGCCTTGTGGCGCCACATGATGCAGCACCGCGAGGCCGCCTTTTCCACCAGCACCCCCAGGTCAGTCCAGCCGCTGCAGGTCAGCAGCCGCAGGTTGGGTATGCTCAGAACCGCGTCCAACTTGCGAGTCAGGTTTTCACAGCATCCATAGCAGACAGCACCAAAACGCGCGAATATCGGCTTCTGGTACTGCAGCAGGAATTCCTCGAACATGGCTGGGCTGACCGGATCGAATTCCTGTGAATTGCCATGTATCCAACAGTCCTGGAGGGTGGTCCCGCCAGCGTTGCCGGGTCGCAGCGGGTCACTGAGGAACATCGGCGTGTCCGTATTCGGAACCAACCGACCGGAGTCTTCCATGGCGGCGACCTGGCGCATGACGCCCTGCTGCATGACACCCATCAGGCGGTGCACCAGGCCTGGCGCCAGGACCATGTTCATCATCATCTCCTCCAGACCGCACAGCCGGGCCGCCTCGGAACAAAGCGTCGCCGCACTGAAGAATTCGCCCAGCGGATTGACCCGCACGGGCATGGCGTCGCCAAGGTAGTCCTGGAGGCGGTCCCGGCGCGCCATCGTCGCCTCTTCATCAAAAGCATACCGCGGCACGGTCAGGCGCTCGTAATCCGCCTCGCTCACCACGGTCGGCAGATAGCGCCAGGCCGTGCCGGCTTCCCCGAGCTGCTCGGTCTTGATGTCAAATCCCCACTTGTTGGGCGGTGTGACCCGGAAGACGGCGGGGATGTCATACGTCGGCAGAACCGGCGTGTCGTCACCAATGGCATCTTTGATCAGATGACGCTTGCAGTGGCGCTCAATCTCACGCAGCTCGCGGTTGCGGCACACCAGCCAGGACTCGGGCAAGAGCTCCGGCCAGCAGCCGACCGGCTTGCACCAAATCGGCGGTCGGTCCGGCCGCCGCATGGCCACGACATCGCGCCAACGCTGCCGGATGACAGCCATCTCGGTCGTCTGCGCCATAGTCGATACCTCAGCGGCCAGATCCCTGACCAGGCTGATTTCATCGGCTTCATCACGCACCCTGGCGTTCATGGCGGCAATTTTCTGCCTCTGGTAGATCATGGTCCAATCCTGGTGAAATGGATAATTGACACCCGCCGGGAAGGTTTTGCGCCCCCTGCCGCGGCGGACGCCAAAGGCACAGACCCACACAACCCGGCGCCCGTTCGAAGACACCCCCAGCACACCCCGGGAAAATAGCCTTGCGCGGGACATTTTCAAGCCGAAGCACGACCGTTCAGGCGGAAAATGGCAACCGGTCAGCCATGGAGAACAGGCGGTCGTAGCTGGGTATCTGCCGAGGCGCAAAGGCTCCGGCGGAATCGTCCGAACCGGGCGAGAGCACCAGCATCATGAAAAGCCATGCCCTCAAAGTCAGGCAACGCCTCACCGGTGGGCGCCCCGGCAGGGGCGCGGCATAAGAGCCCAGGGCAAGCGGCCGCAGGCCGCGCAGCCCTGGGATAGCGTTTTTTTCGAAGTGAGCCCTGCAAGGGCGACACAACACCGTGACGACTCAATTCTCAATGGGTGACCGGTTACCGGGAAACGCCGATTCCCGACGGCTGACAAACAGCAGGCGCCATCAGAGCAGGCCACGGCGGCGCAAGGCAATTTTCGACGATCCATCGCCAGGCAGCTTGAAAAACACCGCGCTGAAAGCTATTTTCTCCGTCAATCCTGGAAAGCCGTCGCGCCGCCCGGCGCCCGCCCATGCCTTTGGGCGTGGGCGGCGATGCAGGCCATTTCATCCGCCGATGGCGCGGCACTCCCCAGGACGATGCCCGCCCTGCCTGTTGGGGCCTGAGCTTCTTCCCCCATGATGCCGCCCGTGTGCCGATTTGGCAACGTACTTGCGAATCGATTGCGGCCCGACCCAAGCCAGCCCAGAAAAACACCCGCTTTTTTGCCGGACGCCCCCACGGTCACGACCGGCGCTCTGCCGCCGATAACGGCCGGCATGACTGCCAGGGACGGGTCCGGCGGCAATTCCCAACGCCTGTTTCCTGCACCCAACCGCCACCAGCGAAAGCCGATCCAACCATGCCCAGCAACCCGAACAACATGGCGGCACGACGACCCTCGGTCGTCATCATTCAGACGGACGAACACGTGTGGAATTTTCTTGGCTGCATGGGCAACCAGGAGGTCAAGACGCCCAATCTGGACCGCCTGGCCGACAGGGGCATGCTTTTCCAACGCAGCTATGCCTGCAGCGGCGTCTGCGTCCCCTCCCGCGCCTGCTTCCACACCGGACGGTACCCGATCGCCCACGGCGTCACCTGCAACACCCACGCCCTGCCCCCCAGGGAACGGACCATGGGAAAAATTTTCGGCCAGGCCGGATACCACACCGGATACTTCGGCAAGACGCATTTCGGCCGCCCCGACCAGGCCATGACGACCGAAGGCTGGCACAGCACCTTCCTCTGGCACCAGCCATACAACGACTACCTGCGCCGGCACCAGGTCGACGCGACCTACCCGGAACACCAGGAAATCAGGCACCCGGAAATGCGCTACTGGGACATCGGCCGCTCGCGAATTCCACTCGAACATTATTTCGAAAAGGTCATTACCGACCACGCCATCACCTTCATCCGTGAACACCGGCAAGAGCCCTTCCTCTGCTATGTCAGCCACATCGCCCCCCACGGCCCGTTCACGCCGCCAGCCCCTTACGACCGGCTTTACGACCCCGAAAGCCTGAATCTGGAAACCTACCCGGACGACTGCCTGGACAACAAGCCCTGGACCTTCCGGCGCTGGGTCGAACAAAACCGCAAATACATCAACGAACGCGAACTGCGCATCTACCTGGCACACCTCTATGGTCTGATCAGCCTGGTCGACGACCAGGTCGGACGCGTCCTGGACACTCTCCAGGAACAGGGACTGCGGCAGGACACCATGGTTCTCTTCACTTCCGACCATGGCGACTTCAGCTCCGACTACGGCATCATCGGCAAATCCTGGTCCATGGACGAACGGCTGCTCCGCACGCCGCTGCTCGTGGCCGGTCCCGAGATCGCGCCCGGAGCCACCAGCGACGCCCTGGAAAATATCGATGTCCTGCCCACACTCCTGGACTTCTGCTCGCTGGCCATCCCCCGCCAGGTCCAGGGTCGCAGCTTCCTGCCGGTCCTGCAGGGCCGGCGCCGGGAACACAAGGACAACGCCTTCGCCTTCAATCTGTTCCACGACCACGAGCACACCGTCACCCGCGCGGCCGTGATCGGCAAACGCTGGAAATGGGTGGAAAGCAGCGACTTCCCCGGCGAACTCTACGACCTGCAGAACGACCCGAAGGAAAGAACCAACCTGGCCGCACAACCGGAACTGCAGGCCGTCATCGCCAAATGCCAGCGCGAGCTGCTGTCCTGGCAGGTGCGCTGCACCGGCCAGGGGCTGGACGAGCAGGACCGCTTCCACACCTGGGAGTACCAGACCAACTTCTACGATGAAACGAAGTTCCCGACCCCGCGACCGGCCAACAATCCCTTTTGACCAGGCCCCCCCGGACGGGCCTGGTCATCCCTCCGCCATGAAACGCCGGCAACCGCAACGAGCGACCCGCGCCTGGCCGGCAGGACATTCATTCTGGAAAGGCAGGAAAGACATGCTGAAAGAACACCTCCGCATGGCCAGCTGGTGGATCACCTGGAAGGACCTGGACTGGCCCTCCCCGGACAACCTCGACCTCATCCGGCGGCGGGCCGATGCCATGGCCCAGGCCAACGCCAACACGGCCGGCATCTTCGGCGCTCATTTCCGCTGGGACTTCCTGCCCATCTTCCCGGTTCTGCATGACTACATGGCCACGGTCCGCGAAGAACTCAACGCCCGCGGCATCCGCCTGATCGACCACCATTCCGCCGTGCTTATCCACCGTTACGAAACCCGCGACGAAATGCGCAACGTCAAACTCCATTCCGGCCCCCATCTGCCGTTCGCCCCGACCTGGAGCGCCGCCGCCAGCTGGGAATACCACGGCCGCAGGCTCAACGCCTGGCGCGAACTCGATGTCCGCGACGGGACGGTCCTCTATCATCCCGGCTATGCCGCCGAAATGTTCTGCTACAACAATGACGAATTCATCGACGCCTACCTCGAATACGTCCAGGAACTGCGCCGCGACACCGACATCGACGGCCTGATGAGCGACGACATCTCGCAATACATGCGCTGGCCAGGCTGCGGCTGCACCGCCTGCCGGGAGAAATTCCGACGGCGCACCGGCATGACACTGCCGCCGGCGGCCGACCGCTCCTTCTGGGCCAACTGGGACAACCCGGCCTGGCTCGAATGGCTCGACCTGCGCTATGACGCCGCGGCCAATTTCTTCACCCGCCTGCGGGGCGTTCTCCCGGAGGCGTTCCCACTCATGAGCTGCTGCTCCAACAGCTCGACCGCAACCGCGCCGCAGATGGCCCATGACATCCGCGACATGAACTCCGGCTGCAATCTCGTGCACCTCGAACTGTGCGGCAACACCCCGCCCTACAAGCACGACCCGAAAACCATGAACCCGCCCATTGCCAGCCGGATCATATCGTCGCTGCATCACCTGGGCGCGGCCGACGAAAGGGGCAGCGAATGCGTCGGCCAGGGCTATGGCTTCACAGAGCCGGCCGCCGGCGTCATCTGGGCCGTGAACAAAACCGTCGGCGCGGCCTGCTGGTTTTCAACCCTGAAGGCGCGACTGGGCCTGCCGGACTCCATCCTGGCCAGCCTGCCGGACGACGCCGCGCCGGCGACCACGGCCTTCGGCTTCGAAAAGCTGCATCCGGAACTGTTCAATGGCCATCCCGCGGCGCAGGCCGCGGTGCTCTTTCCCTATGAAACCCGCAACCACACCGTCTTCGGCAGCCTGTTCCAGGGCGTCACCCGCGACTTCACCGACACCCTCGAACTGCTTTTCCGCAACGGCATCACCCCGACCGTCGAAATGCAGGTACCGACCTCAGCCGCCAAATGCCCGCTGCTGCTCCTGCCATCGGCCCTGCGCCTGACCGTCAAAGAGCTTGACGCCCTGCAGGCCTTCATCCAAAGCGGCGGCGTGGCCCTGGCCACCGGGCCCTTTGCCCTGGGCCGGAAATGGGGTGCCCCGATCACCGTCCCCGACGACTTCTTCACCTCGGATACCTGGATGAAAACGCCGTTTCCAGCCTTTCCGGAGGAGCCGCGATGGCAGACGCTGCCGCCGGGAGTCTCCTGGAACCCGTGCCGCATCCAGGATTCCGAGTCGTTTGCCGACGACCTGCTGGACAAGGTGCGTCAGCATGCCGCCGCCCTGCCGGTGGAAATCACCTCGGCCAAAGGCTTCCTGACGCTCGTCCACCAGATGCCCGACCACGCCCTCACCATCCATTGCCTGGCCGCGGAGTTCGACACGGACATCAACCACGAACTCGACGCCATGCGCTACCACCGCTCACGCGTCAACCTGATCACCAAGGCGGAACCGATCGGAACCGACGATCGCGTTGTCCTGAACACCAGGGGCGAAGTCCGGGCCTTCTCCCCACTGACGCCTGGCCGCGAACCAGCAGTCTCCAGTCAGGACGGCGCCGTGACCGTGACCCTGCCGGAAAAATGCCCCTACGCGGTCATCCGGTTGACCCGCAAGGCATGACCGACCAACGCGATGGCCAACGGGACACTTGAAAAAGGTGGTCGCAGCTTCCAGCTCCGGCACCAGCACCGCAAAGCCGGACCAACCTCTGCCGGAAAAGGCAGGATGTATGGGACGACGACAGGTGGCCGCAGCTTCCAGCTCCGGCACCAGCACCGCAAAGCCGGACCAACCTCTGCCGGAA
>CAYOUR010000162.1:760-10131 GCA_964407145.1 uncultured Lentisphaeraceae bacterium | reverse complement strand
GCAAAGCCGGACCAACCTCTGCCGGAAAAGGCAGGATGTATGGGACGACGACAGGACGCATAGGACAACCGGATGGGAAGATAGGACAGGCGCACGGGACGATGAGGCGAGCGCACGGGACGATAACAGACAATGACCGCGCGCCACCTTCCACCGCCCACTCAAGTCCACTGTCCACTACTTCTTACCGGCGGCCATTCTGGCGGCGGCCTGTTCCGGGGTCATGGTTCCGGCGAACAGCCCCTGCGTCGTGTTCTTATGTTCGACGGCCAGGCGCGGGGTCAGGTACTGGTCATAGTACGGTTGCAGGGACGAGGCTGATTTGAGCATGGCATACGCCTGCCGCGTCGGTGCCGGCAGCTTTTCCTCCTGTTCGGGAGTCGTGGACAAGGCGGGAATGCGACCGCTTTCACACCATTCAGTCACGACCTGCTCGTCGGTCAGATAGCGCAACAGTTCAATGGCCAGTTCGGGGTGCCGGCAGGACGAGGAGACGGCAAAGCCACAGTTGATGCCGCCAAGCACCGCATCGGCATCGCCCTGGCCGCCGGGAACGGCCGGAAAGGGCATGGCCCGCAGCTGCTCCAGAAAGGCCGGCTGCTCGTCCTTGATCCGGGCGACGACCCAGCTGCCCATCAGGAGCATCGCGGCCTGGCCGGTGACGAAGCGGGTCCGGGCCGGCCCGTCGTCCAACCCATTGAAGCCGACAGGGAAGGCCCCGGCATCGATCAGCCCACGCAGCATTTCGCCCGCCCGCACAAAGGCCGGGTCAGCGAAACTGGCGCCAGCCCGGCCATGCGCGGCGTCCAGGAAAAGCCCGGTGCCGCCACATCGGTTGGCCAGGTAGCTGAAATAGAAGGCACCCGGCCACTGCTTCATATTGCCCAGGGCACAAGGGTCCACGCCGGCCGCACGGAAAACCTGGCACAAGCGCAGAAGATCGTCATACGTTTTCGGGTACTCGGCCCCATGTTGCGCAAACAGACCGGCATTGCACCACAGGACCACGGCGGAAAGGTCGAGCGGAACCGCGTAAACACGGTCGCCATGCCGGCAAAGGTCAAGGGCCTGGTCAATAAAACGGGCTCCCCAGTCGTTCTTGTCCAAAGCGGCAGTCAAGTCGACGACCTTGCCCGCCCGCGCATAATCGGCCAGCGGCCCTCCGCCCCAGGTGAACAGCACATCAGGCGGCGTGCCGCTGGCAATCTCCACCGCCAGCTTGGTCTTGTACGCGTCATTCTCGAACTCCTGGATTTCCACCCGACAGCCGGGGTTCGCCGTTTCAAAGCGCCGGGCCGCCCGCGCCAGGATCTCCCGCGGGCCGCTGTAGTTCAAAATATGCCAGAAGCGCAAGGTCACCACGCCACCATCGGCCCCCGACTTCGCCGCTCGATCACCACCGCCACACCCGGCCAGCAACATGGCCAGCACCATCAAGACTGCCTTCCGGCTCATGAGTTTCATCATCCTTACCTCAAGCTGAACCTGACATCAACACGGCCATCGGCGATCGCGAAAAGCGTAACGCCTTTTTTATATTAACCCCCTTTGCAGATTTTTCACCATTGATGGAGTAAATTATAGGTTTTTTATGGTCCGCCGCCGGCGGCGGCCACACCGTCCCGGCACCCAAGCCGCCAGACACGCCCCGCGGCCGCCCCGCCAACGCCACCCGAAAAGCCGTCGCCGCGGCCAGGCCGGCCAGCCCCCCCGCAACCTTGCCTGCCCGATGGCATAACACATGGCATAACACCTTGATCATCCTGAATACCAGACCAAAACACTCCAACCCGGCAAGATGATGGCAGTCCCTGAACAGCCCTCCCAGTCAGCCCCCATTCCGCCGGCAACTTCCCGTCCCCAGACAACTGAAGACATCATGGTTCGAACCTTCCTCCTCGCAATGCTGATTTCCACCTTGGCCGGAACAATCGTCCTGGCAGAACCACTGGCCTGGAAAGCAGCCGCGGCGCCGGCGCGGCTGCTCGTCGAACGACCGTACCGGCCCCATTCACAACTCCTGGTACCGGTGCCGTCGGAATGGTCCGACACGTATCGGGGCGTGCTGGCCTTTACCGATGGCGGCGAAGCCCTGCCGGCCTCGCCAGTCCTGGCCGGCGACCGCCTGCTCGCCGTCGCCGTCAACGCCCGGGGACACTTCACCGTCAAGCCGCCACCCGTCCCGGGCCAGCCGGAAATACCACCGGCCCAGCCGGGACTGGCCATCTACCTGTTCGCCGAGCCGCCGACGCAGGCCTTGCCTTATGACCGCCTCGGCATGGTGACCGTTGACCGACAGGTCCGCGCCCTCACCACCAGGGCCTTCACCGCCCAGGAAATGATGCGGCTGTTTTCCACCTCAGGACGACGGCGCGGCCGGCCACTGACGGCCCTGGTTGATGACTTCGGCCTGCTGCCAGACCGCGGCCAGTGGAGCCACTTTCCCGAAAACCGCAATGCCGCGGCCATGCTGCAATGGGAGGCATCCTGGGTGGCGGCCGAAAACACGGCCGTGGCTTTCGGCGCTGACCAGACCCACACGGCCTGGACGATCCTGGTCAACGGCCGCGTCGCGGCGTCCTGGCAAAATGGCGTGCCGCGGCCCGGCGGCGGCGCCTTCGGGTCCGTTCTCCACCTGGAACCGGGCATCCACACGGTCCAGATGCTCGTGGTGCAGAAACCAGAGGAAGCACTTCCCGCCTGCCTGGTCCGCACCCCCGACGGCAATCCCGCCGGCGAACGCCTGACCGACCTGCTCCCGGCATTCCGCCCCGAATGGCTGGGCGCCGAAATCAACGGCCAACCCGAAAAGGCCATGCATGCCGTCATCACGCCGGACACCACCTACTGCTTCCGGCCAACCGACCAGGCGATCAGCGCTTTCACCGTGACGACCGAGGCCGACGGCATCAGCCGGTCGTATGTCAACCGGCAGGGACAGAACCTCTCCCCCACCGCCGACAACCTGCTGCTCTGCCCCGCCGGCGAGACCCCGACGGCGACCCTCAGCAAAGGCCAGGTCACCCTGACCATCCCAGGCCGGGAACACTGGCAGGCCGGCGCCATGCTCAGCGGCCGCCTGCGGCTGGACGACCTGCCGCCCGTCCTCCCACATGCGCAACCCTTGCCCCTCTCCCTCCGCCTGGAATGGCAGGACATGCCGCCAGAGCAAGTCCTGCAGCACCTGACCGTCACGGCCACCCAGGTCAACGCCGACGGCGCCGACCTGGATACTGCCCAAACGGCCGTCACCATCACCAGCGCCGGCGCCATCCCGCTCCTGACTCTGCCGCTGGCTGACGCCTGCCGTCAGGTGATCATCACCTGCGGCCTGCCCGGCCATCACGTCCTGACACCCTTGACTCTGATCGTCCTGCACCCGGGAGACAACCTGCACGGCCTGAATGCCAAAGGCAACAACCTGTTCCAGCACGGCCGACGCGCCGTGCTGGTCTGCCACCCGCTGCCGAAGACGCCGCTGGCCAACGCCCCGACCCCGTCGTTCCGAACCAGCAACCCCCTGCGCATCGCCGTGCTGGACGACTTCATGGCCACCGCCACCGCCCCCGGCGCCGAACTCCTCCCCGAAACGGTCATGACCGCAGTCCTGCAGCAGGACGGCTTCTCGTCGCAGATCACCAGGGTCCCGGCCGCCAACCTGCCTGGAACGTCCTCCCGGCTGGCGCCATGGAAAGCCCTCGCCGCCGCCCACGACCTGCGCCCTGACGTGATCGTCCTGGCCGTCGGCACCCTGCCTTTGGCCGACGCCATTGAGCCCCGGGAGTGGTCCAGCCACCTCCTCTTCGCCGTCCAAAGCAGCCTGGCCGCTGGCATTGCGCCGGCGCTGGTGGCGTTGCCGGCCCTGCCGGCCGTCGACCCCGCCCGCGGCCGCCTGGCGGCGTTGTACACCAAGGAAATCGGCCTGGCCATGGGCCTGCCGGTCTTCGACCTGTATTCCCGCCGGAAAGTTGACGCCGGCCGCCTGAGCCGCTGGTTCCAGCCAGGCCGGCCGGCTGCAACCAGCCCGGATGACGACGCCAGACACTGGCTGGCCACGGCCACGGCCCAAGCCTTCCTTCGCCACTACCACCCTGACCAGGTGAATCCCTAACACTCCCATTGGTGCAGCCACCATGCCGAAAAAAATCTGCGACCTGACCACCCACATCAGCGCCAACCCGCTTTCCCCGCGCGGCTTTCCCCAGGCGACTTTAACCCTGTGCACCTGGCAAAAATGGGCGATGGCCCTGTTCCTGCTGGGCGCGTTGCTCTGGGCGGTGACGGACTACCGCTCCGAGCTGCTGGTCCTCAACGCGGTTCTGACGGTCTTCTATCTGCTCACCACCCTCTACCGGATGCTGATCATCGACCTGGCCCTGCGCAAACCGCGGGAAATGATCGTCACGCCGGCAGACATGGCCGAGCCGCCCGACGGCAAGGCCTGGCCGCGCTACATGGTCATCCTGCCGATGTACCACGAGGGCGACGTGCTGCCTCAGCTGATCGAAGGCCTGAGCAAACTCGACTACCCCAAGGACCGACTCGAAATCCGGCTGCTGATCGAGGAGGACGACGACGAGACCATGACCGTCGCCCGACAGCTCAACCTGCAGCCGCCGTTTGTCATCATCCCGATTCCAAAGTCGTATCCGCGCACCAAGCCCAAGGCGTGCAATGTCGGCATCGAAGACGGCGAGGCCGACCTGCTGGTCATCTACGACGCGGAGGACCATCCCGAACCCGACCAGCTGAAAAAGGCCGCGGTCGCCTTTTCCCGGTCGCCCCGCAACGTCGCCTGCATCCAGGCCAAGCTGGGCTACTACAATTCCGGCTGGAACCTGCTGACCAAGTGCTTCACCGCCGAATACGCCACCTGGTTCGGCCTGTGCCTGCCCGGCATTGACTGCCTGCAGGCCCCCATTCCGCTCGGCGGCACCTCAAACCATTTCCGGCTGGACATTTTGCGCCATGCGGGCGGTTGGGATGAATACAATGTCACGGAAGACTGCGACCTGGGCCTGAGGCTGTTCTCCAATGGCTGGCGGACGCGCATCCTGGAGTCGACCACCTGGGAGCAGGCCTGTCCCAGCCTGCCCTTCTGGATTCGTCAGCGTTCCCGCTGGGTCAAAGGCTATATCCAGACCTACCTGATCCATACGCGCGACTTCTGGGGCCTGCACCGGCGCCTCGGCTTCTGGAACAGCGTCCAGTTTCACCTGCTCATCGGCGGCACGTTTGTCAGCCAGCTGATCAATCCGTTCTACTGGCTGATGACCCTGCTGTGGCTCACGGTCCGGCCACAGGGACTGGACTACTACTTCCCGGCGGCCATCTTCGCGATGGGGGCCTTCTGCCTGTTCATCGGCAACTTTGTCTTTGCCTACACCAGCGCCATCGCCTGCGTCCGCCGCGGCGTCGGGCACCTGGCCCGCTATGGGCTGATCATGCCATTCTACTGGCTGATGATGAGCATTGGCGCCTGGAAGGGCTTCCTGCAGCTGATCAACAAACCGCATCACTGGGAAAAAACCAAGCATTTCGCCAACGCCGGACAGCCCCCGTCCACGTCCCAGCCGTCCGCTTGATTGAAGCCGCGCCGGCCCGGCCGTCGGCCCGGTTCACGGTCCAGACCCGGTTCGGGAACAGTCTCCAAGACCTCCGGCGTCTTAACAGCAGCACACAAAAACGGCTCTGCCGACGCGACCCGTCAGCCCCGGAGCCGACGATGCCAGACGCCGGGTCGATGGCAGGATGACTTTGATGCCGTAATAGAAGACTCCATGGAAAGCACGATGCCTCCATGCATCCTAAATCCCGCCGCGGCACAAAATCACGATGATTCTGCAAAAAGCCGTTTGCAAAAAGCCGCGCCGAAGGCTATTTTTCCTGCGGGTTACAGAAATCAAGCCCACCCACCCTAAGGGGGCCTCCACCAAATTTGTCACGCGCGGGGATGCCATGAATGGCAGTTCCGTTCCGGTCATAGCCGCAATGGGCGCCCGCGCCGCCAACGGGCTCAGATGAAACCCGCACAACGGCGACATGCACGATCAGGGCGCCTTGGAGAGCCCGTTGGATGGCCGTCAAACAAAACCATGTTTTTCGGACGCCGGCCTGAGCAAACGCAAGAGACATCTTGGAGAACCTTTGAGCCGGCCTCTGGCCAGTCCGCGCCGGCGGAGCCTGCAGGCCGCGCCGGCGGAGTGGCATCAGGCTGTCACGGCAGTCAACCCGAAGACGGAGTGAACGGTATCATGTCAGGCACACGCATCGCCTTTGTCGCCCCGGGACGTGCCGAGCTGGAAGCGTTTGCCATTCCAAAGCCACAGCCCGGCAAGGTCCTTCTGCAGACTCTCTGCACCCTGGTTTCCCGGGGCACGGAACGAGCCTGCCTCCTGGGACAAGTCGCCAACGCGCATTTCCCCTGCTACCTTGGCTACAGCGCCGTGGCCAAGATCCTGGACACCGGCGGGGTCGACGGCTTCCAGGCCGGCGACCGGGTCGCCGTGTATCACAGCAGCCACGCTTCCCATCTGCTCAAAGACCCGGCCGACCTCGTCCGCATCGAATCGCCGAATCTGGCTTCCGAGGAAGCGGTGTTCGCCATTGTGGCGGCCATGGGCCTGCAAGGCCTGCGCAAGCTGCGCACTGAACTGGGGGAAAGCGTCGTGGTCATGGGCCTCGGCCTGCTGGGGTCGTTTGCACTCCAGTGCGCACGCCTCAGCGGCGCCGTCCCGCTGCTGGGCATCGATGGCGCGGAAAGCCGGCGGCGCCTGGCCATCCAGGTCGGCGCCGACGCCGTGTTCCACCACGAAACGCCGGACCTGGCCGCCAAAATCATCGACTTGACCCGCGGCGGCGCCCAGGCAGTGCTGGAAGTGACGGGCAACCCGGAGGCCATCAAGCAGGGTCTGGGCTTCATGGCGCCACAGGGCCGCATCGCCCTGGTCGGCTGCTCCCGCACGCCGACCACCGACCTGGACTTCTACCACCTGGTGCACCGCCCGGGCATCTCCATCATCGGCGCCCACAACTTCGTGCGCCCGGCCCGGGACACCTACCCCGGCCACTGGACCATGCGGGCGGACATGGCCATGCTCCTGCGACTGTTCACGGCCCGGCGCATTCAGGTCAAGCCGTACATCACCGAAATCGTCGCCCCGGAGCAGGCGCCGGCGGTTTTCCAGGCGCTCGCCCAGGACGGCGCCTCGCCCACGATCGGAACGATTTTCCGCTGGTCGCCGGAATAGCCGCCGGCCGCCGGAACAACCGCCGGACGCCGCAATCATTCCGCGGCCAGAAGATGTCCGAACTGGCTTTGCTCCAGACGCCAGTAGACGCCGCGACGGCTCAACAGCTCCGGCCGGCTGCCCTGTTCGACAATACGGCCGCGTTCCAAAACCAGAATGGCATCGGCATCACGGATGGTTGACAAGCGATGGGCTATGATCAGGCACGTACGGCCGCGCATCAGGTGGAGCATGGCCCGCTGCACCATCAGCTCCGTACGCGTGTCCACGCTGGAAGTGGCCTCGTCAAGAATCAAAATGGGCGGGTCGGCCAGAACCGCCCGGGCGATGGCCAGCAATTGCCGCTGCCCTTGGCTGAGGTTGCCGCCATTTTCACTGAGAACCGTGTCATACCCGTTCGGCAAGCG
Organism: uncultured Lentisphaeraceae bacterium; assembly: GCA_964407145.1. Classification (GTDB taxonomy): domain Bacteria; phylum Verrucomicrobiota; class Lentisphaeria; order Oligosphaerales; family Oligosphaeraceae; genus JAAZKI01. The sequence goes on along the minus strand of CAYOUR010000162.1, from coordinate 2,474 downwards.
GCGCACAAAAACATCCGCCCCGACCAGCTCAGCCGCCCGCTCCACCTACTCCACCGTCCTATGCGTCCTATATGTCCACTACGTCCTATTCCACAATTACGCACAAGTGAAGAGCATTGGACGTATACGTCCTATGATCAACCGTCCTCAATTGCCATACCCGCTCCTACGCAAAAGTTGACGGATTACGTTTTTCAGCACCTTTGGTTTGACTTCAATCGGCCACGGATTATATTTCTTCTCCAGTTCTAATGGATTTTTATCCATCATTGATGAAGAAAGTCAACGGGAGACAATGTCATGGCAACAATGAGCAGGGCGTTCAACACGGTCGACTTGAGCGATCCGGTCAAGGCGGCGGATTTTGTCAAGCGCAAGGCGTTGGAATTTGGCGCCGACGCCGTCGGCATCGGCAACATTGAGCGCTGGGCAGACGCGCCGATCCAGATGGACCCGAAGCAGATCATGCCGGAGTGCAAGTCGGTTGTCGGCATGGTGTTCCGGGTCGAGCGCGGCAGCATGCGTGGCATTGAGGAAGGGACCTATTTCAGCAATTATTCGGCGATGGGCTACGGCGGCCTGACCTACCTGTACATTCCGATGACGGTGATCAACCTGACCAAGGCGATTGAAGACGAAGGCTATGAAGCCATTCCCATGGGTCATCAGAGCGACTGGCGCGCCATTGACAACGACGGCTTTGCCCGTCCGAACTACAGCCGACCGGTCCGTCCGGGTCAGGCTACTCCGGACATCATGATCCACCTGCGCATTGCGGCGTACCTGAGCGGCCTGGGCGAAATCGGCTTCAGCAAGATGTTCCTGTCGCCGCAGTTCGGCCCCCGCAACCGCATTGGCATCATCATGACCGACCTGGAGCTGGCTCCGGACCCGATCTACGACGGCCCGCAGCTGTGCAACCGCTGCATGGCCTGCGTCAAGGCCTGTCCCGGCCAATGCTTCCCGACCGACAAGACCGTCAAGGTCAACCTGGCCGGGCACGAGGTGGAATGGAGCGACATTGACACCAAGAAGTGCAGCATCGCCTTCCGTGGCGGCGTCCCGACCGACACGGTCCAGGAAGACCCCTACATGGCCGACGTTCCGACCTCGGTCCCGGGCGACTACAGCCCGTTCCGGCACAAGCCGAAGAACGTCTACAACACGGGGCAGGCTGTCTGCGGCGCCCGCGGCTGCACCCGCGCCTGCATGATCAGCCTCGAAAGCCGCGGCGTCCTGCAGAATTCCTTCAAGCAGAAGTTCCGCCGTCGGCCGACCTGGTCGGTCGACTGGAGCAAGGAACCGGAATATGCGGCCGGGACCGTGTTCCGCAGCCAAGTGCCCAAAACTGACATCGACTGATCGGCACCCGCGCATCCAGCCTTGAACCGACGGCCCCGCCGCAAGTCATCGCGCTTGCGGCGGGGCCGTTTGCAACCACGCAAACAACGCATTTCCGCCTGTTCGCCGCAGCCTGCCTCGCCCAGGATGGCGGAGCCCGTCAGGCGCCGGGCCCAGGTGCCCCCGCGAGACGCTTGAAAACAAAGCATTACCTGCGCGCGTAATCGGTCACCCATTGATAACGAAGTCATGGCACGGTTCCGTCGTCCTGGGCGGATGTCCGGCAAATGAGCCTGAACACCATACGGCAGCCTGAAGGCTGGACACCATACGGCAGCCTGAAGGCTGGACACCATACGGCAGCCTGAAGGCG
>CAYOUR010000162.1:0-750 GCA_964407145.1 uncultured Lentisphaeraceae bacterium | reverse complement strand
GACAAACATAACCCCGGGTGACCGAAGCCCGAAGGGCGAGGGAACCCGGGGGAAAAGACACCTCTGCTTTGGCCGCCCGGAGGGCGGGACGACATACGGCCGGCTGAAATCATGCGCCGGCCACCACATTTCGCACTTTGACCGTCATTATCAATCGGTGACCGGTTACCAGCACGCGGAGTTTTTTCCTCTTTCGCAATTGCACTTGTCGTTTGAGAGATTACATTAAAAACTTCACATTCCACGTCTTTGTTCCGACAGTTCGCCGCGCACCCTTAGCCCTGTCGGCAATATCATGACCTGTTCCAGGGAGCATCACATCATCATGTACGCCATCATCAAAACCAGCGGTAAACAGTTCAAGGTCGAATCCGGCGCCATTCTCGAAGTCAACCGCCTCAGCGCCGAACCGGGCGAGACCATCACCCTTGCCGACAGCGTCCTCATGGTCCAGGACGGCGAAACCGTCAAGCTCGGCACGCCGACCGTACCAGGCGCGTCCGTCACCCTCGAGGTCAAGGAGCACTTCCGCGGCCCCAAGCTGATCGTCTTCAAGATGAAGCGCCGCAAACGCTACCGCGTCAAGCAGGGCCATCGCCAGGACATGACCAAAGTCGTCGTCAAAGACATCACCTTCGCCTGAACCGGCCCTTTCGGACAACACGTCCGATTCTCCTTTCCCTGACCCCTCGCGCGAGGCGGACGGAGCCCACCTCCGACTGCGCTCGCGCTTTTTGTTCAGGGCTGGCG
>CAYOUR010000161.1:0-10138 GCA_964407145.1 uncultured Lentisphaeraceae bacterium | reverse complement strand
CCATGCCCGAAAACGTCGTCAGCATGGTCGCCAGACAGATTTTCCAGTAAAAACTCCACCACCCCTTCCCCAAAGCCATGAACCGTTTTCACCACCAGCGGTCAACGCAACGCATCACGTGCGAGCCTCCCGGACATCTGCTCAAGAACATGATGACCAGAGACGGAAAACAGGCCTTTCGACACGACAGCGCGGCAACCACCGCGATGGTGACCCGGCCGCGCCCGACGCGCCGCCGGGGCGGAACCGGGCCGGCAACCCGGGCCCGACCACAGAACAAACCTGAAAAGGAACGCGACTTGAAGAACTACCTGACCCATCACTACATCCGCCTCCGCTGCAAGAAACAGTATCCGGAAGCCCACACCCACATCATCATCGGCGAAGTCGAGGCGGAGACCAGCCGCTACGTCGCCGTCAAGGGCCGCACCTTTCACTTCCGACGCCTGGTCGACCAGCTCCGCTCCCAAATCCACTGCGGCCAGGAGGCCGTCCGCGTCATCCCCTGGGAAAACATTGAAATCATCCATCGCCTGGAAGCGCCCGTCGACTACCTGGCGGACATCACCTTCGACAAGCACGGCAACCTCATCCTCACCGACAAGGCGAAAACCGTCATCGCCGAAAAACGCTCCGGCCTGGAGTGAAACGGCCCGCCGATAACGACCGCAATCGGATGCCGCGGCCGAAGACAACCCCGCATAACAGCATCCTCACGCAGGAGATTTCAGCCAGAATGTTCAAATGCGACACCGCCTTCAAATGGCTCTGCCTCGCCAGCGCCGCCATCATCGGCATCCTGATGCTGGGCTTTTTTGTCCAGCTGACCGTCAGCTCCTCGGAAGTCTGGCGCAGCAGCGGCCTCGGCTTTCTGACCTCCCGCGCCTGGGACCCGGTCAATGACGAGTACGGCGCCCTGCCCTCGATCGTCGGCACGATGGTCACCACGGCCATCGCCCTGGCCATCGCCCTGCCCCTGTCCTTTTCCGCCGCCCTCTTCCTGGTTGACGCCAGGCCGCTGGTCGGCGAGATTCTCGGCCATGCCATCGACCTGCTCGCCGCCATCCCCAGTGTCATCTACGGCATGTGGGGACTGTTCGTCCTGGCGCCGCTGATGCAGGACCACCTACAGCCCTGCCTCATCGACACTCTCCGCCTGGACCGAATCCCCGTCCTGGGCAAACTCCTCGGCGCCGACTACAACGGCTTCGGCCTGCTGACGGCCGGCATCATCCTCGGCATCATGATCCTCCCGTACATCTGCGCCATCCTGCGCGACGTCTTCCAGATGACCCCGCCCATGCTGCGGGAATCAGCCTATGGCATCGGCTGCACCAAGTGGGAAACAGCCAAGGACATCACCCTGCGATACGGCCTCCGCGGCATCCTCGGCGCCATCTTCATCGGCCTTGGGCGCGCCCTCGGCGAAACCATGGCCGTACTCTTCGTCATCGGCAACATGATGGACCTGCCCGAAAACCTGATGGCCGGCGCCACCACCATCGCCAGCACCCTGGCCAACAACTTCCCGGAAGCCGACGGCCGGCAGCGCAGCACCCTGTTCGCCCTGGGGCTGGTCCTGCTGGTCCTCAGCTTCGGCATCCAAATCCTGGCCCAGTACTACCTCCATGCCACCAGCGCCAGACGAGGTGAAGAACGATGAAAAGAAAAACCATCTTCTTCCGCAAAAGCGCCGACCGGTTCGTGCGCCTGGGTTCGGCCCTGGCCGTGGCCGCGGCCGTGCTCATGATGCTCTGGATAATCGCCACCGTCTTCCGCCACGGCGCCCCCGCCCTCCGCCCCGGATTCCTGCTCAACCCCTCCAAGCCCTATGGCATCCCGGACGGCGGCATCGCCAATGCCGTTCTGGGAACCGTCCTCATCACCCTCGGCGCCGCGGTGCTCGCCGTACCGCCGGCCCTGCTGGGCGGCATCTACCTGTCAGAATACCAGGACCACCGCCGCCTGACCGCCATGCTGCGCTTCGCGGCCAACGTCATGATGGGCATGCCCTCGGTCATCGTCGGCCTGTTCGTCTACACGGTCATGGTCGTGCCCACCGGCAATTTCTCCGGCCTGGCCGGCTCAGCGGCCCTGGCCATCATCATGTTCCCGGTCGTCATGCGCACCACCGAGGACATGCTCGCCATGGTCCCGTACGCCCTGCGGGAATCGGCCCTGGCCCTGGGACTGACCCGCACCCGCACCACCATCCAGATTGTCTGCCGCGCCGCCCGCAAGGGCCTGCTGACCGGCATCCTCCTGGCCCTGTCACGCGTCAGCGGCGAAACCGCGCCGCTGCTGTTCACGGCGCTGTTCGCCGACCGCTGGCCAACCGACTACTTCACCCAGCCGACAGCCAACCTGCCCGTGCTCATCACCGAATACTCAACCAACTCGCCATTTGCCGAAATGCACGCGGCCGGCTGGGGCGCGGCATTGGTGGTGACCTTGCTGGTGCTCGCCATCAATCTCACCACCCGAATCGCCTTCCGGGAGAAAAAACATGGCCATTAAAATACAGGCCAAAAACCTGAACTTCTACTACGGTGCAAACCAGGCCCTGTTTGACAACGACCTGGCTATCGAGGAAAAGAACATCACCGCGGTCATCGGCCCCTCCGGCTGCGGCAAGTCAACCCACCTGCGCGTCTACAACCGCATCTTCGAACTGTACCGCGAACAGCGCGTCGAAGGCCAGGTCCTCCTGGACGGCCAGGACATCCTGACGCCAAACATCGACGTCCTCGAACTGCGACGACGCGTCGGCATGATCTTCCAAAAGCCGACGCCCTTTCCCATGAGCGTCTTCGAAAACGTCGCCTATCCCCTGCGTCTGCACTACCGCCTCGGCAAAGCCGAGCTGGCCGACCGGGTCCGCCAGGCCCTGGTCGGCGCGTCGCTCTGGGAGGAAGTCAAGGACAAGCTCAAGGCCAGCGGCCTGGCCCTTTCCGGCGGCCAGCAGCAGCGCCTGTGCATCGCCCGGGCCATCGCCGTGGAGCCGGATGTGCTGCTCATGGACGAACCGACCAGCGCCGTCGACCCGGTCGCCACCCTCAAAATCGAAGAGCTGATGGTCGAGCTGAAAAAACAGTACACCATCGTCATCGTCACCCACAACATGCAACAGGCCGCCCGCATCAGCGACGTCACCGCCTTCTTCTACAAGGGAAGAATCATCGAAGCCGGCCCGACCAAACAAATTTTCACCAACCCGCGGCAACGGAAAACCGAAGAATACATCACCGGCCGTTTCGGCTGAGGAGGACAATCCCATGACGTCACATTTCATCCAGGCCATCAGCAACCTGAAGGACATGCTCGCCAACCAGGCCGCCCTGGTCGAACAAACCGTCCATCGCGCCGTCGAGGCCGTCATCGGCCATCAGCTCGAAACCGCCGAACAAATCATCGCCGAGGACAGCCTGGTCGACCACGCCGAAATCGCCATCGAGGAGGAATGCCTCAAAATCCTCGCCCTGTACCAGCCGGTCGCCGGCGACCTGCGCCAGGTGGTCACCATCCTCAAAATCAACAATGAACTCGAACGCGCCGGCGACCTGGCCGTCAACATCGCCGAACGCGTCGCCGACATGGCCCGATTCGAAGAGGACCAAGTCGATAAATTCGATTTCAGCGCTATGGTAACCAAGGCCGGCGACATGCTCAAGAAGGCCCTCGACGCCATGGCCTACCACGATGTGGTCACCGCCGCCGAAGTCATCCGCCTCGACGACGCCGTCGACGCCATCCACCACGAGAACTACAGCGTCGCCCGCGAACAGATTCTGCGCCATCCCGACCAGGCCGGCTACTACCTCGACTGCCTCACCGTCTCACGCTGCCTGGAACGCATTGCCGACATCGCCACCAACATCGCGGAAGACGTGATCTACCTGGAAAGCGGCAAGATCGTCCGGCACGCCCACGAAGGAGACAACCATGCCCACTGAACGCATTCTCATCATTGAAGACGAAGAGCCGATCCGCGAACTGCTGAAAATGACCCTGGCCTCGGCCGGATACACCAACGTCGCCACCGCCATCAGCGGCGAAGACGGCCTGTCGGCCGCGCGCTTCCGCACTCCGAACCTGATCCTCCTCGACCTGATGCTCCCGGGCATGGACGGCCTGGATGTCTGCCGGCAGCTCAAGGCCGACAGCACGACCAGGAACATCCCCGTCATCATGCTGACCGCCAAAAGCGAGGAGTCGGACGTGGTGGTCGGCCTGGAAATGGGCGCGGTCGACTATGTCACCAAGCCCTTCAGCCGCAAAATCCTCATGGCCCGCATCCGCGCCCATCTGCGCCAATGGTCGGAACAGGAGAGCGCCGGCGAAATCAGACTCTCAGAGCTGCTTATCCAGGACGAACTCCATTCCGCCAAGCTCAACGGACGGGAACTGGAGCTGACCCCGAGTGAATTTGCCATCCTGCGGCTTTTCGCCGCACACCCCGGCCGGGTCTTCACCCGCAACCAGATCATCAGCCAGGTCAAAGGCCAGGGCTATCCGGTCACCGAGAGGGCCATTGACGTCCAGATCGTCAGCCTGCGCCGCAAGCTCGGCGACTGGGGCGCCAACATCGACACGGTCCGCGGCGTCGGCTACCGCATGAAACCAGGAGACCAGGCATGAGCCAGCGAGACAAGGTCCTCTTCCTGCTGCCGGCCGCGGCCATCGCCCTGGTCACGCTGTTCGCCATCCTGTTTTTCACCGGCCTGGGCCTCTTCCAACAGGCCTTCCTCCGCGACGCCTACAGCGACATCACCGAAAAAACCGCCCTGGTCGCCCTCATTCTCAACCCGCTCCTGGACCAGGGCGACCTGGAAGGCGCCAGGCATTTCTGCGACCATTTCAACCGCGACCCGCTCCGCCTCAGCCTGATCCGAATCGACGGCAAGGTCGAGGCCGATTCGGCGGAAAAGGCCAACCTGCTCAGCAACCACCTGAACCGCGAAGAGGTCCAGGCCGCCATCACCGGCGCCCCGGTCTGCGTCACCCGCTACAGCGAAAGCCTCAACCAGTGGATGACCTACCACGCCGTGCGCCTGGACGGCGCCAGCCGCGAATACATCCTGCGCGCCGCCGTCAGCACGGACCGCACCGCCCGTATCCTGCAAAAGGCGCGCTGGACGGCGGGTGCCGCCCTGCTGCTGGGACTGGCGCTCGCCTTTGCCCTGGCCGTGTACATTTCCGACCGGGTCCGCACCCCGCTCCGCGACCTGCACCAGGCCCTGAGGAAGATCACCGACGGCAACCTGGACGCGCCGATCCCGGTCCCGCCGGCCGGGATCGTCCGTGACCTGGCCGCGCGCATTGCGGAAATGACGACGCTGCTGCGCACCAACCTCAATGCCGTCATGGCGGTCCGCAACGAGCAGGAAGCCATCCTCAACTCCATGAACGAAGCCGTGCTGCTGGTCAACCGCCGCGGCGACGCCCTGCGGGTCAACCGCGCCGCCACCGCCCTGTTCCAGCTGACCAGGCAGCAGCCTTTCAACCTCGCCCGTTCCGGCATCGCCGACCTGCTGCCACGTGTCCAGGAAGCCCTGAAGAGCAGTGAGCCGTTTGAAAAGGAATTCGAACTGGCGACGACTTCCGGCAAAACCTACCTGCTGGTCAAGGGCGCCGTCATCCCCAGAAGCGACGGCGACGGCATGCTGCTGACGGTGACGGACCTGACCCGGCTGCGCCGCCTCGAATCCTTCCGCAGCGACTTCATCGCCAATGTCTCGCATGAACTGAAGACGCCGCTGACCTGCATCATCGGCGCGGCGGAGACCATCCAGGAAGAAGAGAACCTCCCGCCCGAGCAGCTGCACAAACTGGTCGCCATGCTCCATGAGCAGTCCAGCCGCCTCAACCTGCTGGTGCAGGACATCCTCAGCCTGTCAGCCCTGGAGCACCGTCAAGGCCACCTGCTCCGGAAAGCCCCGCCCCTGGCGCTCGACGCGGTCGTCGGCAACGCCGTGGCCCTGGCCCGGGAAAACGCACGCCAGCACGGCGTCGACATCGCGCTGACCGAATCCAGCCCGATTGTCATTCCCGGCGACTGCCAGCTCCTGGAACAGGCGGTCGGCAACCTGATCAGCAATGCCCTCAAGTACAGCGGCAGCGCTAAAGTCGACGTGTCCCTGATCCGGCAACAGGACATGGCCGTCATCGAAGTCAAGGATTTCGGCATCGGCATCCCGGACGAGCACAAGGCGCGTATCTTCGAACGCTTCTACCGGGTGCACAAGGAGCGCAGCCGCGCCCTGGGGGGCACCGGCCTGGGCCTCGCCATCGTCAAGCACGTGGCCTCGGCCCACCAGGGCGTCGCGACCTTGGCCGATACGCCCGGCGGGGGCTGCACCTTCCGGCTCAACCTGCCAATCCCGGGCGCGACGGAAACGAAGGAAACAACGGCGAGCTGACGCCGGCCATGGCCGCCGCCAGGCGACACCATGGCGCCGCCCAGCCACGCCCCGGCCACCTCAGGCAATGACGACACTGCCCTTGCCCCGTTGCCGGTGGGCAAACAGAATTTCCTCCTGAAGCCGGTACGCCCTGGCGTCATGCAGGCTTGACATGGCCTCGGCCAACGACGCCAAATCCTGGATGGCGGGCGATGCCAGCACCGCGGCCACCAAAGCGAAGCTCGACGCATACGTCTGGTCAAGAATGGCGGGAACCAGCAGGGAATGACAAAAACTGACGGGCAAGCCCGACCGGCAGAATATGTGCACCGGCAGAAACTCGTCCCAGCCGGCGACGCTGACTTCACCGGCCTGATTGACCGTGAGGGACTGCTGGTCGCTGAGCAGAAACCCAACCCGTCCATCAGCGCTGACGACTACGGCACCTGAACGCCAAAACGACCGTTCCATCGCGCAACCCTTTCTCTTTTTCCTTTGATCGCCGCCAGCAGAGCATCGGCGTATTGGTCCAGCCTCTCCACCGCCTTGATGGCCTTGGCGGTGCCGCCGGCCAAAGTCGGACACGGCGGCAAGGCCCGCCGAAACGGTGAATGGAAAAACGCGAAGTCAAGCGCAATCGCCTGCAAGGCAAAATGATACTCCGCCAGAAAGTCATTCAGCATGTCGATCTCTTCCGGAGAAACATCCGCTTCTTCAGCCAGGATCATTTGCCGGGGACGGACATAGTTTCCCAGGCGACCGGCCGACTCCAAACGCCGTTCCATCCCATCAAGCATTTCCAGATACAAGGCCTTCAACAACGCTGATACTTGGTTCATATTCAATCCTCCGTGCTTGAAAGATCTTCCCGCCTAAAGTATCAGTGTCACCGTGACAAAACGTGTCATACTTAATGCAAAAAAGAATGACAGAACCGTCAGCTCTCATCCGCTTATCATGGGCTTGTTCCATAGAACGTTTATTTTTATTTTTATTTCTCATTCCTTGGCACAATGACCCTAACATCAACGGCCACCCGAATGACACTGCAAGCCACAGCTTCCACAACAGGTGAACGGCGGAGCCGGATGAAGAGGACCAATACACCCTGCTTAAAGGTCCGGTTTGGCTTTGGATGACTTCAAGAATACATAGGCATAGTCCTTCCACTATTCTATTCGCCGTCCTATATGTCCTATATGTCCTATTCCAGCGTCCAATAAATCCCATCTTTCCAGTCAGAGTTACCCAAAAGTGAAGAGAACACGAAGCAACATCAAGACCGTGGGGCACTACCGCCCAACAATATCCAAAACAAGGCGAACGGGCCTTGTCCAGGCATAAAAAGGGCGCCGCCGGTCCAGCTGCAACGGGACCGGCGGCGCCCTTCGGCAGTTGTCTGGTCGCACCGATGCTTCCACCCTGGCGACGAGACCTGCCTGGTCACGGGGCGATTACGACGGTCCAGCCGCCGGGGCGGAAGCGCCAGTCATCGCCTGTTCAAACAGCCGCCCCCGGAACTCGGACAGCTTCTTGGCATTGAATCGGAACTCCATTTGCTGGCGGGCATTTTTACGGCGGCGCTCCCGTTCATCGGGTTGCGAGGCCATGGCCAGAATTGCCGCGGCCAGTGTCTCCGGGGTCGGTTCGGCGACTGGCCAGCCGGTTTCCTCGGACAGGACTTCCGACAGGCTGCCGGCCTGGCTGCCGACCACGGGCACTCCCGTGGCCATGGCCTCGGTCACGACATTCGGAATGCCGTCGCGGTCGCCATTGGCGTCCACGACGCTGGGGACGCAGAGGCAGGAAGACTGCCGCAGCTGCTCCCGCACGGCCTCCTGGTCAAGAACGCCCTTCCAGTGCACGTGCTGGGTGACGCCGTCCTGCTCTGCCTGGCGACGCAGCTGCACCCCCAAAGGGCCGTCGCCGACAATGGTCAGCTGCACGGACGGCCATTCCGTGTTCACCAGCAAATCAAGGGCTTTCAGCAGAATATGGATGCCCTTCTTGGGCACCAGCCGGCCGACAAACAGCAGCTTGAGGCATGGTTCGCAACTCACTCGTCCAACAAAGGGCCACTGTTTCAGGTCCAGACCATGGTGAATCAGGTGCAGCCGCTCCGCCGCCCAGGGACAGCGCCGGCGAAACGCGACCGCAGCGGCTTCGTTGCAAACGGTAATGAAGCTGGCCTCGCCGAAGAGCCGACGCAACGGGTACTTGCAGGCGTGGATGTCAAACGCATGAATGCCCAGGCTGAACGAACAGCCCAGCTGGCGCGCCGCCTCCACGGCCAGCAGAGCCGCCAGGTCGGCAAACTCGGCATGGATGTGCCGGATGCGCTTCTCCCTGCACTCCGCCAGCAGACTCTCAAGCAGCGAACGATGACGGCGCAGGGAAAGCTGCGCGCGCAGCCATCTGGGCAGGAACCGACCCAGGACGCGCTGGAGCCTGGCGGCAAGGCCCCGCCCGTCCCCGGCACCGCCATCCGGACCGCCCAGAGGTGACAGGACCCGGACCTGCGGCCAGTCCGGTTTTACGGCCGTGTCTCCCGGATACAGCGCCACCGCATGCAAAGGCACCTGGCGGCACTGCAGCAGACGCAGATCCAGGCGCAGAAAAGTCTCGCTCCAGCGCGGATATGCGGCCAGCACATACAGAATGGCGTCGCCCTCGCTGACCGGTGGGTGGCGCCGGCGCCAGACACGGCGGCTCAGACGCGCCAGGGGCCACAGCAACACGACGAACGCGCCAAACGCACCGATGGCAATCGCCTGGGCCACCCGTTGCGGCACCTGCTCCAATCCGCAGCAATTATAGCGCACGACCAAATGCAGGGGATGGCCGGCCAGAGTCGGCGCCTGGCTGGTCACGCGAACGGTCAAGGTGTAGTCACCCAATGCCAGGCTTGGCCGGAAAGACCCCACCGGCAGCAGCACCACGTCCTTCTCCTGGCGGAGTTCCTGGCGGAATTGCACGCCCAGATCACTTTCTTCCACGGGGCGGCCATCCCGGCTGAGAACCAGCTGGCCAAACCTGCTGCCCAAGGCCTCCCAGGCCTCCTCGTGCGTCTCCCACGGCGAGGAAAAATCACCCCGCAACTCCAGATACGCAGTCACGCCATGGGGCAGCTGGGTGCTATGGCGATAGGTGGAAGACACTTCCCCAACCACTCCAAAATCTACCGCCAGCCGGCTTGGCACGGCCGTCAACGCCGACTCGTATTGCCGACGCGCCTCGCGATAAAGACGGCCATGAACGAGACTGACAAGCAACAGCACCAAGGCAAGCAAGGCGTTGATAATCAAAATGATGAGATCACGCATCCTGACTCCTTCCGGTCACGGCCGACGACGAGGGCACGCGATGACTGCCAGACCGCCCGGAACTGGCCCACACCCAAAGCCGTCCGAAAACCATAAGAGCCACTGAAACAGCCAATGTGCCCAAGGGCATTTTGAAACAGCTGCCCACGACCTTCGCACGCACGTCAAACAGGGTGGTGGTCCCCCTTAGGGTGGGTGGGCTTGATTTCTGGAACCCGCAGGAAAAATAGCCTGCGTTGCGGCCGTTTTCAAACGGCTTTGGGCAGAATCATCGTGATTTTGTGTAACCAGTCACCCATAGATAATGACGGTCAAAGTGCGATATACGGCGGTAAGCGCTTGATTTCAGGCTGCCGCATGGTGTCCCGCCCTCCGGGCGGCCAAGGCAGAGGTGTCTCTTCCCCCGGGTTCCCT
>CAYOUR010000160.1:5722-10221 GCA_964407145.1 uncultured Lentisphaeraceae bacterium | reverse complement strand
CGTGAGTCGTGAGTCCTCGCCCCAGCGCCGCGCCAACCGGTCCAATCAGTCCAATACGGCCGCCTGAAATCCAGCGCGTACCACCGCATTTCGCACGTTGACCGTCATTCTCAATGGCTGACCGGTTACAGGATTTCACCGGAAAACGAGCCGGGGCTACGCCATGCTTTATCCTCATAACGCACGAGGTCGCCGCAGAGCCCCGCGCCGTCCATGCGCTTCACCGGGGCGCAACTCCGGCCGGAAGCCGGGGACCGGAAGAACGGAGCAGGGGATGTACCGAACAAAGAACCGGACATGGCAGACGCATAGGAGACAGAACAGGACATATGGGACGCAACAGACGCATAGGCAGGGGAATAGGACGCATAGGACGGCAAAACACCCCATCGGGCCCGGGGGGAGTCAGAACAAAGCGACGAGCGCGTCGGCGAACAATTTCATGCCGAACGCATTCGGGTGGTTGATCGCATTCGTCATGAGGGTGTTGTAGGGTATTCCCTGTCGCCACAGCCGGCCGTAACGCCGCGAGGCGTCAGCCAGGGCGATCTGGTTCCGGGCGGCCAGTTCGCGGACGGTGTGCACGTATGGCCTGGGGTCTTCGTCAATCTGCTTCTGGCTGGTCAGCCCCATCCAGTCGGGCCGCACATAATGCGGGGTGATGATGATCCATTCCGCCCCGATGGCCGTGAAGTCACGCAGAAACCTTTCGTAACGGGTACGGATGGCCTCGGGGTCGGCGCTGGCGTCGTTGACGAATTCCGAAATGATCAGGTCCGGTTTGCGGTCAAGGACTTTCTCCTGGTAGTTGTGGATGCTTCCCGGCGGTTCATTCAGGTAGGCGGCGGTAGTGCGGCCGTCCCAGGCCTCGGTGCACAGCTCAATGGCCGCCGACGGGAAGAGCTGCTCCAGGCGGCGGACGAATTGCCGTTGCCAGCGGTCCTGCTCGGCGACGAAGGAGCCCTTGGTCACGCTGTCGCCCCAGGCCAGGACACGCAGGCTCCCGCCCGAGGCCAGCCTGGCCATCGTCCTGGGCAGGCGCTGCTCCGCCAGGGTCGGAGACAGGCGCGGCGGCTCGGGAAAAGCCTGTTCCAAGATCGGAAAGACGAGATCATCGGCCAGGGCCGCCGTGGTGACATCAAGGAAGACATTGGCCAGCCGTCGTTCCCGCGGCTGCAGGTCCGGCGGAACCGGCATGCAGACATGGGGGGCCCCTGGTCGCAGGACCAGCTCGCCGTCCGCCGTCTGGACGATGCTGTCCAGGCGTTGACGCGTGTGCTGATAGGAGCAAAGAACCGGTTCCTGTTCGGCCAGACGGCCGCCGGGAAGTCGTCCCACCGTGCCCCACTCCGGCTCCAGCTGAAAGTCGCGGCCCGGCTGCAGAAGCGTCTGCGGCGGCCGAGCCAGTTTGACGGTGAGGGAATCAGGCGCCAGCGCGAACCGCGTGGTGCAATTGTCGGCCTTGACTCCCAGCAGGCCAGTGCCGCGGGCATAGCCGCCGGCGCGCGGGTTGTACTCCTGCAGTCCGGGATAGTATTCGTCCCGCACCTGAACCCGTTCCGGTGGCGGCACCGCCAGGGTTGCCTCCCGGGCGTTGGCCCGCAGGCTGATCTGCCAGTCCCCGGTCAGTCGAAACGTCATCGCGTCTTGGTCATGCATGGGCGTGCCGCCTGGTTGAAGCATACGGAACGGCGTTATGGCCCGCGTTCCCAGACGAAAGCACCCGGAACGGGCCGCTGCTCAAAGCGCGACGGCCTCAGAGGCTTTTCAGCTTACGTTCAATGAGGGCTATTTCGCGCTGGAAGACCTGGTTGCCGGCCTGTTTGTCCTTGATGGAGTCAATGGCATGGATGACCGTGGCGTGGTTGCGGTTGAAGTGCTCGGCAATGGCCGGCAAAGACAGGTCCGTCAGTTTTCTGGCCAGGAACATGGCCACTTGCCGTGGCATGGCGATGTTCGCCGGACGGCGCTTGCTGGTCATGTCGGCAATCCTGATGTCATAGTAGTCGGCGACGGCGCGCTGGATTTGTTCGACGGTGATCTGCGCCCCGGCCTCTTCGTTGAACAGGTTGCAGAGAAGCTGTTCGGCCGTGCCCACCGTAACTGGCGAACCGCCGGACAGCGACGAATAGGAGACCAGCTGAATCAGGGCGCCTTCCAAACGGCGGATGCTGGACTTCAGGCGAAGCGCGATGTAATGCAGGACTTCCTCGGGAATCTTGTAGGCGTGGTCAAGCTGCTTCTTATGCAGGATGGCGATTCTGGTTTCCAGGTTGGGCACCTGGATGTCCGTGGTCAGGCCCCATTCGAAACGCGACACCAGGCGCTTTTCCAGCCCGCCGATCTCGTGCGGGGGCCGGTCCGAGGCGACGACGATCTGCTTGTGGCCGTTGTACAGGGCATTGAAGGTATGGAAGAATTCCTCCTGGATGCCCTCCTTGCCGCCGAGGAAATGAATGTCGTCGATCAGCAGCACGTCGACATTCCGGAAGCGGTTCCGGAAGTTCGGCAGGCTTTTTCGGATCAGGGCGTCGATGTACTGATTGCAGAATTCCTCACTGCAGATGTATTCGACCCGGGCCTTGGGGAAGCGCCGCAGGGCGTCCTGGGCGACGGCATGGAGCAGGTGGGTTTTGCCCAGCCCGGTGGGGCTGTGGATGAACAGCGGATTGTAGGCCGTTCCGGGCGAGGCGGCAATGGCCAGGCAGGCGCCGTGGGCAAAGCGGCTGTTGTCGCCGACGACAAAAGTGTCAAAAGTATAGTGGCTGTTGAAGCCGGAGCCGGAGCCGGGGGTGGCGGATGGCAGTCCGGGGCGTCCCCGGCCGGCCCTTGACGCTGCTTCGCCGGCCGGGCTGGCCTGCTCCGGGAGCGGGCACTCCGCCTCCGGCGCGTCTGACGGCGGCTGGCAGGCCCCCGCGGCCGCGGCGGCGGCCTCCGCCTCGGGTTGCCGTTGCATGGTGTGGCCGCTTTCGAAGACGATTTTCCACTTCTGCCCGGTCGCTTTATGCAGGGCCTCGGCGATGATGTCCTTGTAATTGGCGACCAGCCATTCACAGAAGATGTCATAGGAAACGCCCAGGACGATGGCCTTCTCCTCGCAACGTACCGGCACGATATGGGCAATCGAGCGCTCGTAGGTGTCGACATTCAGGGTGGAACGAAGGATAACCGTGGCTTTCTGCCAGATGTCATGGAGGTCCGTCATAGTGTCATAATGGGCGTTATCCTGTCCAGAGGCAAAAAAAGGCCTTGGGGCAAAGGAGGTGATAGGTTGCAGCAGATAAACCAGGCCAGCGGCCCGGGTGTTGGCAATGATAGAACTTTAATGATCTTCCCGGACTTGGCAAGTTGGTTCGCCATGTTTTTTTGAGGTCAAAAACGGGTCCAACGCGGTAAGTCTTTGATGATGACGGGTCATTATGGAAAATGCCGGCCGCCGAAAATTCTTCCCCGCCCAAAACACGCATGGTTTGCGGCAAATGCAAGCCTCGACCACGGGGTCTCAACGGCCCAGAGCCGTAAGTTTCTGGAATACACCGGGGAAAATCTTTTCCTTGCAACAGATGTTTGAAAACAGGACTTTTGGCACGGCAAAAAAGACGCTGAGTCATTTATGCCATAAGGAAATTCGGACTGCCGGTTTATGGTTGCTGATGGCGGCGCGGGCATTTCGTTTCAGCTGGTTTGGCCCGAGGTGTTGGAGGGCGGTTCCGGCGATCATGCGTTTCAATTCGGCGTTGGCCAGGGAACAGACGGCGTCGGGGTCGACGGCGAGCGGTTCCGGGCCGGGCGGGGTATCCGGGCAGGCGTTGGTGCAGAACGGGCACCCGAACAGGGCGTTGCCCAGCAGAGTTTCCTCTTCTGGCGAGAGAGGGCCGCGTTTTTCATTGGCGATCCAGGCACGGCACCTTCGGACCAGGAAGCCCCCTGCCGTCAAGGCCCGATTGGGGCAGGCATCCACGCAGGCCTGGCAAGTCGGACAGGGATGTTGGTCGGGCGTAGGCGTGGGCGGGGGCGGCATGTGGGCGGGCAGGGGCAGACTGGTAAACAGAATGGCCAGATGCGCCTGGCAGGCCCAGGGCGGAACGCGCAACAGGCCGTTGGGGGCCCGAAAGCCGACCCCGGCCTGCTGCGCCAGCATTTTCTCCAGGACCGGCCGGGTGTCGACGCAAGGCTCAAAGACTGGCCGGGCAACATCCGGGAAAAAACGTCCCAGGTGGTCCATCATGGATTTCAGGAGGCGTTGACCGGTGCGGTGGTAGTCTTCCTGCAGGGCGTAGGGTGCGATCCAAGCGGCCGGCTGACAGGGTCGCGCCGGTGGCAGGCGCCGCAAAGGCGAGGCCGGGTCGGGGCGCGGGGCAAAGGCGACCACCAATGCCGCCTGCGCCCAGGGACGCTGTCCAAACGGGTCAAGCAGCACGTCGCGCCGGGAATCGAGGTAGTGCAAAGCGCCGCCATTGACCCGTTGCCAGTCGGCGAAACGCCGGGCCAAGGCATCG
>CAYOUR010000160.1:0-5622 GCA_964407145.1 uncultured Lentisphaeraceae bacterium | reverse complement strand
CGAACGCGTCCAAAATTCACGTGGGGGTCCCCTGGGATGGGTGGACCTGATTTCTGAAGACGGCAGGAAAGATAGTCGCCGGCAACGAATTATTCAAGCGTTTTTATGCCGTATCCGCGAAAGTCTCCAGATCAGCGAAAGCATCATCGGACAAAAGGATGATTCATCACCCTGGTGGTGCGGCTGCCGCCATCACCGCCCGGCGGGACGGCTTTTTCAGCCGCATCGGACGGACATGGCAACGCTGTTCTTGTGAAATTATGGATATGGAATATGTTATTAGTTTCCATGGCCGGTTCGCAGAGCCCTTGCCGCCGCCGGCCATGGCGGGCTGTCGCCGCGAAACACCGTTCCCGGCGACAGCCCGCATTCAAGCTGATTCCAGGCAAACGCATCATGTTCCAAGGAAGGTTTTGACCATGCTTAATCAGAGACGGCTGGCGGTGTGGTGGTTGGTTTTGGCGTCGGCTTGGCTGCCATGGGCCGCATACGGCCAGTTGGACCGAATCGTCGGCCAGCCGGAAGAGCTGCGCATCTCCGCCGACACCATTGAGCATGACCAGGCCAGCGGCCGGGCCGTCGCCCGCGGCAAGGTCAAAATCGACTACGGCAACCTGACCCTGACGGCGGACGAGGCCAGTGTCAACCAGACGACCAACGACTTCGCCGCCACCGGCAATGTCGTGATCGCCACGACCGGTGGCGTAACCTGGCGCACACCGGCCGTCAAGGGCAACCTGGAGACAAACGAACTGCAGTTCGGGCCGTACCGCATTGACTCGCCGGTCTGGCACAGCGGCGGCGAAAGCGGCGCCAACGACGAAAACGCCAGGAAAGTGCTGGAAAAGGCCTGGCTGAGCACCTGCGACCTCGAGCACCCGCATTATCGCCTGTGCGCCAGCCGGATTGTGCACTTGGACGACAACACGTTCTGGGCCCGGAATGTCGTCCTCCGTTTCGGCAACGTGCCGGTGTTCTACTTCCCGATTCTCTGGGGCCGGACCGACAGCCGCCGCAGTTTCATGCTCAAGCCGGGCTATTCCAGCCGCAACGGGGCGTATCTGGAAATCCGCCGCGCCTGGGAAATCGGCGACCTGGGGGAAAACGAACTGCAGCTTGACCTGATGTCGAAGCGTGGCGTGGGCCTGGGGAACAAGACGCAGCTGGCGACCGACACGCAGGAACTTGACCTCAACGTCTACGGGGTGCTCGATTCCGACCCGCCCGAGACCGAGCCCGGATACAACCGCCGCTTTGAGGAAACGCATGACCGCTACCGCTGGCACACCTACTACCGCAACGCCCTGACCGAAGACCTCACGCTGCGCCTGAACGTCGATTTCCTCAGTGACATCGACATGCTGGAGGACTGGTTCCGGCGCGATTATCGGCGCCTGCAGCAGCCGCGATCCTATTTCGACCTCAGCTATGACCGGCAGAATTATTCGCTGGGCCTGTCCATCCGTCCGCGTCTGAATGACTTCTACACGACGGTGGAGTCGCTGCCGGAGCTCCGCCTGGAGGTCCCGCGCCAGCCGCTGGGCGACTGGCCGCTGCAGTACCAGGGCCGCTCGACCGCCGGATACTATTCCCTGAAATGGCGGAAGTTCGACCTTTCCCGCTGGCAGGTTCTGGATGAGCTCGTCTACGACCCGGAACGCCATGTCGAGCCCGGCGACTACCAGAGCTGGCGCGGCGACACCCTGCATTTCCTGTACCTGCCCCTGACGGTGGAAGACCGCCTCTCCCTGACCCCCCGGGCCGGATTCCGGGCCACCTACTACAGCCGGACCAGCCGGCGACGCATCACCGAAGAGGACCTGGCCAGCATCCTCGAGGCCGACAACCCGGACTGGACCAGGAACACCAGCCCGGTGGTCAACTACGACGAAGACGGCGGCGCCCGCACCAGGATGGCCTTCGAGGTCGGCGCCGAACTGCGGACCAAGTTCTTCAGCGACTGGGGCGAGGCCCGGCTGGAAAACCTGCACATCGACGGCCTTCGGCACATCGTGGAACCCTATGTGAACTACACGTATGCCCCGGAGCCGACCGTGGACCGCGAACATCTCCTGTACTTTGACGAGGTCGACCGGCTGACCCGGCAGCATTTTGTGCGCTTTGGCCTGGACCAGCGCCTGCAGACGCGGCGCGACCGCCAGCATCACACCCTCCTGCGACTGCAGAGCTACGCCGACCTGCACTTCGACCGCGGCGAAGAGTCGGGACGGCATGGCGGCGACCTGGGCGCCCGATTGGACTTCACCCCGCGAAAGGACCTGCGGGCCTGGACGGCGATGGTCCACGACATGGGCGAGGGCGACATCCAGCGCGCGGAGCTCGGGCTGGGCTTCGGACGGGAAGACGACCTCAACTTCGGCCTGCGCTACCTCTACCGCAACGACCATTTGTCAAGAAGCGTCTGGTCCATGGGCAGCACCCTGGTCGACCTCTCCGGGGAAAGCTCCTACCAGAAGAAGCGTTTTGAATCGGCCGACATCATCGCCGGCCACGTCGAGGTGCCAGTCAACCCGCTGACGAAGCTGGTCGCCCGAGCGGAATATGATTTCGAGAAGAACACCTTGTCTGAACACAGCTATGAGCTGCATCGCCAGCTGCATTGCTGGGTCATGGCCGTCGGCGTCGGCTGGGACAACGGCGACCTCCAGGCCATGGTCATGTTCTATCTGACGGCGTTCCCGAAGGTCAAGCTCGACCTCAATCTGTAATCGGCGCCGCACCAACGCCGCCGTGACCCAGTCCAGGCGGCAGAACACCCCGGCGCGGATGCAACCAAAACGCCGTTCCGTGGTCAAAGTACCTTATGCCTTTTCACCCAATGCCGCCTGGCCGGACATCCCGGCGTGGCGGTATTCCGCCTTTTTTGCAGACGCTTAGACCGCATTCATTCAGTCATGGAGGACAAGAACAGTCATGTCGGAGCAACGCCCATTCAAGACGGAAGTCAAAAAACTGCTTGACCTGGTGATTCACTCGCTGTATTCGAACAAGGAAATTTTTCTGCGCGAGCTGATTTCAAATGCCTCGGACGCCATTGACCGGGCCCGCTTCGAGGCGTTAAAGGACGAGAGCATCCTGGAGAATGACCCGGAGTGGAAGATCAAAATCGTGGTGGACAAGTCGGCCAAGACGCTGACGGTGTCCGACAACGGCATCGGCATGACGGCCGAGGAGCTGGAGCAGAACATCGGCACGATCGCCAGCTCCGGCACCAAGCGCTTCCTGGAGCAGCTGCAGGCGAACAAGGACAGCCTGAGCCCGGAGCTGATCGGCCAGTTCGGCGTCGGGTTCTACTCGGCGTTCATGGTCGCGAACCAGGTCCGGGTGGTGACCCGCAAGGCCGGCGACGGCCAGGCCGTCTGCTGGGAGTCCAAGGGCGACGGCTTCTATACGCTGACCCCGGCCACGCGTGACCGGCGCGGCACCGACGTCGTCGTCTTCCTGACCGAAGACAACGAGGAATTCCTGGATGAATGGAAAATCCGCAAGACAGTGAAGCGGTTCTCCGACTTTGTCGAGCACCCGGTCTGCATGGACATCGAACGGGAGGAGGTCGAGCGCGACGACCAGGGCAAGCCGGTCGAGGGCAAGGAGCCCAAGAAGACGATCACCGAGGAAACGCTGAATTCGCGCAAGGCGGTCTGGCAGAAGCCGAAGTCCGAAATCACGCCTGAGGAGTACCAGGAATTCTACCGTCATGTCAGTCATGATTTCCAGGAGCCGTTGGAAACGATTCACTGGCAGGTCGAGGGCCAGACCGAGTTCCGGGCGTTGATCTACATCCCCAAGAAGCCGATGCATGAGATGTTCATGCCCGAGCAGCGTGACCGCGGCGTGCAGCTGTATGTGCGACGGGTGTTCATCACCGACAAGTGCGACGAGCTGGTGCCCGGCTACCTGCGGTTCTTGCGCGGCGTGGTCGACTCTGCCGACCTGCCCTTGAACGTGTCGCGCGAAATCCTGCAGGAGGCGAGGGCCATCCGCATCATCCAGAAGAATCTGGTCAAGAAGGTCTTGGACACCCTGACGGAGATGAAGGAGAAGAATCCGGAGCGGTACCAGGAATTCTGGACGGCCTTTGGGACCATGCTGAAAGAGGGCCTGCATACGGACTTCGAAAACGGCGAACGCCTTCAGGAACTGCTGATGTATGAAAGCTCACAGCTGGAGCCGGGGAAACGGACGACGCTGGCCGAATACGTGTCCCGGATGCCCGAGGCCCAGAAGGAAATCTATTTCCTGACGGCGGAAAACCGCACGGCCGCGGCCAATGCCCCGCAACTGGAGGCGTTCAAGGCCAAGGGCTACGAGGTGCTCTTCTTCACCGACCCCGTCGATGACTGGCTGAGCCAGGACCTGACCTCATACAAGGAAAAAAAGCTGCGCAACATCGCCAAGGGCGATGTCGACATCGAAAGCGACGAGGAGAAGGCCGCCAAGGAGACGTCCCGCAAACAGGCGGAAGCCGACAACAAGGACCTGGTCACGGCCATCAAGGACATCCTCGGGGACAAGGTCAAGGAAGTGCGCCTGTCCAAGCGCCTGACCGAAAGCGCCTGCTGCCTGGTCAGCGACGAATGGGGGATGGGCATCCACATGGAGAAAATCATGAAGGCCATCAACCCCGACACCCCGCCGACCAAACGCATCCTCGAGCTTAACCCCGACCACCCGCTGATCGGCGCGTTGCGGCGCGTGCACGCGCAGGACGCGAAAGACCCGAAACTGGCCGAATACACGGCGATGCTGTATGACGAAGCCCTGCTGACGGCGCAGCTTCCCCTGGAAGACCCGCTGGCCTTCACCAAACGCGTCAGCCGCCTGATGGCCGACTCCCTGCAGAGCTGAACCGCAAGAACGCCCGTCATCCCCAGGCGGTTCTGAACTTGCCTTTGCAGAAAAACCGGCGTTCATCGGCGTAAATCGGTGGTTCGACAGTCTGAAAGAACCACCGGTCTACGCCGGTGAACGCCGATGCTGTTTCGAGGGCCGATGGCTCCCCGGTCACTCGAACCAGACTTTGGGCTTGAGCGGACGGCGCAGGACGCTGTCCTTGCCGCGCGAATCCGCGGCGGCCGTCGGATAGTCGAGATTGTAGTGCAGGCCGCGGCTTTCCGGCCGGGCAATGGCGCTGTCGATGATCATCTCAGCCACCGAGGCCAGGTTGCGCAGTTCGATCAGGTCGGGCGTGACGATGAAATTCCAGTAGTATTTCTCGATTTCCTTGCGCAGCAGCCGGATCCTGTTCTTGGCTCGTTCCAGCCGCTTGTTGGTTCTGACGATGCCGACGAAGTCCCACATGAAACGCCTGATCTCATCCCAGTTATGGGCGATGACGACCATTTCGTCGGAGTTGACGGCATTGCCCTGTTCCCAGTCGGGGACCAGCTCGGCGGCCGGGGCCGGCCGGCCGGGGCCGCCCCCGGCGGCGGCGTGGTGGACGGCGTTGTAGCCCACCACCATGGCTTCCAGCAGGCTGTTGCTGGCCAGCCGGTTGGCGCCATGCAGGCCGGTGCAAGCCGCTTCGCCCACGGCGGAGAGACCAGCCATGGCCGTGGCGCCGTCCACGCCGGCCTGGATGCCGCCGCAGAAATAGTGGGT
>CAYOUR010000159.1:5236-10274 GCA_964407145.1 uncultured Lentisphaeraceae bacterium | reverse complement strand
TCCTGCGGCTGCGGCTGCGGCTGCGGCGACGGCGGCAAGGGCAAAAAGAAGAAGATTCTGACCATTGTGGCGACCGTGGTGATCATTCTGGTCATCGCCCTGGTCATCGTTGTGGCCTCCCTGGGCCGGATCATCAAAACGGGTGTCCAGACCGTCGGCTCCCAAGTAACGAAGGCGCCGATCAAGGTCGAGGACATCGACTTGTCGCTTCTGCGCGGCAAGCTGGTCATAGACAACCTCGTCATCGGCAATCCGGACGGCTACAAGACGGATTCGGCCATGCAGCTGGGCAAGGTCCTGGTGAAGCTCGACCCCAAGAGCATTTTTTCCGACACCATCCATATTCGGGAAATCCTGATCGACGCGCCGCAGATCACGTATGAACGGAGCCTGACCAATTCCAACATCGGTGTGATTCAGGACAATGTGAACGCTTTCCTGCCCAAGGACGACGGCGCCAAGCCCGAAAAAGAAGACACGGCGAAGGACAAGAAGCCGGGCAAGAAGGTTGTCATCGACCAGGTCACGGTATCCAATGGCCAGATCAATTTGAGTGCGACGCTTCTCCAGGGTGCGGCCTTGCCGGTGCCCCTGCCGACCGTCGCCATGTCGGACATCGGCAAGGAAAAGGACGTCACCCCGGTCGAGGCCTCGGCCCAGGTGCTGAACAAAGTCCTGACCGGCGTCATTGACGCCGCGTCGGAAGCCCTGAAAAAGCTCACCGCCTCGGCCGGCGGCCTGCTGAAGTCGGTCGCCGGTGGAAACGCGGAAGCAAAAGCCGACGAGGCCAAAAAAGACCTCAAGGACGCCGCCGCCAATGTCAAGGACGCCGCTGGCGGCTTCCTGAAATCCATCCGCGGCGACAAGGAAAAGGCGCCGGCAGACGCCCAGCCATAATGCCCGGCAAACCCGTGTGACAACGGCGCCGGCGGGACGGCGTTGTTTCCTTCGGCCCTGACGCACAGGCGGCTGCGCCTGGTGTCACGGCCGCGAGCGACAGCTGACGGCACTTGCCCCGGCAACTGCTGCAGGCCGCCTGGTGTTGATGCCGGGCAAAGGCGGCGGCAGGAACAGCAACCCATAAAAATCAATGCCCCAACGACCATGACCATTCACCCCAACGCTACTTGTTTTGCCATTACCGAAGCGCATCTGTATGACGGCCTGGGCGGACCGCCGCTGACGGCCGATGTCGTGGTCAGGGATGGAAAAATCGCCGCCGTGGCGGCGACCGGCGCCCTCAACCTGGCCGGGACCGAGACGTTCTGCGCCCGTGGCCTGGCGCTTTCCCCCGGCTTTATTGACCTTCACAGCCACTCGGACCGAAGCATCATCAAGGCCCCGGAGGCGGACGGCAAGATTTCCCAGGGCATCACCAGCGAAATCGTCGGCAACTGCGGCCATTCATCTTTCGCCGAAAACCCCGATAACATCCGGGAGGTCCTGACGGAAACCGGCCTGCGCGAATGCTGGGGGGACGTCAACGCCTATGGCGAGGCCGTCAACCGCGTCCGACCGGCCATCAACATCGGTACGCTCTGCGGCCACAACACCCTCCGTTCACGGGTCAAGGGCTACGAGGACAAGCCCTTGACCAGGAGCGAACTGCAGCGTATGCAGGAGCTGCTGCGGCAGGCCCTCGACCAGGGCGCCGCCGGCTTTTCCAGCGGCTTGATCTACTTCCCCGGGAAATTCGCCCAGGTGGAGGAAATCGAAGCCTTGGCGACGGTGCTGCGCGGCACAGGCAAGCCGTATGCCACCCATATGCGGTCCGAAGGCAACGAGGTCCTGCCGGCCCTGGAGGAGGCGTTTCGGGTGGCACGGGCTGGTGACGGGAAATTGCAGGTGAGCCACATCAAGGCGACCGGCCCCGGCAACTGGGGCAAGGCACCGACCATGATCGCGATGATTGAGGAGCAGCAACGGCTTGGCCTGGCCGTCAAGGCCGACCGCTATCCCTACATCTTCTCCCATACATCGCTGCTGGTTTCCGTGCCGGAGCCGTTCAACCGCACCGAGGGCGGCCTGTTGCAGCAGCAGCTGCGTGAGTCCGCCGAGGTCCGCGAACAGCTGCTCAAAACCATGACCGAAAAAGGGTGCATCCGCGGCGACTGGGACAATGTCATGATCATGAACAACGACCCGAAGCTGCGTTCCTTCTATGGCAAGCCGATTGCCGACGTCGCCGCCGCGCTTGGCTTGACCGTGCCGGAACTCTATGTCAAGTTCCTGACCGAATACAAATCCGGCGGTTCGGCCGCGTATGGCACCATGAATCATGACGTCCTCCGGCAATTCCTGGCCCAGGACTGGTGTTTTCCTGGCACGGACGCCTCAGCCATTCCGGCGGACGGGTCGCTGGGGCTCTGCCATCCGCGCGGCTTCGGCACTTTCCCGGCCTTCTATCGCATCGCCCGCGAAATGGCGCCTGTGCAGAATGTGATCCGGCGCATGACCGCCGACCCGGCTCGCTTCTTCAATTTCAAGGACCGTGGCGTGATTCGCGAAGGCTATGCCGCCGATCTGGTCCTCTTTGACGAAGACGAACTGGACGGCATGGCCAGCCTGGAAAATCCCACCGCCCTGGCCAAAGGCATTGACCAGGTCTTCGTCAACGGCCACCTGGCCTTCACCCGTGAAGACCCGAGTTTCCGCACCCGGCACGGCGTCTTCCTCAGATTCTGAGCCGACGGCATGGCGGCGGCAGCCCCGCCGCCGCCCCCGGACAACAGCTGCCTGTCAGACTGGGGCGCCTGAGCACCTTGGTTGGGACCAGCAGGGAAAAACCACGACGCCGCAGTCGGCTGCCCAAACAAAGCCGCGGGGGCGGTTTCCGACCGGCCTGGCGCGATGCAATGTTCGGCTGACGGTCCGTCAGCGCGGACTGAAGCCGGAGCTGTTCAGAAAAAAGAGCCCATTCGGCCAGGATGGCATCACCTTCATGGCGCCGCTTCCCGCCTCATGGTTGCCCGCGGCGGCCGGGGGAATCCGTTGTCGTCCATCACGTTGCCGCCACCCTGATGCGATCATGCAGGAGGCGCAAATCTCCGAGCGTTTCCTCCACCAGGACCTGGCCGCCTTCGGGGCCGACCATGTTGCAGTATCGGCTGGCACTGTAGCCCTTGCCCATGAAGGCGCGTTCCGTCGGCAGGTATCCTGAATAACGGCTTGAGTATTCATTGGCGCCAAGCTGGATGTTGAAGGTCTGCACGAACGGACTGCGGGCCTGAATCCGGTGCATGTAGTCCATGTACAATTCAAACGGTGACACCGCAAAGCCGACCTCATCCAGGGCCGCGACATGCAGTTCCATGGTGAAGAACGGATTCTGGCGTTGTTCCTCGTACCGCTCCAGAAGGCCCAGGGAGCGTTCCCGGCGGGCGGCCAGGACCGAGTCGTGCGTCAGGCGTTCCCGCGGCGTTCCTTCCTTTTGGAAGCTCTCCTGCAGCATGGCGTCGTACAAGGCCTTTTCCTGCTGGTACTCCTCGTCAGTGATGGGTCGCGCCGGCAGTTGCAGCTTCCTGCTTGACGTTTCGATGCGCCCCTGGGTGCGCACGTCCTGGCGGGCCCAGGCCAGCGTTTCAGCAAAGGCCGCCGCCAGCCGCTCGGCAATGTCGTGGCGGATGTACTGCTCGGAGAACGCCTCCGGCCGCCCATCGAATTTCAGCTGGAACCGCCGGGCCTGGGCGTCTTTGTAATGGAGAATCCGCGGCGAGATGTCACCGGCCGGGGCGCACTGCGGCAACAGGTCGATGTCGCCAAAGCGGGCCCGGAGCATCTGCCTGGTTTCATGCCAGAAGCTGGCTGACAGGCGGCTGATGCCCTCGGAGCACTGCGAGGGGCAGGCGACATTGACGATGGCGCCGGTCAGGCTCCCGGCCTGGTCAAACGTAAAGAGCAGGTTGACAAAATGGTCGGCGCCCGCTTCGTAATGGCTGAACATCGGGTCATTGGTTTGTCCGTACATGCGGGCATGGCCGTTGACGCAGACGCCGGGGCGCCCGGTCATCTCCGGACGCAGGGACAGATCGTCAAAGTACCACGTTTTGCGGCTGTGGCCGACTACGGCGTAGCCGTAGCCGTAGGCATAACCGCCCGGAGCGCGCCGCCGCCAGGCCTCGGCCACCGCCGACGCCGCGGACTCGGCCAGGAAGTCGCGATAAACCGCCACCGGCTCAATCGTGATCGACGGATCGACCGGAAAGGCCTGCGCTGCCTTGGCCATGCCGTCGTAGTTGGCGGCGGCGGCATGCGTGTGGGTGGCGTGGATGATGACCCGCGAGGCGTCCACTTCCGGGCATAAAGCCGCCAGCCTGGCTCGGATGAGCTTGATGGTGTCGGACAACATCAGAACCGTGTCCACGGAGACCATCACCAGGGCGTGTTCCCCGTCGTCAAGCACCAGCGCGGTCAAGGTCAGGGGGTCCAGAATCCCCTCGGATACGCGGATGTGAAACTGCCCGGGAATATTCACCGGCTTCGTTGTCGAAATGTCCCGCCGCGCCCAGCCAATTTTCAATTGATGCATGATGTCATCCCCGATTCCGTTTTACGCTTTTTTCCTTCCTTGGTCGGCATGCTTTCAGCGGAACAGCGCGCTCGCCGACGTGCTTGGGGGCCGCCCACCGCCCTTCCAAGACTCGTCGGACGGAACCACGCCTGCCATCAAGCCAAGCACGACCGCGCCCACAACCCACATCAATGGAAGGCCTTCAAGTTGTGAAACATGCCATGAAAATAACTGTCCAGGATGCATTTTCAAACGGATTGTCAGTGAATCTTGGGATATTGGTCATCGGTCATTGCCTGCCTTCGTCTTGAAATGCCTGGCGGGAGAGGCTATAATATCGCTAGCGCCATACTGCAGTCAAAGCAGATTCATGACCCCTTGATGCGGGAAAAAAAACACCATGGACAAATCGATGTTCGACAAACTCGTCATTCTGGAGATGGCCAACAACCACATGGGCGACGTCGGCCACGGCATCGACATCATCCATGCCTTTCACCATGCCGTCCGGGACTTCCCCTTCCGCTT
>CAYOUR010000159.1:0-5226 GCA_964407145.1 uncultured Lentisphaeraceae bacterium | reverse complement strand
CCATGGCGGGGAACTTGCCCACGGCCTGAAGATTGTTGAGGCTCTGGAGAAGACAACCCGGGGACGGCCCTTCCGCTTCGTCATCAAATTCCAGTACCGCGACCTGGATTCCCTCATCCATCCTGATTATCGCCAGCGGATGGACCTGAAATACATCAAGCGATTTTCCGAAACCAGGCTCTCAGAAGAAGACTTCCTGGCCATGAAACGCGAAGCCGAAGCCTGCGGTTTCCTGACCCTCTGCACCCCCTTTGACGAGCCGTCGGTTGACAAGCTCGAAAAACATGGCTTTCCATTCATCAAGGTCGCCAGCTGCTCATTTACTGACTGGCCGTTGCTGGAGCGGGTAGCCCAAACCGGCAAGCCGGTCATTGCCTCCACCGCCGGCGCAGCCCTGACCGACATCGACAACGTCGTCACCTTCTTTGAACACCGGTCCATCCCCCTCTGCCTGATGCACTGCGTCGGCGCCTATCCGACCCCGGATGACGACCTCGAACTGAACCAGATCGACTTTTTCCGGCAGCGCTACCCGGATTTGAGCGTCGGTTTTTCCACGCATGAAAACCCGGACCTGTGCGAAGCCGCCATCATCGCCGTCGCCAAGGGCGCCGCGGTCCTGGAACGCCATGTCGGATTGCCAACCGCCAAGTACGCCCTCAACGCCTATTCCAGCACGCCCGAACAAATCGTCCGATGGCTGCAGGCCATGCTCAGAGCCTACCGGGTCTGCGGCGTCGTCGGCCGGCGGCGGGAGATCTCCGGGCAGGAACGCGACGACCTGCGGGGCCTGCAGCGAGGCCTGTATGCCGCCCGCACCATCGCCCCGGGCACCCGCCTCAGCCCGGAAGACACTTTCTTCGCCCTCCCCAACACCCCCGGCCAAATCATCGCCAACGACTGCTCGAAATACAAGATCATCACCGCCAAGACAGCCTTCGGGGCCCGCGCCCCGATCAACGTCGGGCAGGTCGAGGTCACTAACATCCGCGGACAGGTCCTCGACATCGTCCGTCGCCTGTGCCGGCTGATCAAGGACGCCAACCTCCGGCTCCAGGACAAACTGGACCTGGAAATCTCCCATCATTACGGGCTCGAACAGTTCGACCGCTTCGGCTGCTCCATCATCACCTGCGTCAACCGCGAATACTGCAAAAAGATCATCCTCCTGCTGCCGGGACAGGAAAATCCCGTGCACTGGCATCAGAAAAAGGAGGAGACTTTCCATGTTCTCTACGGCGAACTCCGGCTGGCCATCGGCGACGAGGAAAAAACGTACCGTGCCGGCGACATCATCGTCGTCGAACGCGACCGCAAGCATCGCTTCTCCAGCCCGACTGGCGCCGTCTTTGAAGAAATATCCACCACGCACTACCTGAACGATTCGTTCTACGAAGACTGCGCCATCGCGGAGCCTGCCCGGCGCAAAACCTACATGACCTTCTATACCAGCTGGCTGACCGAGGACGTGCAATGATGACCACCATCGCCTGGGATGTCGACGATGTCCTCAATGCCCTGATGCGCTCCTGGCTCAAACATGACTTCCCGACCGTCTCCTACGACGCCTTGACCGAAAACCCGCCACACGGCTGCCTCGGGATCAGCCTGGATGACTACCGGCGCCGCCTGGACGCCTTTCGCCTTGGTCACCTGGCTGACCTCCCGCCGAACCCGGTGGTCATGCGTTTCCTGCAGTCATGCGGCGACCGTTTCCGGCATGTGGCCCTGACCGCCGTCCCGCGTTCCTGCGCGCACCTTTCCGCGCAATGGGTCGTACGCCATTTTGGCGACTGGATCAGGACCTTCCATTTTATTCCCTCGCCCCGCCCCGAATGCCGACTTCCCGTCTATGACGTCAACAAGGCCGAAGTGCTTGCCACCTGGCCGGGGAAAGTCATCCTCATTGATGACAGCCCCGCGCAGGTCGAAGCCGCCCGCCGGGCAGGTCTCGAGGCACGGTTCATGCCGCAGCCATGGAACCACGCCGAGGTCCTCGAACTGCCCGAATGACGTTGCCGCAAGCCACCCCTCCCGCAACTTATTTCCCACTACACTCCAAAACCGATTGCACATCATGGAAAAAGTCTCTGACTACGTTTTCCGGACCCTGGTTGAGGTCGCGGCCGTGAAACATGTCTTCATGCTTCCTGGCGGCGGCTGCATGCATCTGGTGGATTCCCTGGGACGGACTCCGGGCCTGGGATTCACCTGCTGCCTGCATGAACAGGCTGCCGCCATTGCCGCCGAAGCCTACGCCCAGTACACCGGCGGGCTCGGGGTCGCCCTGGTCACGGCCGGCCCCGGCTCGACCAATGCCGTCACCGGCGTGGCCGGCGCCTGGATTGACTCCACGCCCCTGCTGGTCATCTCCGGGCAGGCTAAACATAATGAGCTGCTGGGCGGCAGGGGCGTCCGCCAGATGGGCATCCAGGAAGTCGACATCACGGCCATCGTCGCCCCGATCACCAAATACGCCGTCTGCGTCACTGACCCGGCCCGAATCCGCCTGGAACTGGAAAAGGCCATTCACCTCGCCACGACCGGCCGGCCGGGACCGGTCTGGCTTGACCTGCCAGTCGACACCCAGGGGGCCATGATCGACCCGACGCAGCTCCCCGGCTTCGACCTTCCCGCCCCCGCCGATGACGCCAGCGACTGCGCCGCCGCCGCCCAACTGATTCTCGGCCAGCTCGCCGCTTGCCAGCGCCCAGCCGTCTATGCCGGCAATGGCATCCGCCTGGCACGCGCCATCCCCGACTTTCTGGAATTTGTGGAGAAATACCGCCTGCCGGTACTCACCAGCTGGAAGGCGGCCGATTTCCTGCCTGACGTACATCCTCTGTTTGTCGGCCGCCCAGGCATCATCGCCCAGCGCGGCGCCAACTTCGTCCAGCAGACCTGCGATTGCCTGTTGGCCATCGGCACCCGCCTGGACCTCTGCCAGACCGGCTTCAACCATGCGCATTTTGCCCCCCGGGCCAACAAGATCATCGTCGACATCGACCCGCATGAAATCGGCAAGCTCGACATGGCCGTCACCGCCGGCTTGGCCCTGGACGCCGGCCGGCTGCTGCGCGCCCTGAACCGCGCACGCCCTGCCCGACCGCTGCCGGATTTCTCGGCCTGGCTCGGACATTGCCAGCGGCTGCGCCGCAGCTACCCGGTCATTCTCCCGGAATATTGCGATGAACGCAGCCCGCTGGTCAACCTCTATCACCTGACCGATGTCCTTTCCCGACAGCTGGGCGAAGGCGACGTGCTGGTGCCTGGCAGTTCGGGCGCCTGCGCCGAAGTGACGATGCAGGCCATCCGGGTCAAGGCCGGGCTTCGCGTCCACAACACCCCGGGCCTGGGCTCCATGGGTTTTGGCCTACCCGCCGCCATCGGCTCGGCGGTGGCCTCCGGACGACGCACGGTCGGCGTCATCGGCGATGGCGGCTTGCAGCACAACATCCAGGAACTGGAGACGCTGCACCGGCTCAATCCACCGATCAAGCTCTTCATCCTCAACAACAACGGCTATGGTTCCATCGTCGCCATGCAGAAGGCGCGTTTCAATGGCCGCCTGGTCGCCTGCAACCCGCAAAGCGGCCTGACCCTGCCCGATTTGCAGGCTGTCGCCAACGCCTACCAGCTGCCCTATCATCGGATTGAGTCGCCAGTTGGGCTGGACCACCGCGTCGGCGCTGTCCTGGACGCGCCCGGAGCCGTCCTCTGCGAAGTCATGACTGACCCCGATGTGCCATCAGCCCCACGCCTGGCCTCGGAAATGCTTCCGGATGGACGCATGGTCTCCAAACCGATGGAGGACCTGGCCCCGTTCCTGCCGCGCGATGAATATGAACGCAACCTCCACCCGGAGAACCTTGGCCCCAACGCCTCCTGAGTTTCGCCCGAAAGACATGTGCCGGCCATCTCTGCGCCCATCAGAAGAACAGCTGCGGCAATGACGACGGCAGTTGTCGTGTGCGTCCCTGAGCCGTCAACCCACTGGTCACACCATGCTCTGTCGCGTTTGCCAAACAACAATCTCCGCCCCGCCGCTGCTGGAATACCGGAACCTGCCGGCCGCGGCCCAGCATTTGCCGACGGCGCCGGGCACGGCCGGCATTGACCTCAGAGTCGTGCAGTGTCCTGGCTGCGCCCTGGTTCAACTTGACGCCGAGCCAGTCCCATACTACCGTGAAGTCATTCGGGCCGCAGCCTATTCGCCGGAAATGGGCCGTTTCCGACACCGCCAGTTCCGGGCTTTCCTGAAACGCCATCAGCTGTTGGGCAAGAAGGTGCTGGAGATCGGCTGCGGTCGAGGCGAATACCTGCGCCTGATGGCGGCAGCCGGCGCCCGCGTCAGCGGCATCGAAGGTGGCCGGGAAACAGCTGACCTGGCACGTCAAGATGGCTTTGACGTGCACAACATCTACCTCGAAACAGGTCAGGAGAACATCCCCGGAGCGCCCTATGCCGCTTTCTTTGTACTGAACTGGCTTGAACACCTGCCCAACCTGCCCCGCGTCCTGAACGGCATTCACGCCAATCTGCAGCCGCAAGGCATCGGCCTGGTCGAGGTGCCCAATTTCGACATGATACTGCAAAACCGCATGTTTGCCGAATTCACGGCCGACCACCTGTTCTACTTTACCCGTGCAACGCTGCGCCGCACCCTGGAAAACCACGGCTTTGACGTCATCCGCGACCGCGTCGTCTGGCACAACTACGTCATCTCCGCGGAAGTCCGCAAACGCCTGCCCCTCGAGGTCTCGGGATTTGCCGCAGCCCAGCAGGAGCTGATCCGCCAGATTCATGCCTTCACCGGCCGTTTTCAGCCCCGGGAAGTCGCGGTCTGGGGCGCCGGACATCAGGCCTTTGCCATCATGGCCCAGGCGCGTCTTGGGGACCGCGTGCGCGCTGTCATGGACTCCGCCCCATTCAAGCAGGGCAAATTCACTCCGGCTTCGGACCTGCCCATCGTTTCTCCCGACCTGCTGGATGACACGTCCATCAAGGCTGTCCTGGTCATGGCCGGCTCGTATTCGGACGAGATTGTCCGCCTGATCCGCCGCCGCCGCGAAGACACGGTCGCGGTCGCCGTGCTCCAAGATGCCAACCTGGAAATCTTGCCTTGATCTGGCATGCCGGCCGATCAAGCCATTTTTCGGTAATGTGCAAAGTTTTGGGTAATGTGCGAAATCTTGTGATGAACATTTGTGAACTTTCAGACTGCCG
>CAYOUR010000158.1:7537-10306 GCA_964407145.1 uncultured Lentisphaeraceae bacterium | reverse complement strand
GTTTGTCCCGCCCTTCGGGCGGTCATAGGCAGTCCAGCCTTCCGGCTGCCGTAGGGTGTCCAGCCTCATTTTGCCGGGCATCATGCCAGAACGACGGCACCATACCTTGGCGCAATTCTCAATGGGTGACCGGTTACTTGGAAATAACTGGAATGGGGCTGTTCCGATAAGCAAAACAGCCTAGGGTGGTTATAGTACTGTCAACAGCGGATTCATGCCGTGGTTTCGGCCGCCGGTTGCCCGGCGCCGCCGGAAGGGCGTGAATTCGTTCTGTTTTTTGGCTTTTGACGGTGTCATGACACAGCCGAGGATGACATGGAGAGGAATGATCCGGCCGTCGGCGGAGGGCTGGCAAAAATCGTGGGCCACATGGTCTGGCGCGAAGTGCGGCGTGCCGGAAGAATCTTCCGCATCATGGTTGCCAGGGCCTTTCGGGGACCGCTTTGGCGCGGCGTGTTCACGCCCGGCAAAGGCTCTGTCTCCACCGCCGCCCCCGGTGGAAAGCGCCGTGGCGGTCGTGGCGTTGCCGAATCGGCGGCTGACGCCGGGCTGGCTGCATCAGCCGACCAGGCCGGACCTGAATCCGCCAGGGCGCCGGCCAACGCCGAAATCAACCCGACGCTTTTGGAAAAATGGCAGCGGCGGTTCTATGCCAAGCAGGGAGCCCGCGAACAGCGCCGGCAAAAACTCTGGCGTGAAAAGGAGCATGAGGAAAGAATCCAGCCGCTTATCGACCCGGATCGCCGGCCGGACCGCGAACCGCCCTTGCCGGAGCAGCTTGAATTTGAATTTGAGCCGGCGTCGGTTGACGCCACTTTGCCTGCCGCCGCCGCTCAGGCCCCGCTGGCCGCCGAAGCCGTTGCCGGGCCGGGGCGGCATCAGCCGTATCAGCTGCCGCCGCTCGAACTGCTGATTCAAGGCGACGCGGTGGCCGGCCGCGACGATGCCGAAATCGAGGCGACCAGAAAGCAGATTCAGGACACGTTGGACAGCTTCAGCATTGACGCCGATGTGGGCGATGCGATTCGGGGACCGAGGGTGACTTTATACCAGGTTCATGTTGCCCGTGGCGTCCGGGTCAATGCGGTCAGCGCCATTGCCAACAACCTGGCGATGGCCTTGTCGGCGCCCAGCCTGCGGATCCTCGCCCCGGTGCCGGGGGAGGATTACGTCGGCGTTGAAGTGCCCAACCGCCAGTCAGACATGGTGCGCGGGGGGACTTTTCTGTCCGGCGAGGCCTGGCGCGCCAGCCACGGCCAGCTGCCGATCATCATGGGCCGGAACATCCAGGGAGCGGACGTCGTGCTCGATTTGGCGCGGGCGCCGCATCTGCTCGTCGCCGGTGCGACCGGCAGCGGCAAGTCGGTTTGTCTCAACAGCATTATTCTGTCGTTGCTGTACCGCTTCCCACCGGAGGAGTTGCGGCTGATGCTGGTCGACCCGAAGGTGGTGGAGATGAGCGTGTACCGCGGCCTGCCGCACCTGGTGGTGCCGGTCATCACCGATGTCCAGCTGGTGGTGCTTGCCCTGCGCTGGCTCACGCAGGAAATGGAACGGCGCTACCGCATCCTCGCCAAGGTCGGCGTACGCAACCTCGTGGCGTTCAATCAGCGCCCGTCGACGGCCGGCGAAGAAGTCATGCGGGACGACAGCGGCGACCCCATTCCCGAGAAGCTGCCGTACATCGTGTTGATCATCGACGAACTCGCCGACATCATGCTCACCTGCCGCGCCGAAGTTGAAACCGGGCTCGCGCGCATTGCCCAGATGTCGCGCGCCGTCGGCATCCACGCCATTGTCGCCACCCAACGCCCGAGCGTCAATATCATCACCGGCGTCATCAAGGCCAACTTTCCGACGCGCATCGCCTTCCAGGTCTCTTCCCAGGTCGACTCCCGCACGATCATCGACGGCAAAGGCGCGGAAAGCCTGCTCGGCGCCGGTGACATGCTG
Organism: uncultured Lentisphaeraceae bacterium; assembly: GCA_964407145.1. Classification (GTDB taxonomy): domain Bacteria; phylum Verrucomicrobiota; class Lentisphaeria; order Oligosphaerales; family Oligosphaeraceae; genus JAAZKI01. Next base: position 8,353 of record CAYOUR010000158.1, on the reverse strand, counting down.
TTCAAACCACCCAGCGCCGCACGGCTCCAGCGTCTGCAGGGAACCATGGTCACGGACGCGGAAATTGAACGCGTGGTGCAATTCTGCGCCGCCCAAGGCGACCCGGCACGTGATTTCGACCTGCTGAAAACCGCTGCGGAAACCACACCGCCCGGCGAAAACGATGACTTTGTCGACGAAGACGGCTTTGATAACGGCAATGACAGTCTGCTCCGGGCGGCCATGGAAATCGTCATCCGGGACCAGAAAGCATCCATCAGCTATGTCCAGCGTCGGCTGCGCGTCGGCTACAACAAGGCCGCGACCCTGATGGAGCTGATGGAAAAACGCGGTGTCGTCGGCCCGCAGATCGGCACCGCCCCACGGGAAATCCTCATCGACAGCATGGAGGCCGCAGTCAACGACGAGGACTATTGACCGCTCGTCCATAACGCCCAATGTTCTTCATTTATGTAACCAACCATGGAGGCGGACGGGTTGCACAGTTGATGATCTGAAGGGGAAAGTCGGTCGGAGTTGATTTCCGGCTGACCGGCATCCGGCGTCGCCCCGGACCTCAGGAGTCCAAGGGGGCCCAGCCGATAACCAAGGCTCCCCAGTGTCCAGCCGGTAACCGAGGAGTCCAATCCGTCCCCACGGGTCCAATCAGTCCAAGTTGTCCCCACGGGTCCAATCAGTCCAAGTTGTCCCCACGGGTCCAAGGCGTCAAGGGTCATTCCCCAGGGTCCCTGGCGTCCCCAGAGTCCAATCCATGGGATCATGCCTCATGAGTCGTGAGTCCTCGCCCCAGCGCACCGCCAATGAGTCGTGAGTCCT